>JAZKIK010000703.1:348-14921 GCA_040384925.1 Pseudomonadota bacterium | reverse complement strand
GTGTGCGTGAATTGTGGCGATCAGCTTGTCAAAGGTACGCATAAAAAACCTCGTAGAAAACAAAAAACCCCGAACAGTGGAACTGCCGGGGTTTGGATGTGCATCAAAGACCGGCAAGGCGAATAGCCTTGCCGCAAAGCGGTAAGGCTAGGTGAGGATCAAATCTTTGGTGGTGGTCATGGGGTGGATTATACGTACATTGAAGATTTCTTGCACGGGCGGTGAGGCATCCTGAGACCGTGCTCACGATCCAGACGCTGCCATCAGGGCTGTTTCAAACACCGGCAACTGGCAAAAACGGGCTCAGCGTTGTGGGCAGTGGCTGGTCTTTTGATGAAGCGCCGGCCAGCATGATCTGCCGGTGGCGCACGGTTTGCAGTGCCTGGTTCCAGGTGAGGATAAAGGACTCAAGCGCTGCACCATCCAGTTCGTCGTGGTCCTTGTCGTCGACCACCTGTTTGAACATGGCAAACAGCTTGCGTTCGGCAGTAGCCAGCTGTTCGATATCGCCCGAGTTTTGCACCAGTTCCATCAGTGTCACGATCTCCTGGTTGTACTGGTCGGCACGCTTTTTGTTCACATTTTTAAGCTTGGCGCGCATGGCCAGCAGGCCGGACACACCCATTGTTGCGAGCGTGAGGACCAGCGCTATGTAGTCAGGGTTCTGCTCAAGAAAAGACGGTTTGTCCTTTTCAAAATATGCCCTGGCGCCGTCATGCAGCGGCATGATCTCGCTGCCCGAGTCGATGGGCGACTTCAGGGCGGCAAGCTGGGGTGCGGTTTGCGACATTTCGGACTTGAAGTCAAACAGCAGGCGGGTGATTTCCTGCACAATGGCCGGATTGAGGTCCTTGTGAGCCAGCAGCGAAGCCTGGATGGCGACCGTTTCAAGGTCTGCAGCGGGCACGGGCGGGTTGGCCTTGTACGCGCCCTTGGGTATGGTTACAGCGGTGATGTAAGGCAGGGTCAGGCGCATGGCCGAGGCCTGGTCAATCGCCACCAGGCGTGCGCGGCCGCTGCCCAGCAACTGCCGGGGCCGCTCTTCGCCGTAGGCGTCGCTGCCAAAAAGGGCATCAAGCTCGCCGCCCTGAAAAGCCTTGATCAGCGCGCCGGACCCCATGTTTTTAAAGCTCGAAAAGTCCTCGGGTTTCAGGTCATAGTGACCAGCAAGTGTCATGAATGCCTTGTACGAACCACCGCCCACCGCCGGTGTGCCCACACGTTTGCCCTTGAGGTCGGCCACGTTCTGTATGCTGGAATCCATGGGCACGATCAGGTGAAACAGCTGCGGATGCACAAAAGCCACCATGCGCGCCTCGGGCACGGCGGGGATGTCGTTCTGCGAAAAACCCAGATCAATCTTGCCCTGCTGCAGCAGCAGCATGTTTTCAACAGCACCCTTGGTTTCAACAATCTCCAGACGCAGGCGCGGATATTCACGCGCCATGATTTTTGCCAGCTCCTGGCTGACAGTGAAGCTGATGTTGCCAGCGCCCGAAGTGCCAACCTTGACTGTGTGAACCCGCTGCTGGTCAAAATAAACGTAGGCGCCACCTACCAGCACCAGCACTGCAAGGATCAGCAGCAACTGGCCCAGTTTTGACTTGATGAATCGCATGTTTTTTTTTGAAGACGCTTTGAGGGGGAGTGAGCGGGAACTGCCTGACTCCAGCAAGAAGGCAGGCTTTCTCGCCATGTACCGGGTCACTGTAACAGAATGTGACCAAGCCTAGGGGTATGGATACCCCTAGCTTGCCGCCTGACGACGGATTCGCTGGCCTTGTCAAAGCGCTATTGATTGGCTGGCTTTTGGTGCCCGGGAAACAAGCGCAAAAGAGGGGCGGGGGCTAGAAAGCGGTTCCGAGTCAGCGAGTTGGCTGAAGTCGCGTTCATTTTCGGAGAACGCTGTAGTGGCGGTTGAAATCTGACCCCCATGGCACTTCAATCAGGTGAAACGCACCAGGTCAATACGTAGCCTGCCAAATTCACTTCTGGTCAAGCAGCCATCGCCAACGGAGAAATCTCCTTGACGATGACTTTACCGTTCAGCTTTTCAGCTACCCGCAGGTCATAGGCTGCCTGCAGATTCAGCCACCCCTGGGCCTCGCTGCCGAAATAGCGCTCCAGGCGCAGGGCCGTATCCGCGGACACTCCGCGAACACTGATGCCCATGGGTTTTATGTAGTCCTCCAGCAGAATTTCGCCAGGGTGGACGGGACGCATGCCATTCTTGAACATGATGCACTCCAGTACTTGTGAATCCAGAATTTTCCCTAGTGCGGGTCTTCAATCAACACGTCAAACGGGCCGCTGTCACCCCGCTTGAACGTCAGTCTCCATTGGTCATTGATACGCACATGCCAGGCCCCGTCGTACTCCTTGAGGTTGTTACTGGGCGGGACCCTCACGATTGATCTGGAAAGGGAATCAGCTCAAATTCAGCGCACTTCCCGAATCGTCTTGACACTGGCTGAAAACCCTGCCGCGCAGTAGGCCGGTAGGCTGGCTGTACCAGGTTTGCAGTCTGCATCATCTGCATAAGCCGAACGACTGACGGCCAAAGTCAATGCCTGCATGCCCGTGGGCGAAACGGCCAGATCCAGAAACGGCCCAGTCTCCTGCCCCACCAGTTGCCCCAGGTCACGTTCGGTTTTTGAAAACACCACCAGCAACTGGTTATCGCCTTCGGGCCCGCCTGCGACCAGAGGCCAGCTGGGGCGGGGCAGTTCGAATGACTGTTTGGCCTTGACGCGGTTGTCGCGGTCTGCTGTGTTGGGGAAGAGCATGACGGCATTTTTGCCGTCGCCTGTGGCCTGGAAGACGTAGAGGTAGCCGTCTGCCGGGGCCTGGACTTTCATCTGCAGGGTCTGGCTGTCTATCTTGAGGGTGCTGGGGGCGTCTATCACCAACCTGTTGCTGGCGTCGGTGCGCTCGGCAATGGCTGCAAAGGCCTGCTGGGGGTTGAACACACCTGGCCAGCCCTGGGTGCTGAGCTGGCTGCTGACGTAAGCGGCCTTGGCGGCGGCGGGGCGGTTGGTGAGCAGGCCCTGGCTGGCGCTGCTGAGCAACTGCTGCTTGACGGCGGGGCTGAGTTCGCTGCGCACCGGGCGTATGTTGAGGTCGCCGGTGATGGTCATGTGGTGCGGTTTGAACAGTGGATTGCCTGACAAGGTTTTTTCGATGCCGGCCTGGGCGCAGGCGCGCAGGGCGTCAACCGTCTGTGAGCCACTGGAGCCTTGGGCCATGCAACGCAGAAAGTGGGTGGTGGCCAGGCCGCCGTTTTCTGCATCGTCAAGCGAGATCTCGTTGGCGCGGGCGGCGGCGGCATAAATGTAGCGGTTGCCAGTGGCGCGTGTGCCTGCAGGCGACTGCAGCATGTTGACGATTTCGCGGCAGTTGGACACGTCGCCCGCCTTGGAGGTGTATTTGGCGCTGAAGCGCTGGGGGCCGGTGAGTACAGCGCGTGTGGTGGACAGGCCACCTGAATGGCAGGCGTCAAAAAACACAAACAGCCCATCGGTGATTTTTGCCAGCGGCTGCAGCAGTTGCGACATTTCTGCGCTGCTGAGCAAAAAACCGTCGTAAGTGATCAGGCCTTCGACACAACGTCCTGGTGCGCTGGTATCGGCAACACGACCACCGTGGCCGCTGAAGTACACCAGTACCTGCTCGCCGTCCTGAATCTCCCTGGACAATTGCGTCAGGATGGCGGTCAGGGCGGGTTTGGTCAGCTCTGCATCACGATAAATGCTGATGCGGTCAGCCGGTATGCCCATGAGTTCTGCCATGGCGGAGGCGCTGTCCATGTCGCGCGGCACGCCTGGCAAGGGCTGGATGCCACGGTCGGGACGGTAGTTGGAAATGCCAAACACTACGGCGCGGCCACGTGGTGGGCCGGCTGGCGCGGTGCTGGCTGCCGGGGCTGCGGTGGGCAACTGGACGGCGATGACAGCCGGGGCTTGTATGGGCGCTGGTGCGGTAGCAACAGCAGGGGCTGCTGGTGCCGCAATTGCTACTGCGGGTGCTGGAGCAGGCGCTGGGATGGGGACCGGGATCGCCACCTGTGCCGGTGGCGGCATCTCTGCGGCTGGCGGCGCTGCGGGGGGTGCTGGCGGGATGGCCACTGCGATGACGGGCGGCATGGCTGGCGCGGCTGCGGGCATTGGGGCCGGTGCCGGGGCGGGTACTGCCGCAACAGCGGCAGGGCCCGATGCAGGTGCCGAAGCCGATGCCGTGGCTGCTGTGTCGCCATCGACCTTGTCGATCAGCGCCCGGCTCATCCAGCCTTCCTTGCCGCCCCAGCGAACCTTCCAGAAGCTGCCGTCGCGGCCGAGGAACTCCAGCTTTTCTCCGCGCGGCACGGCAACGACAATGGCTGAGAAAAAGCTGGGTTCGGTGACGATGATGCCGCCAATGCCGCGCACCACGCCATACTGCTGCGCCAGCGCAGGCAGGGCAAGAAGGCTGCAAAGCAGGGCGGTGCTGGCGCTGCGCCAGGAGGAAAATTTATTTGATGCCATAAAGCGTGATGTCCTTTCCGAAGTTCATGAGCAAAGGCTCCTGGCTGTGACCAACACTGCGCGCGATGGTTTTGGTCTCGCGCCGTGCATATTCACCCAGTTCATTGATGGTGACCAGCCTGTCGCCATTTTTGTCTGCGAGGCTGGTGTTCAGCCCCTTGAGCAGGGTGTGGGTGAAAAGGCCGTTGCCACGGTAGCTGTCGATGGCTTCTTCGGTGTCGGCGGCCGATGCAAAAACATGCAGGCCCATGTTGCGCGCCAGCACGGCCAGGCGGGCGTCATACAGGCCGCGCACCAGCGAGTTGACGCCGCCAGCATGGCAGGTGTCCAGAATCACAAACTGGTTGAAGGCCTTGATACGGCGCGAGGCGTCAAGAATATTGCTGGTTGAAAACAGGCTGCCGTCACCCAGCTTGCCGTCCCAGTCCTGCAGGATGACGCCATACTGGGCATTGTTGTCCAGCGTGCCGTGGCTGGCCACAAACCACACCAGCAGGTCGTTGGAGCGCACATCTTTTTGCAGCTCGTCCAGCGCCGCCATCAGGCCGGCACGGCTGGCCTGCTCGTTGTGCAGCATTTTGACCACCACAGGTGCGTCGCGGTAGCTTTCGCCCAGCTTGTCACGCAGGGCGGCCACAAAGTCGCTGGAGTCCTTGACGGCACCCTTGAGTGTCGGGGCATTGGCGCTCTGGAACTGGTTGACACCCACGGCCAGCACAAACACACGCGGTGCCGGTGCACTGCCCTGCGCGACCAGGCTGCGGGTGACGGGCCTGGCGTTGAGGTTGCCGGGGGCATTAAAACCAATCACTGAAAAAGAGTTTTCTCCGGGCACCAGTTCAACTTCAACCTCACCCGCGAGCTGCTGCAGCGGTGGTGGTGCGGCCTTGACAGTGTCCTGCCCGGTTTGCACCGCGAGCCGCAAAGCGCGGGTCACGGCTTCTGCTGCCACGCTGGCATTTTTGGCCTGCTCGGCCAGGGCTGGTGTGGCTGCTGCACTACTTGCTGGCTGCTGCGCAAGGCCGGAGCGCACCACGGCGCGGTTCAGCACTTCAAGCAGTTTGCCGTTGTGCATGACCCTGACTTCACCGACGCCGCCGCCCTGTGTCTGGGCCTGCAGTCTGAGTTTGATTTTCTGCCCGGCCATGGGGGTGCCGCTTGTTGCCAGATCAAGCTTGACCATGGGTGGTGGCTGGCGCAACGCGTCCTGCAAGGTTACGGTGATCAGCGGGGCAATAGCTTGCCCGGCCAGGCGGCGCTCGACAATGTCAGGGCGGTAAAACACGTCGTAAAACTGGTCAATGCCATAAACCCTGTTGTCCATGCGCACATTGACCCAGCGGTCACCGTCCTGCGAGGCAACAAAATAACCCTCGGGGATGATGGTGATCCATTCATCATTGTCAAAGCGGATCATGCGGGCGATTTCGCTGCCGTCGGTGCCGGCAAGCAACCTGATCGCACCGTCGCTGGAGCCGGCCGCCAGGCGCTGGCCATTGGCCATGAAACTCAGCAGATGCGGGCTTGGGTAGGGCAACTGGCGGGCCCAGCGCGGCACGGGTGCGGCGTTGTCGGGCCAGTCCCACAACACTGTCCAGCCAGCGTTGTCAGAGGCCGCAATGCTTTTGCCATCGGCTGTCAGCGTCAGTGCCTTGACGGGCCGCAGGCTGTCCGAGGCTTTGATGAAGTATTTGCGTTCGGCCTGGCGCTTGTCCCATATCGACAGGTTGGTGCCGCCATTTGTGATTGCCATGTCGCCTGCCGGATGTGCGGAGATCTGGTCAACCGTGAGACCTTCCGCCAGCGCCCATTCGCGCGTGATCTGGCCATCAGCCAGGTTGACGGCCAAAAGCCAGGCCTGATGTTCCATGTTGTAAGGCAGACCCTTGGTCGTGCCGCTGACCCACAAGGTGCGTTCGTCAGCAGATATGGCCATGGCCCGCACCAGGCCAGGGGCAGCGATGTCATGCCTGTGAACCTGCGTACCGTCGGCCAGCCGCTGCTGCACAAACAGGCGCGGTGACAGCTGGCTGTTGGCCGGGTCTTTTTTGTCGCCAATCGGCACACCCGCCACCACCGTCCATTGCTGTGTTGGAGACTGAATGATGATGTCGGTGCCGTAGGCACCCTCATGCGGCACCTGCAGTGGTTTGGCGCTTGCCGTGCTGCTTTCGGGTGAGGGCAGGGGGGTAAACAGCTCTTCAGGTTTGCCGTCCCATGGCTCGTATGAAAAATGGCGCATTGAAAGCTGGCCATCCGCATCGGCCGTGGCTTGCCGCACCATGCGGGTTTTCAGCGGTGCTATCAGGATGGTGTGTGGAAACAGCGGTGCCACTGAGGTAAACCGCCCCTGCGCATCCAGCCCCAGGTCGCTGCTCGGGCCACGTTGCCAGTCAACTACACGCTCCAGCCGGCCGGTTTTCATATCCCACATGGATGCGCGTTGCACGCTGGTTGACATGCCGCGCGGGGTGTAAATGACTTCAACTCGTTTTTGCCGTTCCGGCGTCCAGTCGGCGTCCTGGCCAAACTCGCGGCGTATATCTGCGGGCTGCAGATACATGGTTTTGGGGGCGATGCGCGGCCTGCCGTCGGCGACCATCATTTTTGCCATTTTGTCGCTGGCGCGAAGCTGGCGCGGAGCCAGCCCGCGGCTTTCCAGCGTGTGCAGCAGCCGCAGGCTGGATGTGTTGCCAGCCGGATTTGAGGGGGTGGCCGTTGGGCTGGCAATTTCATAAACCCGCACAGCTTCGTCCCACAGTGCCAGGGCCAGCCGCTGACCAGGCTCGGCCGGGTTGGCCGCTGAAAAGTCAAGACTGCCCCGGACAAAAGGCGTGCCGTTGTCATTGCGCTGGTTGCGAACCTCTGCCAGAAGTGCGCCGTCCTGCACCCGCCACAAGCGCAAGGCCTCATGGCCAACAACGGCTTTCATGCCGACGTTGATCATGGCCATGGTGTCGATTTGTGCTGCCGAGGCCAGCATCTGCCCATCGGGCGAAAAAGCCAGTGCAAAAACGTTGCCTGCATGGCCCTTGAGGCGCTGGACTTCCTGCCCGCTGCTGGTGTCGAGCAGCAGCACATCCTGATTGCCGGAGCCCATGATGTTGCCGCGCGCCAGCGCCAGCCGCTTGCCATCGGCTGACAGCGCCAGGGAGGAAATGGCTTCGGGCAGCTTGGCCAGCAGCGTTGGTGCAGTTTTGCCGCTCAGGTCAAGTGCCAGCACGCTGCCATCGCGGCGCGCCACAAAGGCTTTTTTCTGGTCACGCGTCAGCACCATGCCAGTGTTGTGGGGCGCACTGGCGGCGTCTTCACCGGGCAGCAGCAAAACCAGTGTCTGCACCGCATCGTTCTGGCCCAGTGCCCAGCGCTTGATGCCGTCACTGTCGCCCAGGGACCAGGCACCACGCGAATCGTTTGTGGCAAGCACGGCAAACACCTGACCCTTGTGGCCGGCCCAGCTCTGTACAGCCTCGCCGGTAGTCCAGCGTGACATCACCACATCGTTGCCAGAACGTGCACCACCTGACGACAGCACCATCTGCCCGTCAGGTGTAAAGGCCAGGCCCATGCACAGGCCGGTATGCCGCTGTATCTCCCGAAACTGCCGGCCACTGGCTGCGTCCCAGCCGATCACGGCACCCAGACCATCACATGTGGCAATACGCTGGCCATCAGGGGAAAAGCGGGCCATGGTGGCGTGCAGCGAGTGGCCGGTTTGTACAAACACTTCGGCGGCCGCAGTGGGGGGTGTTTGTGCCTGCACCCAGGCGCTTGCAGACAAGGCCGTCATGGCTGCAAAACTGCACAGCCAGCGTTGCCAGGTTGCCGCCCCGCAGCTGATTTTTGATTGGGTCATTGTTTGCCTTGTGTTGTGCTCATGCGCGTGATTAGGGCTCGTTCGTCAATAACTTGAACATTTGACTCGCTGGCCTTGGGCGCGCTGCGTCGTTGCGAATCGCTTGTGTGGCTCGCCACACGGCACGCTTCGCGCCTGGCATCGCATCCCAATCCAGCGGCCAAATGTCCAGGTTATTTCCTTGCGAGCCCTTACCACCATGCAAGAAAACCGAATAAATCCATCAACCAGTTCAGCGCCAGCGCCGCTGCAATCACGGCCACCGAACTGAGCAGCATGGCGCGCAGCCCGAGCCGATGTGCATCCACACCTGCCGCCGTGCCTGTCTGTGTACCGGGCCAGGCGTAGAGCGTGGCGGCAAGGCTGCAGGCCAGGCCCAGCACCAGCGCCGTAAAAAAGCTGCGCAACCAGCCCAGCGGCGACACCAGGCTGAAAACCGCATCGGCCGTCTGACGCAGGTCGCCCACGGCAAATACAAAGGCCCCGGCAAAACCGGCCAGCAAGGTCAGTGCAATGATTAAAAAACTGGCCGCCGCAGCAACCCAGGCATGCGCCACCAGTACCGGCACACAGGGGTAGGCCGCCGCCGAAGCCTGCAAGTGAGCCAGTGCTTCAAATTCACCACGGGCGTGGCGGTGGGACAGCTCCAGCGCCAGTGTGGGTGACCTTCGCATTGCCAGCAGTTGTGCCGCCGCCAGGGGTGCCGCCTGTATCACCCACACCGGCCACAGGGTGGCCAGTGCCGCCAGGTAAGAGCCCTGCAATGCAGAAGCCAGGGTGACAAACAGCAGTGTGCCTGCCATCAGCGAGATAAACATGACGGCGGGCATCAGCTCGGCCAGCAGGGTGTCACGCTCACGCTGCATCAGGGCGCGTGGCAGTGGCATGCGCCACTGGCCACGATGTGCCCAAAGCTGCAGCAGGGCTGCACCACGCAGCCTGCTGGTCGCGCCCAGACGGCCCGGTGGTGCAGTGTGATTTGCCTGGTAAGTCATCGTGCCCACTGTTTCAGTGATTCTTCATCAGGCCGTTCGGCAGCCAGCGTGCGCCACAAAAGCAGTGCATCGTGCGGCAGGTCTTCGCTTTCCAGCATCACGGCGTGGCTGACGCGTTGTGCAAACCCGGCAGGCAGGCTACCTGCGCGGGCACGCCGCTCGTCTGCGCTGTCGATGATGCGAAATCGCCCATTGCGCGGCAGGCCTGGGGGCTCTGTGGCAGCCTCTGCCCGCCACAGGTAGTCACCCGCAGCCAGCTCCACTGGAACAGTCCACTGCATGGCGGAGGTGACGGTCTGTGCTGCTGGCGTTTGTGAACCCACAGGCGATACCGTGATGCGCACCGGGCGGTTTTCCGTCATCTGCCACAACAAGGTGGGCCGGGTATCAAGCACATCCACATTGTTGGGGCTGACGATGCGCAGCGGGCCGCTGGCACGCATTACCACCGCACCCAGGGCCATACGTTCACGCTGTGTGGGCTCCAGTTTGGTCATGGCTTTTGCCGACGCAACAGGAACGCCGCGTGCCTTGGGCGCAGCGCCCTGCACAACTGCTGGCTGGCCTGCCTGCAGGCGGTAAAGCCCAGGCCCTGCAAATTGCCATTCCTGTGAGGTGCTCAGGTAAACCAGTGTGGCGGCTGAACCGGCCGGCAGGCGCAGCTCTGCATCGGGCGGCAGGTAGTCCAGCACATTCAGTCTGGCTGTTTTACCGCCGGCTGTCACGTCAACATCACCACTGCGGTCAAGCGCCATGGCCAGGCCCTGGGCCTGTGCCGTGCCATGCAGCAGACAGATAAAAACCAGCCAGGCCAGGACAGACAAAAAACTGCTTTTGATGCGGGGCGTTGTCATGATTCACCTCACTGTTAATAAGTATCCAGGCAAGCCGCCGGTTTCAAAACGCTGCAAACCCGTATGGCCGACGCTGGCGGCGGCTTTTTCCGATACGAGTACACAGACTCCGGGCGGTTTGCCGGGTTGCTGGAGCTTTTCGGCCAGCGTTGAAAGTTGCACAGCCTGGTCAACAGGTTCGCCAACCACAACAAAAGGGCTGGATTTGTGCATGGCTACCTGTCCAGTCAAGACCGGCCCGGCTGCAATGCCTATGCACAGTCGCGGCAGCCCTGCATCAGCAGTTCTCAGCGCCTCACCCCAGACCGGGTGCGAGCGGCTGATGGCCAGCGCAGCTTCAAGCGCAGCGCGGGTCGGGTGCTGCAGTGGAAGCGGCGCGCCAAAATAAGCCAGCACCCCGGTGCATTGAAACCTGTCCACCATGCCGCCCGAGCGCTGCACGGCTTTTTGCACCGCATCAAAGTACACCGACAGCGAGGCCAGGGCTGCTTCGGGCTGGGCACTGTCCATGGAGGTGTTTTGTGCGGAAATCTGCACCCACATCACCGTGGCCTGCTGGCGCTGCGTGGCCAGTTCACCCACACCCTTGCTCAGGTCAGATGCCAGCACACGCTGCAACAGGCGTGGGTTGACGTGACCTGCAAACGCCATGGTCAGGCGAGAGCGCTGGTGTGACAGCCGCATGGCCTCCAGCGACTGGCGCGCTACATAGGCCAGTTTGGCCGACAAAAGCAGCGCCGCCGGGGACAGCGCGTAACCCAGCCATAGTGCGTAAAGGCCAATCGCTGGCAGCATGGCAAAAAGCAGCCAGTAAACCAGGTTTTTTTTGAAACCATAACCAAACCAGCACAGGCAAACCAGCGCCGTCAGGGCAGAAACCAGCCAGCGCGGCACGGTTTTTATATAGCCGTGGTTCAGTGCCGAACGCAAGATCTGCGCATGCAGCATGACACCGGGCACACGTGTGTTGCCTGGCTCGGCAGCAAACAGCGGCACCGGTATGCGCAGCCGGTCTTCAAGTGGCAGCACCACACCCACCAGCACCGGCTTGCCAGCAAAAACTGACTGCAGCTTTTGCACCTCGCCGTCGGCATGCCACTTCAACACCTGCGCCATTGAAATGGTGGTGAAGGCATCACCGGTACGAAAGTCAATCAGGCCCTGACCACGCCTGGGCGTGCCCAGTTCGGTTGCCATGCGTTCAGCCAGACTTTGCGGGTAAGTGTCGTCAGCTTCCTTGCCGGTACCGGCACCGCACTGCGCCGCCATGACACGCCGCACCACCGAATCGTCATCAAAACAGACAACAGCCGAAGCCAGCTGCTGTGCGCCTATCAGCGCCACAAAACCCGGAAAGATGGCGCGCGGCTTGAGGTCTTCGTCCAGCGTTTGCGCCACCACCAGCTTGAGTTTGCCGCGTGCGCGCAGCAAGGGCAGCATCAGCTCGCGGTCAATGTCTGGTATCACGCTGTTGAATGACTTGGCCGGCAGCACAATGTCCAGCCCCAGCACCGAGGGCTGGGCGACCACCATGGCGTCAACCAGCGCGCCCAGACGTTTGTGCCACAAGGCAAAGGGTTCGTCAAAAGCCCGAAAGCTTTCTTCATCCGCTGCAATGATGAGCACGTCATTGGCCACCGGCTGGTGTGTGATTTTGCGCAACAGCTGCATGCTCTGGTCATACAGCTTCCACTCGGCATACTGAAAACCCGGCCATGACTGCACTGCCAGCGCCACCAGCAGCACACCGATATAACCAAGCGCCCCGACCTGGGGCCCACCGGCAATCAGCCAGAGCCTGAAGTGCTTGAGACGGGCGTTTAACCACTGCATGCTGCTGCCTTCAGTTTGCGGGCGCAGGGCCGCGCAAGGCCTGGCTGGCTGCCTGAGCGCGCCTGGCCAGCGTTTCATAATGCTGCGCCCGTTCGCTGGCACCCATCGTTTTGTGCAGCTGTGCGAGCAACAGCAGGTCGGGCAGCACACGGTCTGCCAGGCCCAGGGTCTGATCCAGCTCAAGCGCTTGTGTTGCTGCGCTGCTTGCGTCCTGTGTCTGCCCAAGTGCCGCCTGTGCCTGGGCTTTTACGCGCAGTGCATTGGCTCTTTCTGCACTTGCCTGTGGCTGGCGGCTTGGCGGGCTGACTGCCGCCAGGGCGGGCAGGGCCAGGGCTTCATTGGCCAGTGCCAGGGCGTCTGCCGGCTGCTGCCTGACCAGTGCCGAGCGGGCGCGCAGAACGATCAGTACACCGGCTTCAGCGCATACACGCTGGCAAAGCGCATCAGCCTGGGCCAGATACTTGTCAGCCTGCTGCAGATTGCTTTTTGCCAGATGCAGCGCGGCCGCGCGGCCATAGGCCGTGATGCGGGTAGCTGGCGTCAAGGCCATCAGGCCTGTTTGATCTGCCAGCAACTGTTCAACCACAAGCAGTGCCTCGTCATGCCGGCCCGCTTGTGACGCGATGCGAGACAGGCTTAACAGCGCGGCAGCCCGTCCGGCGTTGTCGCCCAGCGATTCATGAATACGCAGGGCGGTGTTGTAGTCACGTTCGGCACCCGCCAGATCACCTCGTGCAAAGGCCTGCGCGCCGCGCTGCGAGCTGCCTTGCGCCAGTGTGGCTGCCGGGTTGAGTGCCGGGCGGCCAGTGCAGGCGCACAAGACAAACGCCAGCGCAGCCCCGGCCAGGGCTTGCAGGATGTTGCGAGCACGCAGGCCGGTGCTCATGGTTTGTGGCCTTCAAAACTGTCAAGCGGTAGTGTTTCTGTATCCGCTGGTTTTGCTGTACCTGAAGACAGTGGCCAGGTATTTTTAAGCCCAGTTGTAATGTCGGCGGCATCCTGAGCAGCCACCCGGCCTGAACGCACGATGGCCGGAATGTCCTGGCGTGAGTCGCGCAGCAACTGTTTGACATCGGCGCTGGCTGCCTTGGCGTTGTCGAGCAGCTCTTTTGATTTGTCCAGTGTCAGCGGCAGCTCGGTTTCCAGTGTCTTGAGGGCTTTTGCCGCGCTGGCCGTGGCTGCTTCGGTTTGTTTCAGCACACCGCGCACATCACCAACCACCCTGGCCCGGTCGCCATCAATATGGCTCACCAGCGCTTGTGTACTTTCACTGGTCTGTTTGAACTGGGCCGACATGGCCTGGATATTGGCCAGGGTTGCCGTCAGCGAGCTGCGAACGGTTTCACGCATGGCCACGGCTTCGCTGGTCAGTTTGCGTGTGTCTTCAAGAATCGGGTCAATCTTTTCAAGCGCGGAAGAAAGCTTTTCAACCGCAAGCTTGACAGTAGCCATCACGTCTTCCAGATCATTGCCCGCATCCAGCGGCACGGTCTGGCCGCTGGCCATGCGCTGGCCTTCACGCGCACCCGGCAACAGCTCTATGTATTTGCCGGCAATCGGGCTGTCGCGGCCAAATTTTGCGCTGGCATTGGCACCTATCAGCTCCATTTTTTCTGTTTCAAGCCGCAGGCGTACCCGTACGCTGAGGTTTTTTTCAAGCCTGATGTCATCGACTTCACCAATCTTGAAGCCTTTCAGGCGCACCGGCGTGCCAATCTGCATACCGCTGGCACCAGCCAGTTCAATATAGACATGGGAGGTAGGCGTGAACCAGCCCTGACGCCAGGCAGAAGTCAGCGTGAGAAGGATGGCCGCGACGATGGCCATCGCCAGCCAGGTGTGGCCCGGATTTCTGCGCCCGCCACGCTTGTCGAATGGCGGGTTTGCGCTGTCTGCCCTGGTGTTCACGCCTGGAACTCCCGCAATGATGTTTGCAACACCTCGGCGCGACTGGCCTGGTCACAGGCCCAGACCATGGTGCGCCAGGGGTAGGCTGCAACAAAACTCTGGCTGAAGCGCAGGGGGGCAAGCAAATCGTCGTTCCACTGTGCGGCATCGACCAGCAGCAGGTCAGGGTCAGGCATCAGGGCGCGGCCCACTCGTATCTGCATCAACTCGGCTGCCGAAGCTTGCCCACCCAGGGTGTATGCCCACAAAGTGCGTTCAGGCGCACAGCCGGCATTCCTGAAAAGGGCGTCCAGTTCAGGCAGCAGATAAAGGGGCAAACGGCCATTTGAAAGTGCCGCCTCCAGCATCAGGTTGTCATGAAGCGACAAGTCCGCAATCAGCGCACCACCTGCGTACCTGACAACAGGGGTTTCAAGCGCACAAAGTGTTTGCACCTGCTGCATCAATGAAGCAGTGTCGGGCCAAGTCAGGACAAAAACGCCACCGCAGTCCAGCGTGATCGTTTGCCCTGCAAGCCTCAATTGTTGTCCTGACACGGCAGGCACAGCATCGGGGAGCTGGCCTGAAGCCTGGCTCAAACCCTGTGCTGGCGACGCTTGAATGGCAT
>JAZKIK010000703.1:0-338 GCA_040384925.1 Pseudomonadota bacterium | reverse complement strand
ACGCCACCGCGGTCCAGCCTGATGGTCTGCCCGCCAAGCCTCAAATCCTGCGCTGGTGGCGCTTCAACGGCATCAAAAGTTTCCATGCTTACACAGTGTTTGTTGATGACGGTTTGATCCGGCTGGACAGTCCGTATTTGCCAAATTTGCCGATTGTAATAAGCTGTTACGACAGCTTGAAGCCGAGCCTATCAGCTTGACCCCAGCACGGCAATCGAGATTTGGCCTGAATCTGTGGCGAAAGTCTGATCGCGCAGTTTTGTTCGCCAGAAAGCAAAAAACCGGCCGAGGCCGGTTTTTGGAAGTCTTTGCAGGGTGCCCGGCGGGCAAGTGCCAGA
>JAZKIK010000702.1:0-16938 GCA_040384925.1 Pseudomonadota bacterium | reverse complement strand
GCAGAACCCTTGCCCTATTTTGTGGCAGCTCTTGCCAGTGGATATTATTGGGGTGATCTGGGTGCACATCAATCCATCAACTACAGCTTTGCACTGACACCAACAACCGGGATGGTGGATTTCAAAACCTATACCGCAGTACAGCAGCAGCATGCGCGCGAAGCCCTGGCCCGTTATGGTGCGGTAGCAAATGTGACGTTTACCGAAGTGGCCGATGCTGAATCGGTTGACATCAGGTTTTTCCGGGATGATCTGTCGTCTGCCGGAAATTCTGGTGCAGCCGGTTATGCATATTATCCAGACAGCGGTGATGTGCATATCAAGTCAACATATGAAAATTATCAAGACTATGCATATCTTCTGTCCCATGAGATTGGTCATGCGCTGGGTTTGAAGCACCCTCACGAAAGTCCGACGCTTCCGGTTGCGCAAAACAACGGTACCAACACCGTCATGTCTTATTCCGGGGCAACCAGCAGCGGCGCACTCGGTATTTTTGATCTCGCTGCGGTTCACTATATTTATGGTGTCAACCCGGATGCCCGCACGGGCAACCAGGTTTACGGTTTTGCTGACCGGTATATCTGGGATGGCGCAGGCATTGACACATTTTCAGCCGCCGAGCAGACCAGCGCTGTCAATCTGGATCTGAACCCCGGCAGCTGGGTCTTTGCAGGTTCAAAGTCCGACAGTATTCTGGCCCAGGGCCAGGCATTTATAGGTTTTGGAACGCTGATTGAAAACGCCATTGGCG
The DNA here is from genome assembly GCA_040384925.1 of Pseudomonadota bacterium. Lineage (GTDB taxonomy): Bacteria > Pseudomonadota > Gammaproteobacteria > Burkholderiales > Burkholderiaceae_C > Polaromonas. The sequence goes on along the minus strand of JAZKIK010000702.1, from coordinate 16,184 downwards.
GTACGGGCAACGATGTCTTGCTGGGCAATGCGCTGGCCAACCGGCTCGAAGGACTGGATGGCAATGACTCGATGGACGGCAGCGCGGGCGACGACACCCTCACCGGCGGCGGCGGCAATGACAGCCTGGTGGGTGGTGCGGGCACGGATACCGCCAGTTATGACGGCGCTGCTGCTGCGGTAACTGTCACGATCAGCGGATCCGGGCATTCCAGCGGTGGTGCCGGTACTGACACCCTCTCGGGCATTGAAAACCTGACGGGCAGTGTCCACAACGACAAACTGACAGGCAATCAGTCAGCCAACTGGCTGGATGGCGGCAGTGGCAATGACACGCTCAACGGCAGCTCTGGCAACGACACCCTGACTGGCGGCGCAGGCATTGACAGCATGCTCGGCGGTGCAGGTGACGACTTCTTCAACGTGGACAACATCGCCGATGTGGTCACAGAGGGTGCGTCAGGCGGCCTGGACACTGTGCAAAGCAGCGCTGATTTTGTACTCGGGGCAAATATTGAAAACCTCTGGCTGCTCGGCGCTGCAGATATTGGCGGTACAGGCAACAGTCTGGCCAATACCGTGTGGGCATCAGCAGGCGTCAATATTCTGGATGGTGCCGGAGGCATTGATACCGCCAGTTACTCAGGCAGTACGGCTGGTGTAACGGCCAGCCTGACCAGTCGCAAGGCCAGCGGTGGCTCGGGCAACGACAGCTTGCGGAATTTTGAAAACCTGATCGGCTCCAGCTACAACGACTACCTGACAGGCAACACCCTGGCCAACAGCCTGGATGGCGGCGCGGGCGCTGACACACTCAATGGCGCTTCCGGGGTGGACACCCTGGCAGGTGGCGACGGTTCTGACCTTTATTACGTTGACAACGTGGGCGATCTGCTTGTTGAAACCGGCGCAAGCCTGGCGGCTGGTACAGACACGGTTTACACCAGCGTGAATTACCAACTGACTGCCAACCTCGAAAACCTGCGCATCAACACCACGGCCGACATCACTGCCACGGGTAATTCAACAGGCAACGTCATATATTCGGGTGCCGGAAACAATGTCATTGATGGGGGGCTGGGTTCTGACACGGCAAGTTACCTCTATGCCAGCGCTTCGGTAACAGTCAGTTTGCTCGCGGCAGGCGCAGCGCAGGCAACGGGTGCCTCGGGCAGCGACACGCTGTACAGCATCGAAAACCTTGAAGGCTCGAAATACAGTGACAGCCTTGAAGGTGATGGCTTTTCCAATGTCCTGAATGGCGGCAGTGGCAATGACATGCTCAAAGGTGGTGGCGGCCAGGATGTTCTGAAGGGTGGCAGCGCGCAGGATGAGCTGACTGGCGGTCTGGGTGCCGACACCTTTGAATACCTTGTACTCGCAGAATCTGGCACAAGTGCGTCAAGCTGGGACCGTATTGTTGACTTCAACCGTGCCGAAGGCGACCGCGTTGACCTGTTTTCACTTGATGCCGATTTGACGCAAACTGGTGACCAGGCCTTTGTATTCATCGGCTCCAGCAGCTTTAGCGCCGCCGGCCAGTTGCGCTACGACACGCTGGGCGGCATGCTTTACGGCAGTGTGGACGCCGACCTTGACATCGAATTTGCAATTCAACTGCTAGGCGCACCGGTTTTTACGTCTGCTGATCTGTTGGCTTGAGCCTGGCCTCAAAAGTTAACTGTCCAGCGAATCATGCGTCGCCGCCACACCCTTGCGCCAGTAACCCGAGGCCCTGATCCATTTCGGATTCGCCCTGCATTCATTGACCAGATAGCTGCGCAGCGCCTTGGCCTGGCTTGATTCGCAGCCAATCCAGCTGTGAAAAATGCCGCTTGGCATGCGCATGGCATGCAGGGCGTCAAGCAGTGGCTGGCTTTGTGCTGGTGCCGTGCTGCGGTAAACCCACACCACTTCAATTTCTGCTTCGCTATACAGCTCAATCTGGTCAGCTGGCCCGTCAACTTCCAGCAGCAACTCGGCGCGTGCGCCGGGCGGCAGTTCTGCCAGCCGTCTGCTGATGGCTGGCAGGGCGGTGTCGTCGCCTATCAGCAAATGCCAGTCAAACCCGGTCGGTACGATAAACGAGCCTCTGGGGCCGCCCACACCCAGCTTTTGGCCAACAGCGGCCTGCATGGCCCAGCGGGTTGCCGGGCCAGCCAGGTGCAGGGCAAAATCAATGTCAAGCGTGCGTTTGGCTGCGTCAAAGTGACGCGGTGTGTAGTCACGCATCACGGGTTTGACGCCATCTGGCCAGACCGGGCCGTCTTCTCCTTGCGTTGGCACAGCCAGCACACCCGTCAGCGGATCAGGAAAAAACAGTTTGACGTGGTCATCAAAACCCAGGCTGACAAAACCTTCCAGGTCATCGCCCGCCAGCGTCACACGCAGCAGATGCGGCGTGATCTGTTTGACGGCAGACACATCCAGCACCCGAAAACGCAGCGCATGGCGCACACGTTGGGGGGCCAGGTCGGGTCTGTCCAGAGCTGGGGCAGGGCGGTTTCGCAGAATGCTGGTGTTCATTAAATTTTCTCCAGCTCTTGTGCGGCCTGGTCAAGCACGGCGGCAAAGGCGTTCGCCTGCTCAGGTGTCAGCGCCTCCCTTGACAGCCGCATGCGCATGGCGAGTTTGAGGTTTTCAATCGCCCGCATCACCTGTGGTGGCCTGCCGCCACGCGGCCCCGCGCCGTCCACACCAGCCTGCATGCGGGCCAGCATCTCGTCGGTGGTCTGGCGGTTTTCCTGCAGAAAATCGCGGCCCGCATCGGTCAGTCCATAACGCTTGCGTCCGCCGCCATCGGTGACTTCACTTTTAAGGTAACCCTGCTCTTCAAGCAGGGTCAAGGTCGGGTACACCGTGCCGGGGCTGGGGCTGTAACTGCCGCCCAGGCTGTCTTCAATCAGCTTGATCAGCTCATAACCGTGACTGGGCTTTTCGCCAATCAGGTGCAAAAGCACAAAACGCAGGCCGCCATGACTGAAAACCCGGCCGCCTCTAGGACTGTGCAAACCCCCACCACGCCGCCCGCCACGGCCCCCGGTCAGGCCGTCGTCGTGCTCGTCGCGTGGTGTTTGATAGTTGAAACAATGATGATGATGTCGCATGTTTATGCTGCTTTCGTTTGATTTAGATGTTAATTAGATATATCTAAATGTAATCTTAATTGTTTCGATATGAACTTGTCAAGTGGGGGCGTAGCGTGCTTTGGCTACTGGGATGTTTCTCCTTTTTTATTGCTGTCGTGCTGGGAACGTCAATCAACCCGCAGCCGGCTTGCGCGGATGCGCCATGAAGAAGCGCAACATCTCCTTGCTGGCGTCCGGGCCGCGAGGGTCGGTGTAGCTGCCTTTGGGGCTGCCGCCTGACCAGGCATGGGGTGCGCCATGTACCAGCCAATGTTCGGCAAGCACGCTGCCGTCTGCCGAGCGGTAGATGCTGCGGGTGCTGGTGCGCCCGGCTGGGTATGAGTACGCTTCGGTTTCAGGTCTGGCCGCGCTACCTGCTGTGGCGGTGATGACCTGATGACCATTGCCAGGGTGCACTGTGCTGTCGGCATCGCCGTGGAAAACAATGGTCGGCATGCCGCTGGGTGGGTCCTGAACTGTCTGGCCGCCGGTTTTGAGTCCGGACTTCATGCCAGCCATCAGGCCCGGCAATTGGCCAGAACCAAGCCCGCCGCCGCCTCCAGACATGGCGCTCATGGCTGAGGGCAAATCGCTGGCGACGCCGGCCGCCAGCCCTGAATGCACACCGACTGCGGCATAAAGCTCGGGATAGGTCTTGCCCATGATTGCGGCCATTGCGCCGCCTGCTGACAGGCCCGCCACAAACACGCGGTCTGGGTCAATGGCATGGCTGGCCATGATTTCTCGTGTCATGCCGGCAATCAGCGCTGGCTCGCCCCGGCCTCTGGCCTGATGGCTGTGTTTGAACCAGTTCCAGCAGCGCTGTGGATTGGCCTGCTGTGACTGCGCCGGGTACAGCACATAAAAACCCTGCGCTTCGGCCGCTTCGTTCATCGCTGTTCCGGCGGCAAAGTCGTCGGGGTTCTGGGTGCAGCCGTGCAGCATCACCACCAGCGGCAGTGGCTGGCTGCCCGCAGTTGACGGGATGTAGAGTTTGTAGTCGCGACTGCTGGAGGCATCGGCAAAGCTGCCGGATACAAATTCACCACCGGGCCGGGTCGCGGATTTGGTCTTTGCCTGCGGTGTGTTGACTGGCGCATCGGCTGGCTTTTCAGCTGCCTTGCCAGATGGCACTTCACGGGCCTCGACATCAATCACGTCATGCATCTGCCGGGCAGTGCTAGCCATAGCAGCGGCGCTGCTGGCCGAGGCTGCAGCCCAGGCGTCGCGGAAGGTGTTGTTGCCTTCGGCTGCCTTGTGCGAAGGTGCTGCAGCGCCAGCAAGTGCGGCCTGTATCGCAGCGGTGGCTGCCTGGAGGTCGCCCGAGCGGGTGAGCTGCGTCATGCGGCTGGCCTGGCTCATCAGGCGTTCAAGTGTGGGGTTCATGGTTTCTTTCTTCATTGGCGCGCAAAAAAGCGCGTGTTGGCTGAATCTGAAGGGGTTGGCCGACTTCGGGCCTAGCGGATGCGTTCAATCAGCGCCGCTTTCACGGCAGGGCTGGCGTGCAGGGCACCCAGTACGGTGACCGACTCAATCGTGGCCAGCGCCAGTTCGGCTGTCACATCAGGCGCAATCGAGGCAAGCCCCAGCACCCGGATCTGCAATCTCTCGCCCGAGGCCTGAACCGCCAGCAGGTCAGCGCTGCTGTAGTGCTGTATGCCCAGCACCAGCGTTTTTTTCAGCACCACCTGGCGCACCACATCGCTGTGGGTCGTCAGCTGGTTGCGTATGGCGGTGCGTATCAGGTCTGTGCGGTTGGCATAAAAACCTTCCTGCACCAGCAGGTCGATTTGCCCCAGGTCTACACAACCCAGATTGATGGTGATTTTTTCATCCACCGGTTTGGGCGGGGCGATTTGAGATGTTTTGCTGGCTTTTGGCATAAAACCATCTTACCACCATCCAAGTGGATGTTAAATTATTGTGTAAGCAGATTTTTCAGGCTACAGAATCTCTATTTACCCACTCGCACTGACAAAGGTCTCGCCGTGAGCGCCGCCTTCGAACCGACCCAGCCGATGGTGCAGGAGCCTTTGCGCTTGCAAAACCCACAACGCCGCACTTGGGAAGTCCTGCTGTCAAACACAAGCCTGCTGTGTCTGGCCATGCTGGGCATGACCGTCTGGGCAATGGCCATCGGCCCCTCCTGGACGGCGACCAACAACGATGCGCTGGTGAAGCTTGGTGGCAACTACCCCCAGGGCACGCTGGATACCGGGGGCAAGTGGCGCTTGCTCGCGGCCAAGCTGCAGACCGGCTCCTGGCTGGCTGCGGCGCTCTTTTTGCCGTTCTTCTGGTTCGTGTCGCGTGGCTTCGAGCAAACCTTCGGGCAGACGCTGCACCTTGGCATGTTCCTGGCCACCAGCGCCCTGTGCAGTTGCGCGACGCTGGTGGTGCTGCATGACGAGAAGCTGGTCAGCATCGGTGCAGGCGGTCCGGCGGTGGCCTTCGCGGCCTGCGTAGGCGTGGCCATGCTGCGCCGCTCGCCCGGCGCACCGTCCTGGCGCAACTGGTCGTTGTGGTCATTGATCGCCTTGCCTTACCTCGTGCTGATCGGGTTTGACATCGCGCGCGGGTCTGCTGACCTGGCGTCCTTGCTCTGTGGCCTGCTTGTGGGGGTGGTTGCAGGACTGTATCTGCCCACCGTTGAGCAGCCCGTACGTATGCGTGAGATGCTGGTATTGGGGGCTGGCGTCGCAGCGGTGCTGGGTTTGGTGGCTGCGGCGCTGGCTCTTGCGCCCCGACCGCCGTATGACCTGAGCGAATCCCTGGCGTTCAAGAAAACTGTCAAAGCCTATACAACGGTCATCGATGGCTTGAACCGCAAATACGAAGCGCTGGTGGCGCAAGCTGTGTCGCAGGAGCTGACGCGGGAGCAGCTTGCCGCGAGTATGGAAGCCGACATCCTGCCCGCCTGGCGAGCGGCAAACGAGCATTGGGTGGCTACAGGGTCAATCCGGCGGTACCGGGTGCCGACAAAGCGCCAGCCATGAAAGAATATGTCGCCAGCAAACTCGCCTTCCTGGAGATCACTACCAAGGGGTGGGCAGGCGGCGATCCCGACACGCTGATAGAAGCTTCCCGTCACAAGGACGCACTTGAGGAGGCCCGGCTGACCATGGCAAAACCTGCAGAGTAAGGCCGTGAACTCCCTTCACAACACTTTTTGAAAGGCTACTATTGAGCCCAAGCGCCTGACAGCGTATTTTTTGACCTTGCATTCAAAGGAGTAACAGCATGAGCATGGGTGGAGATTTTTATTCGATAACTGAAGATCAGCTAACACGTTTGCTGGAAGGAGATTTGGCTTATGGGGATTTTCTTTATGACAGTGAAGGCGAGCAGCCGCGTGAATGTTTTTCTCAATTTGAGCGTCTCTGGTACGAATTGAGCAAAGTAACCCAGGAGGAAAATGGTTGCGGAGTAGAAATATGTGACGTCATACCTGAAATATGTACCTATTCTTACCCTGATGACGTAGCAGAAACCTCAGAAATGCTTGCTGGACTGGATGAAGCCACTATTCAAGAGCGCTGCGAGGAGGAGGGTATCGAGACACCGTACCAGGAAGTATGGGCTGCAGTGCAGGGCTTGAAGGACTTTTACCAACGTGCGGCAAACAACGGCGATGCCGTTTTGTTTCGGGTGACTTGAGTCGGTTTTTCAATTTTTTTATTTGATTGAAATCTGCCCGTCATTCTTTGCAGCGGTAACCGGAAGGTGCATACGCAGGCTTGGGAAACGTTGTTTCACCGGCGGCTCCTGCTCAAAACCCATCAAATTGGCCTGTTTGATGCCTTCACCCTCCGATACCTCCACCAAGGCAAAACCGCACTGAGCGACAAAACCTTGCCACTCTGCGCATCCGCCCCGCCGCCATAACCGGGAATCTTCTGCAAAGTGGATTGCCATTCCTCCCCCTGCAATTCGGCCAGCAAAGCCTGTACCTGGGGTGAAACTAATTCTGATTTCAGGCAGACCAGGTGGTAACGCTCTTGCACCAACGGTACAAAACCCAAGCCTTTTTCGTGGGCGATGGCTTCTATGCCCAGCCCTGCATCGGCGGCCTGGCTGCTGATGGTCTGGGCTACTGCGTTGTGGGAGGGCTCCTGGCTTTCATAGCCGTTTATTTGCGCGGCGCTTATGCCGGCCTGGGCCAGCAGTTCGTCGAGCAGCACGCGGGTGCCTGTGCCTTCGGCGCGGTTGACATAATGCAGGCCGGGGCGCTTCAGGTCGGTGATGCTGCTGATGTTCAGCGGATTGCCTTTGGCCACGATCAGGCCCTGGGTGCGGTGTGCAAAACCAATCAGCTTGTGCAGGCCGGGTTTAAGCAGGCTGCGATAGGTTTTTGCGGCAATCGATTTTGTGCCGGGTTGCTCCAGTGTGTGAAACCCGGCCATCATGCAGCGCCCGGCGTTCAGTGCGGCAATCGCATCGACACTGCCCATAAAGCGAATGTCGAGGTGCAAACCTCTGGGGCTGGCCTGCTCGCGCAGGGCTGACAGGGCGGCATCGTGGCTGGCATACATCGTCAGCACATGGGCGTTGTCGTCAAAGGCTGTTGAAAAAGCGCGTTCAATGTCGCTGGTCAGGGCTTCAATCTGTGGTGCCAGCCTGGCCTGGGCCTGGCGTTCGGCCCACAGCAACTTTTCACCAAACTCGGTCAGGCGGGCGCGCTGGCCTTTGTCCCAGACGATCAGCTTGCGGCCCAGGGTTTGTTCCCAGTCCTTTAAGGCACCCCAGACATGGCGGTAAGAAAAATCCAGCGCCTGTGCCGCTTTGGAAATCGAGCCGTGTTCGCGCACGGCGTGCAGCATGTCCATCAGCGGGTTGCGTATCAGCGCATCCTTGCTGCGCTGCGGGCTGAGGAGGTAGGAGAGTTCGACTTTATGCATGGATTGCCCTGGATTATCCGTGTGTGCCCGTGTGCAGACAGGCCGTCATAAAACACAAAAAAAACCTATGCAAATCAATTCATAACTGGTGTTTCCCGATGCGGAGGTGGGCCATTCTGCCTAGGCTACAGTGCAGCAAAACCCATGGGCATGAACACCTTTTCAAGCAGCGCCAGCACGGCTATTTCCCTGATTTTTTCGTTTGACCCGCTGTTGGCAGGCATTGTGCTGCGCTCGCTGGCGGTGAGCAGCTGTGCCTGTCTGCTGGCCTGCGGTGGTGGTCTGCTGCTCGGGGGCTGGCTCGGGGTGGCGCGGTTTCGCGGGCGCGCTGTGGTGCTGGCCTTGCTGAATACCGCGCTGGCCTTGCCTTCAGTGGTGGTTGGTTTGCTGGTTTATCTGCTGCTGTCGCGCAGCGGGCCGCTCGGTTTTCTGGGCTGGCTGTTTTCCTTCAAGGCAATGGTCTTGGCGCAGGCGGTGCTGGTTCTGCCCGTGGTGACGGCGCTGGTGCGGCAAACCATTGAAGACGCTGACCGTAGCCACGGCGAACAATTTTTGTCTCTGGGTGCCGGGCGTTTTGTGCGCAGCCTGATTTTGTTGTGGGACGAGCGTTTTGCGCTGCTGACGGTGCTGATTGCCGCCTTTGGCCGCGCCATATCGGAAGTTGGTGCGGTGATGGTGGTGGGCGGCAATATTGACGGTTTTACACGTGTGATGACGACTTCAATCGCACTTGAGACCAGCAAGGGCGACCTGCCGCTGGCGCTGGCGCTGGGCATGGTGTTGCTGGCGGTGGTGCTGCTGCTGAATGTGCTGATTGCCCTGGTGCGGCGCTGGCGCGAAAAGATTGACGACCTGTTGCCGCCCTTGACGCTGAAGGGCGCGCCGTCATGACGGTTTTGTTTGACATGCGCGCAGTCAATGTGCGTTTTGGCCAGGTGCTGGCTCTCAATGGCTGCAGCCTGACCGTCAGGGCGGGTGAAAAACTGGCGCTTGTCGGCTCCAACGGCAGTGGCAAAAGCACACTGTTGAGAACGCTGCACGGCCTTGTGCACCCTTCCGCCGGTGGTTTTGAGTTTGACAGGCGGGCACGCCAGGCCATGCTGTTTCAGCGCCCCTACATGCTGCGAACCACGGTGCAAAACAACATTGCGCTGGGGCTTTTTTTGCGCGGCACGGCTTGGCGTGATGCCAGGCAGCAGGCGTTGGCCGCGCTGGATCGTGTTGGTTTGCTTGACCTGGCACCACGCAATGCCAGGGCCTTGTCGGGTGGCCAGCAGCAGCGGGTGGCGCTGGCCCGCGCCTGGGCCAACAAACCGCAGGTTTTGCTGCTTGACGAACCCACCGCCAGCCTGGACCCGAATGCCAAACGTGAAGTCGAGCGCCTGATGGCCGAGTTCTCGGGTGCTGGCATGACGCTGATTTTCAGCAGTCACAACCTGGGCCAGGTCAAACGCCTGGCCAGCCGCGTGATCTATCTGGAGCAGGGCGCTTTGGTGGCTGATCTGCCGGTGTTTGACTTTTTTAATGGCCCGCTGCCGCCTGCCGCAGAAACTTTTTTAAGAGGAGAACTTGTATGACCCCGAAAAAACCCCGGCTTTTCAGGCCTTTGATGGCAATTGCGCATGTCTCATGGGTATTGCTGGCTACTGTCTCAATAGCGCAGACCCAGCCCATCGTGATGGCTTCCACCACATCTACCGAGCAGTCAGGGCTTTTCCCCTACCTGCTGCCCGAGTTCAAAAAAGCCAGCGGCATAGACATCAAGGTGGTTGCTGTAGGCACTGGCCAGGCGATAGATATGGGCCGCCGGGGTGACGCCGATGTGCTGTTTGTGCACGACCAGGTGGCTGAAGAAAAAGTTGTGGCCGAAGGTTTTGCCATCAAACGTTTTCCCGTCATGTACAACGACTTTGTATTGATAGGCCCAGCCTCTGATCCGGCCAAAACCAAGGGCAAGGACATTGTCGAGGCGCTGAAAAAATTAAGCGCCGCTGATGCCAGTTTTGTTTCACGCGGCGACAAAAGCGGCACCCACGCCGCCGAACTGCGCTATTGGAAGGCTGCAGGTGTTGAAACCCCGGCTGACAAACCGGCGTTTTCTGGCTACAAGGCCTGCGGCTGCGGCATGGGTCCGGCGCTCAATATCGCGTCCAGCACTGGCGGCTATGTGCTGGCCGATCGGGGTACCTGGTTGTCATTCAAGAATCGGGGTGATTTGACTGTGCTGGTCGAAGGCGACACCAAACTCTTCAACCAGTACGGCGTGCTGGTCGTCAACCCGGCAAAACATCCACAAACCAAGGTACTTGAGGCGCAAAAATTTGTTGACTGGGTGACCTCGCCAGCCGGGCAAAATGTGATTGCTGCTTACAGGATTGGTGGCGAGCAACTGTTTTTTCCCAACGCCAACAAATAAGGCGGGGCTTGACGAATTTTCGCTCCCTATAATCCCGCCGTGCTCTACACCCCATCCCGCCCATCCCCCAAAAGCTTCTGGAGCCGTTTTGCGGCCCTACTGAGTTTTGTTGCGGTGTTGTCGGCGCTGCTGGCGCCTGTGTCCATGCTGGCACAGGACGTGCAAAGCGGCAAGCTGGGCGGCGTTTGCAGTCTTGGCAAGCTTGTGGCCAGCAATGCTGATGATGGCGCTGCCACGGGCGAGCCGGCGCAGGCCAAGGGCGTGCATTGCGATATGTGCGGCTCGCCTGGTGTGGTGTTGCCGCTGCTGGCCCTGCTGGTCATTCCGACTTTTCCGGGCAGCGCGCTTGCTCCCGTCTTTTTACCGGCCGACAAGGCCGCGTTTGTGACCGGGCTGCCCTTCAGCCGCGGCCCACCTTTTGCACTTTGACTTGAACTGACTCTGGCGCTTTTTTATCAAGCGATTTGCCAGATGTTTTTTTGCGTGCTGGCTGCTGCGCCGGTGCGCTGTTGTTCATGGGTCTGATGTTTCAGAGCCGATTTTTAAAGTGTGAATTTCATCATGTTGTTTTTTTCAATGCCCGCCGCTTCCCGGTTGAATACGCTAGCTTCTGCAGACTGGTCTGCAAATGGTATTAAAAATGTAGCAAATAGTGCCCGCAGTTATTGCGCGATGGCACTGTTTTGTGCAATTTCAGCACCTGCAGCGGCCCACGTCACGCTGGAATACCAGGTGGCCAATGCCGGCAGTTATTACAAGGGCACATTCAAGGTCGGCCACGGCTGTGGCACTTCTCCCGTCAAACAGATTGTGGTGACGATTCCAGCCGGAGTGCAGGGTGCCAAACCCATGCCCAAGGCTGGCTGGACGATTGAAGTCACGCGCAGCAAACTGGCCGAGGCGCGCCAGGACCATGGCAAAACCATCACCGAAGAGGTCTCGCTCATCAGCTGGACGGCCAAAACGCCGGCGGACTATCTGCAAAACGACTGGTACGACGAGTTTGTGCTGCAAGCCAAGCTGCCCGCCAAGGCCGGCACCATGTACTGGCCGGTCAGCCAGATCTGTGAAGAAGGCAAGGTTGACTGGGCTGACGTGCCCAAGGCCGGCCAGAAACTGCATGACCTGAAAAACCCGGCGGCTGTGCTGGAGTTGATGCCTGTGGGTGGTGGTGAGCATAGCCACTAGGCCACACTTGCAGCTGTCTGTCATTGCGGGCTTGACCCGCGGTCCATGAACCAGCGTTGCAGGGGATGGATCCCGGATCAAGTCCGGGATGACATCCGTTTTAGGTGCAGTTCTGGTCTTTGAAAAAAAGCTGGCTGCACACCATCGTTTTTGAACTGAATCACCGCGTCAAGGAGTATTTAAATGACATTCGCAAAATTCCAAAAAACCACCATCGCGTTTTCACTGGTTCTGGCCAGCATGGTCGCGCTGGCCCAGTCCACCGCAGTCAAGGTGGATGGTGCCTGGGCGCGCGCCACCGTGCAGGGTCAAAAAGGCACAGGTGCCTTCATGAGCCTGACGGCAAAAGAGGCAACCCAACTGGTCGGCATTTCCTCACCCGCCGCAGGCGTGGCCGAAGTGCATGAAATGAAGATGGAAGGTGACATCATGAAAATGCGCGCCGTACCAGCACTTGACTTGCCCGCAGGCAAAAAGGTTGAACTCAAACCCGGCGGTTACCACGTCATGCTGATGGACTTGAAAGCTCCGTTGGCCAAGGACAGCACGGTGCCGGTGACCTTGCTGTTCAAGGACGCCAAGGGTGTTGAAAGCAGGCTGGAGCTGAAGTTGCCAGTCAGTGCGGTGGCACCAGCAGGGGCCGCAGCGCCTGCCGAGCACAAGCACTGAGTTTTTTTCAGCCTACAGGCCGGCAGCAGTCAGCACACCATTAAAGGTGATGACTTCAGCGGGTTTGAGTTTGACCGATGCCGTGAAACCCGTAAATGTCAGGCTGCGTTTGTCTGCGCTCAGCGTCACTGTGCCGCTGCATTTGGCGGTGGTCTGGTTGCTGACTTTGCCGTCGCAGAAGTAACTTTTGCCCGAATTGGCGTTGGCTGTAAAACTCACCACCTCGCCGTTTCTGATGTCAATCTGCACACCGGGCCGGGTAAATACGCCCTTGGGTACTGCCGAGCTGAAGTCAAACTGCAATACATCGTCGCTTGCAGTGACGCCACCAAATAGCGGTTTGAAGTCAGCTTCACCTAGTGCTGACAAGCTGCCTGTCGGTCTGCCAACTGCAATCGTGTTGTTGACGGTAACCGATTCGGGGCCGGTTCCGCCTTTTTTGAGCACCAGGTTGTTGAGCCTGACGCGGTAACCGGTGGCCGTGGTTTCCAGAACCGAGGCGGCAACGCTTGCTGAATACGACACCAGCGCGCTGGGTTCATACGTCACGGTGTAGCTGTCTGCAGCGCCAGGCAGCTCGGCGGGCCGTTTCTCAAGGCGTAAATTGCTCTCGGACATCACCATGTTGATGGTCGGAAAAAGCTCACGCTGGGCTTCATCGACAAACGGGTAGTCTACATTGCCATACAGCACGGGCTGGTTGCTGCCATCCACATTCAGGCTGCCCGAGCTTGAGCGTGGCAACTGGTTTGCAAAGATAAATCCACCTGTCATTTCCCCCGTGACTACACCGTTGAATGTCACGGTTGCGGAGGAAGGGCTGGCAACACTCGAATTGGCCACATCACCCGCCAGCTTGACGTTTTGCAGGCTGATGACGATGCCGTTTCCGCTGGCGCTTTGCCGGGCGCTCAAACCCGTGCAGGGTTCGCCGCAGGTGTACACCATACGCAGCGGGGTGCGGTTTTGGTAACTGACTTCGGTGTAACTTGCACCGACCAGTTTGCCCTTGACACTTTTGAACTCGAAGATCTGCGCAGCCAGGCCAGCCGAATTGCCATTGGCGTCCGTGCCCTGAATGCTGTTTTGAAAGGTGTACACCTCGACGTTTGGGTTCACCACAGTCGTAAAGACCTGGGCGTTGCGTTCTGCCGAGCCCTTGGGGCTGAAAGTCGTGACTTGTGGGCTGTTGCTGGTGATGCTTCCGCTGGCGCTGGCGCTGGCGATTGACGTGGTGCTGGTGCCCGGGTCTGCGGGTGCAACAGGTGTGCCGTTGCCGGGGTTGGTGACGGGCTCGCTGCCCGACGTCCCGCCACCACCGCCGCCGCAGGCGCTCAAACCCAAAATCAGCGCAATCGCCAAAACCAGAGAGGCTGATCGGCCAGCCAGTCGTTTCGCTAGGTAAATATTCATGTTTAGCAGCTTGTAAAAAGAAGGAGGAGCTGAAAAACCAGCCGGTCAATTCAATTTACAGATGCACAGGGAGCTGTAACGCCCTCTGGAGGCTGCGGCATTTGTAGGACGGATACTCTTTTGTTACAAATAAAGTTACAAATAAGTTACAAATACCAGCGCTTCGCAATGTCTCCCGCTGGACTCAGGTTTTGCCTTTGCCCAGCCTGCGGTAAACCGTGGCGCGGCTGATGCCCAGGGCACGGGCGGCTTGCATGACGTTGCCTCTGGCTTCGTTGACGGCCTTGCGTATCAGGGCGGCTTCAAGGTCTTTCAGGGCCAGTGGTGCATGGGCCTGTTGTGGGCGGGCGGTTTGAATCTGACTCACCGTGTGCTCGCCTGCCATCTGCGGCAGGGCTTGCAGGCGCAGACCGCTCCACAATGGCACTTCAAAGCCCTGACTACCGTTGCGGGCGGCATCAAACAGGGTTTCAAAAGCCGTGGCAAACAGTTCGCTGCAGTGCAGATGGCTGGTGTGCCTGCTGTCATCAGGTGCAGCCAAGGGATTCAAATGCGGCAGCATCTGGCGTGCAGTCTGATTGGCACCCAGCACAAAACCGTCACCATCAACACAGATCAGCCCGTCACCTTCATTACCCACCGCCCGGCCTGGCCAGTTCAGCCGCAGCAGCAGGCCTTGTTTGTCATTCAGGCACATCAGTGTCAGGGCGTTTTCAATGCTGCGGGCCGACTGGATGACCAGGTGTTTCAGCTCCGGACGTTCAGGCGTTTCAATGCCGGTCAAATCCAGCATGCCCACGCAGTGGCCGTCAGGCCCGAAAAGGGGTGCCCCGGCGCAGCTGTAAACCGTGTTGGCCTCAAAAAAATGTTCACCCCGGTGCAGCCAGACCGGCTGCAATTCAGTCAGCGCGGCGCTGATGGCGGTGGTGGCGAGCTGGTGTTCTGACAGGTCAGTGCCAATCCGCGTGATCAGGTCAGCGCGTGGGTCGCTGCGGTCTATGGCACCGCCCGCATCAACCACCACACCATGCTGGTTGGTCAAAATCGCAAAATAACGGGTGTTGGCAATTGCCCGCCCCAGTTTTTCAAGCACCGGCCTGGCAGCTTGAACCAGCAGGCGGTTGGCCTCTCGCGTGCGCTGCTGTGTCGGGGTGGCGATTATTTCAAACGACGGTGCGTGTTCAGGCCTGTGGCCCCTGGCCAGGCAGCGTTGCCAGGAACGTTCTATCCAGCTGTCAACACCGAGCGCGCCGCCAGCCAGTGCGCCCGGCTGGCCGGTGCTGTAAAGAAGCGCCTGCCGCGCCTGCCCGATGCGGGCCAGACGGTCAGGCAGACCTGCACAGAGCAAGAATGAGGAAGGAGTCAGCTGCGCCATGCCGCATTGTGGCGAATTTGCTGTGCGGCTTGTATTGGTCGGGTAATGTGTCTGCAATACAGTGAAAACGGTTGTCGGCTGACTTCCAGGCCCGTTTTCCGGGCCTGGATGCTTGTTGAAAATATGGTGCTCGTGAACTCACAGGGTAATTACCTATAAATCCCCATGACGTTTGACAACATCACCCAGCTGTTGCCAGGCCTTGTCAGGCCTCAGCCATGCTACTGGTACAAGTCATGAGCTGAATCATTCACCAAGCGTGAAAAATGTGCTTTTATTGGTAGATGTGGGCTGCGCGAACGTGGTATGTTCCAAAAAGTAAGCAAAAGTGCTCTGCAGCCTGGCAACACTTGGGCTTCTGATTTATTGAGACAACTTGGCAAACAGGGCCATCGCCGGGGAAAATTGCCCTGTATCGCCGCTTGAAAAGTAATTACCTTCAGTTAACCGCAGAGAGTCCACCATGAAAAGCCACGCCAGCATGAACCGTATTTATCGTCTGGTCTGGAATGAGACCTTGAATCTGTGGGTAGCAGTGGCAGAAAACGCCAAAGGCCGTGGCAAGGGCGGACGGGCGGCCAGTGCTCTTGCTCTGGATATGCTGCCGGGGCAGGGTGCTCAGGCCGTGCAAACTGGTGACCCAGCCGGATTTACCCTTAAATCAGCCTGCCGCGCTGCCTTGGTTCTACTGGCCGCCATCGGCCTGGGCATGCCGCTGGCACATGCCGGCCCTGAAGGCGGCACTGTGGTTGGTGGCACGGCCTCCATCACACAAAGTGGTGCCAACACCACCATCAACCAGTCCAGCCAGCGCACCGCCATTGACTGGAACAGCTTTTCAACTGCTGGGCATGAGTCAATTGTCTTCAATCAGCCCAATGCGCAGGCGGTGGCGCTGAACCGCATTACCGGCAGCAGCCCCAGCGAACTGCTGGGCAGCCTGACGGCCAATGGCCAGGTTTTTATCCTGAACCCCAATGGTGTGCTGTTTGGCGCGGGTGCGCAGGTCAATGTGGGTGGCCTGGTGGCCTCCACCCTGAGCATGAGCAACGCCGACTTCATGGCCGGCAACCATGTTTTCAGCAAGGAGCCGGGTAGTGG
>JAZKIK010000701.1:1891-2175 GCA_040384925.1 Pseudomonadota bacterium | reverse complement strand
CCGAGTCACCGATTGCCGGCCCGGACATCCAGTGGCGGCATCTGAACTGCATGAACTTCACCTGCCAGATCCACACCGCCGATGCACTTGACGAGCGGCATTACGACCTGCCCTGGTTTGGCCAGCAGGGGTTGCCGTTTTCAAACCGCCTGTCGCGCCAGGTGTTTGCCTGCCTGCGCGAAGGCATGGACATCAGCGCCATCTGCGGGATTTTTGACATCCCCTTTGCCGACTTGTGGAAGTTCAAACACGCGCTTGACAAGGGCCAGGTAAAGTTTGAATAC
>JAZKIK010000701.1:0-1881 GCA_040384925.1 Pseudomonadota bacterium | reverse complement strand
GAAAAAAGCTGGCAATACGGATACCGCTTCGCAGGCAGCTTCACCAACCCACATCAGCAAGCAGTTGCCCGACATCAATGACCCGGTCTGGGAACAACTGATTACCGGCAACCTGAATGTCCACATCCGCACCCTGAGCCTGCAACTGATCCTGACCAAACTGCGCCAGCAGCTCAGCCTGCAGCAAAACGACGAAGTCAAACGCCTGAAACTGCGTGAGTTGCACAAATACGTCGAGCGCAATCAGCGCAGCCTGGAATACGAGTTGCAGCAGCTCCGGCTGCAGTCACAGGCGGAGCCGGTATGAACACACTGCAACAATTGCTGGTTTCGCCCGAAACCGCAGCCCAGATGATTCAGAGTGGTGCCACCCTGGCCATTGCAGGTGAGGAAACCCTGCTGGCCGCCCTGCCCACGGGCAACTGGATAGGCGGCAGCATTCCCTACTTCATGGGCCAGGATGGCGGCATCACCACACGTCATCAACTCTTTGTAACACCGCTGTCCTTTTACCCCGGCCTGCAGCCCACCATACGGCAATATGACGCGGCATCGCTGTCCATGGTGTGCATGGAGGCACCCTCCAACGGTTTCAGCATCATCATCCTGCCAGCGTTTTCGGAAGTGCATTTTGAATACGCCCAGCATGCGTCCATGTACGACGACATGTTCATGAAACCGCTGGTCGGCTGGGTATCGGGCATTCATCTGGACGACATGGGCAAAAGCATACCCAAGGTGCGTGATGGTCGCAACCGAGTGCTGCTGCAAAACCATGCCGTGGTGGTGCATGTGCCGCTGCCTGAAAACGTCAGCGCCCACGTCAACATCGTCAACCTGTTCAGCCAGGGCAAGGGTGACCGCATCCAGTTTCAGGAAAGCGGTTTTGAAGTCTCAGGCTGTCAAGTCAACGGCCAGCAAACCTCTCTGGCTGCCTACCTTAAAAACATCGGTCACGACGCCCGCCTGCCCCTGGTCGCCGACTACAGCGGTGCCCTCATCAACGTCAGCCTGAAGGCGGTGGATGAAGCCAATGACAAGGTGCAGTTTTACGGCCCGGTATTTCCACATGTGACCTACAAACTTGCAGAAAGCTTTAGTGGCAGCTACGAAACCGCTTTATGCAAGGCCATTGCCAACCTGCCCGAAAAAGCCGGCTTTTCATGCAACTGCATACTCAACTACCTGTACTGCGAACTCGAAGGCAAACACACAGGCCATGTCACCGGCCCCATGACCTTTGGCGAAGTGGCGTATGTGCTGCTGAACCAGACGGTGGTTCATCTGACGCTGCAAACTTATTGAACCTTGGCTGGGCAAACTGCAAGCAGCTACCATGCAGGTCAAATGTGGCCCACAAAACCTGCACATCACAAGGAACTGCTCCAGCGCTGGCTTGCGCTGGGCCAACAACTTTCTCGCAACAGCCCCGAATGGGAAAGAGAAGGCAAACGGCTGATACGCAGTTGGTCGCGCTGGCCGCGCAAGTACCACAACACACCGCATCTGATGGCCTGCCTGAAGCATTTTTCGCAGGTCAGTCAACACTTGCAGAACCCGCTGGCGGTCGAGCTGGCCTTGTGGTTTCACGACGCAGTGTATTGGCCCTGGCTGGCTGGAAACGAAGAAAAAAGCGCGGAATGGGCTGTTCGTTTTCTGCAAAAAACAGGGTTTGACCCGGCGCTTTGCCAGCTGGTCAGCCAGCACATTCTGGACACCCGGCACCAGGCCATTCCCGGCCCCGGCGATGCGCAATGGGTGATTGACATCGATCTGGCCATCCTGGGCCAGAGTGAAGTGGTTTACCGCCAGTTTGAAAAAGACGTACGCAGCGAATACCGCTGGGTAGGCTGGAATGCTTATGTCAAAGGCCGGTCAGCC
>JAZKIK010000700.1:0-1909 GCA_040384925.1 Pseudomonadota bacterium | reverse complement strand
ACGGCACCGAAGTGATGCAGCGGGTGCGCGAGCTGGAGTTTGAGCTGTTGATGCTCGATTTGTCCATGCCTGGGCGCAGCGGCATGGAACTGATCAAACTGGTGAAGGCTGAAAAACCGCGTCTGCGTATTCTGGTGCTCAGCATGCACCAGGAACTGCAATACGCGGTGCGTGCCATCAAGTCCGGCGCCAGTGGTTACTTGACCAAGGAAAGCGCACCGGCCCAGCTTGTGCAGGCATTGCGCCGGATTGCTGGTGGCGGGGCCTTTGTCAGCCCCGAAGTAGCTGAACAACTGGCGCTGGGTGCCATGCCAGGCGGCGCGACGCTGGCGCATGAGTCATTGTCTGACCGCGAGTTTGAGGTGTTCAGGATGATTGTGCTCGGTGAATCAGTTACCGACATTGCCACGCGGCTGGCGCTGTCTGTCAAAACCATCAGCACCCACAAGTCCAACCTGATGCACAAGATGGGTCTGCAAAACCAGAGTGAGCTGATTCGTTACGCGCTCAAACACGGGCTGATGGATCAGGACGGCTGAAAGCGCGGTGTCCTAGGAAAAATCCTAGCCGTCCTAGGCCCGGCAGCCCCCCGTCTTCCAGACTTGTCCGAGGGCTAAATTCAGCCGCTGCCGATATTGCAAAACGCGGCAAAACGCGACAGTAGAGGCATGAGTGCTTCAGCCCTGCCAACCGCTTTCCCTCCCCTTGCCCCGGTTTCTCCGGTCCGCGTTTTCCTGTCCGACGATTCTTCGATGATCCGGCAGCGGGTGTCGGCCATGCTCACCGCCAGCGCCATGCTGGTGGTGGGTGAGGCAGAAACACCCCAAGCCTCGATAGACGGCATCCTCGGCACCCACCCTGATGTGGTGGTGCTTGACATACAGCTTGAAGGCGGCACTGGCCTGCAGGTGCTCAGGGCTGTGCGTCGGGCGGAACCTGACATCGCCTTTGTTGTTTTCAGCAGCAACTCCGGCCCGGCTTACCGCAAGCGCTACCTGGGCGAGGGAGCTTGCGATTTTCTGGACAAAAGCAGCGAGTTCGAACGGCTTGTACCCGCCATTTTTGCAGCTTCCCACCACGCTGCGCATTGAAACCCATGCCATCAAGGACCCCTATCATGACTGCCACCGCCATTCGCCCCGTCAGCAGCGATATCCGTTTTACTCCACGCCAGGCACTGCTTGCCCCCGCACCGCTGAAAACCCAGTGCTCCAGCTGTCATCTGCGTGATTTGTGCCTGCCTTGCGGCATGAGTGGCATGGATGTTGACCGCCTCAACTTCACGCGCCGAAAGGTCGCGGCCGGGCAATTGCTGTATCGCCAGGGTGAGCGGTTTTTGTATCTGTATGCCGTGCGCAGCGGCACCTTCAAGTCCAGCCTGATGCTGGCTGACGGGCGTGAACAGGTCAGCGGGTTTTACATGGCGGGCGAGTTGATGGGTCTGGATGGCATTGCCCAGGGCAGTCATGCCAGCAGTGCGTTTGCGCTTGAAGACACCGAAGTCTGCGCCATTCCCTACGACGACCTGACCGACCTGGCAAGCCGCAACAGCGGCATGCAGCGCGCTGTCAGTCGCCTGATGAGCTGCGAAATCGTGCGTGAACACAGCCTGATGATGTTGCTGGGCAGCATGAATGCTGAAGAACGCCTGGCTGCGTTTTTGCTGAATCTGTCGCAGCGACTGAAAGCACGTGGTTATTCAGCCAGCGAGTTCCACCTGCGCATGTCGCGGGCTGAAATTGGAAGTTACCTGGGCATGAAGCTTGAAACCGTCAGCCGCACCTTTTCAGCGTTTCAGCAGCAGGGTTTGCTGGACGTGGACAAACGCCATATCCGGGTGATCGACCTGGATGGCTTGACCCGCGCTTTTGAAATTCGGGCGCATTGAGCTGCACTGCACTGCTCAGCC
>JAZKIK010000699.1:2262-3127 GCA_040384925.1 Pseudomonadota bacterium | reverse complement strand
TCTGCTCTGTAAATTTATGACGCCGGGTGTTGCAAAGTCATTGACACATTCCGCTCGATCGGAAGGAATCTCGCACGACGTAAAGGAAGTGCCCGTCGAATGCCTTTACGACTTTAGTGAAGAGATTTGCTACTTCACTGATGAAGTGCGCCAAATGGGAGACCGTTATGGCGTTGTCAGGTATGTGTACGGTTTTGGGTAGAAAGCGAAAGTTGTCATCGTGTGCTCACACGTAATGGGTGTCCGGTGCGAAGCCACGATCTGAACCGTTTGTAGAGTAATGGGGCAGATTCAAATTAAATGCTCAGAACAGCCCAAATACACGGCACTTCCGGCTCAGGTCGTCTGTTCAAGCATTCTCTCTTTAGTTTTTTACGTCATTGTTGATAGCGGGCTATACCTGCAGAACAAGCGCAACAGGTACTTTTCATTCAAAAACTTGCCACCACCACAGCTTGACGACCACCTGAACAGGTTGCAGCACCCGCAAAATAACCTGCAGAGCGTCATTCCCGCGAAGACGGGAATCCAGTTCGGCGCTTAAATCAACGCTGTACTTTGTAGAAAGAACGACTGGATTCCCGTCTTCGCGAGAATGGCGGAAAAGAGAAAAAGCTGGAAAAATTCTATGGCACCTGATTCTTCTGAAACCCCAAACAACACTGAACCCGCCATCACCTGGCCCGCCTCGCCAGTCGCCTGCGTCGATATCGGCGGCACAAAAATAGCCATCAGCATCGCCGACAGCCAAGGCATACGCGCCAGGGTGGCCGTGCCAACGGCGAAGCAAGGAAACCGCAACGCACTGGCCGGGCAGGTGCTGGAGCTGGTAAACCGCTGCTGTGCAGAAGCTGGTATTACGCCT
>JAZKIK010000699.1:0-2252 GCA_040384925.1 Pseudomonadota bacterium | reverse complement strand
GCGCTGTCTGGCATCGGCGTGTCATCCTGCGGCCCATTTGTGCTGCATGACGGCCTGATCGAACTGGCCGCGCCAAATATCTGCGGTGGCCTGGGCGGCAAGGCGCGTGGTTTGCCCAATGACTGGCTCAGCGTGCCGCTTGAAGCACCGCTGCGCCAGGCTTTTAAAAATGTGCGGGTTGAAAACGACGCCATCGCCGCACTGGAGGCCGAGCGCCGCTGGGGCGCGCTGCAAGGTGCGGAGCACTGCGCCTACCTGACCTGGAGCACCGGCATTGGTGTAGGCCTGTGTGTTGACGGCCATGTGCTGCGCGGCAAATATGGCAATGCTGGCCACGCCGGGCATATGTTTGTCAGCGACAACATGGATGCACCCTGTGGTTGCGGCAACGTCGGTGATGTGGAAGCGCTGGTTGCCGGCAATGCCATTGCCCGGCGTTTTGCGGCACAGGGCTATGCAGATGCCGCTGCTCTATTGGCAGCCGCCCGTGCCGATGAGGCAGGCGCAACAGCCATTGTTGATGAACTCTGCAGGGTGATGGGCCGGGTTTTGTACAACCTGGTTGTCACGCTAGACTTGCAGCGCATCAGCCTGGGCGGCAGCGTGTTCTGGCACCACCGCGACTATTTGTTGCCAAAGCTGCAGGCCCAGGTCAGCGGACGTTTTCCGGCCATGACCGATGGCGTGTTGCTGCTGCCAGCTGGCTTGCAGGACAAGGTGGGTGACTACGCCGCGCTGGCACTGGTGGCCTGATTCAGGCGGCCATCTCGTCCGGTGCGGGTTTCAGCAGATTGACCTGTGTGCGCTGGTCTGTGGCGTCGGTGCCTGCCAGTGCAGCCAGAAAGTTTTTGCGCCACCAGTGCACGTCCTGTTTGCGTATGCGGTACAGCAGTTTCTGGTGCCTGGCCTGGCGTTCTTTCAGCGGCATCTGCAGCGCCTGCTGTATGGTTTCTGCCGTGCCGTCTATGTCGTAGGGGTTGACCAGCAAGGCATGTTCCAGTTGCTCTGCAGCCCCGGCAAAGCGTGACAGCACCAGCACACCGGGGTCAGCCGGGTCTTGTGCGGCGATAAATTCCTTGGCCACCAGGTTCATGCCGTCGCGCAGCGGTGTCACCAGCGCCACACGCGCCGCGCGGTACAGGCCGGGCAGGCGTTCACGTGGCACGTTGCGGTGCATATATCGAACCGGCATCCAGTCCAGCTCGCCAAAATTGCCGTTGACGGCACCGCACAGGCTTTCAAGCTCCTGGCGCAGGTCGCTGTAGGCACCCATGTCTTCACGGCTGGGTGCGGCAATCTGCACCAGCGTCGCCTTGCCTACGTTGTCAGGGTATTTTTGCAGCAGTGTGCGAAAGGCCTTGATACGTTGTGGCAGGCCTTTGGAATAGTCCAGCCTTTCCACACCCAGCAGCAATTTGACTTTTGAATATTCGGCCTTGATGCTCTCGTACATGTCACGGCCTTCCGGCGCGTGGGTCAGCGCGGCAAACTCGTCCACATCAATGCCAATGGGAAAGGCACCGGCCCGCAAGGTGCGGTTGTAGGCCCGAAAGCGGTCGTTGCCCAGCGGCGTGGCATTGGCCTCGGCCTGTACGTAGCGTGAAAAGTGCAGCAGGTCGGCCTCACTCTGAAAACCCACCAGGTCATAGGCAAACAGCGCCTTGACCAGCCACTCATGCTGCGGAATGGCAGCCAGCACCAGCTGCGGCGGCAGCGGAATGTGCAGAAAGAATCCGATGCGGTTGCGGCAGCCCAAAGCCCGCAGTTCGGCCGCCAGCGGAATCAGGTGGTAGTCATGCACCCAGATGATGTCGTCGGGTTTAAGCAGGGTCATCAGCTGGCGCGCAAACAGCCGGTTGACACGGCGATAGGCCGTGATGTAACCGGCGTCAAAACGCGCCAGGTCCAGCCGGTAATGAAACACCGGCCACAACACATCGTTGCTGTAGCCCAGGTAATAACCATCGTGGTCTTCGGTACACAAATCAACGGTAGCCAAAGTCACATCGCCCGATTGTTGCACATGCAATTCGCCCTCGCCGGGTTTGCCATCGGCAATTGTTTGGCCACTCCAGCCAAACCACATGCCGCCCGTGGTGTTAAGCGCATCAGCCAGCGCCACCGCCAGCCCGCCAGCAGCCTTTTTTTGCGGGTCGGCGACCCGGTTGGAGACAACAACAAGACGACTCATGATATGGCCCCCACGCTTTTCACTTCGTGTAATGCGCTGCCCCCCGAGGGGGCCGCTGCGC
>JAZKIK010000698.1:0-1660 GCA_040384925.1 Pseudomonadota bacterium | reverse complement strand
TAAAATTCATTACCAATTTGACACAAAACAAGCTCAGGTTTTTGTCCATAGCGGTCTTTGGACCTGAAATTCAGGCATCACGTGCAGGGTTGAAGGGCTTTTACGCCTGACCAAAGTGGCTGGAAAGCACACCATCAGCTCATTTTTTCGGATGTTTTTGGTCTGCAGTCCATTCGCTGCGGGCATGGGCAGCTATAAAACTCGTAGCAATCAGGATTTTGCGTTATATTTGGGCGCAAGCTCAGCGCTTTAGAACGTGTTCACGGTCCAATAACGTGATCCAACCTGACCAAACATTGATTCGAGGAGATAAACCCAATGAGTGCAAAAGAAAATGCCGCTATAGGCCAGTTGCTTGAACTGCTGGAATCGCGCTACGCCCTGCGCGTGCTGTGGGCGCTGAAAGACGGTCACCCACAGACCTTTCGCCTTCTGCAGGACAGCATAGGCAGCATTACCCCCAACACGCTGAACACCCGCATCAAGGAATTGCGCGCCGCCGGTCTGATGACCCATGGCAGCGATGGTTATACCGTGACCACTTTGGGTGCCGACCTGCTCAAACGCCTGAACGACCTGCAGGCTTTTGCCACCAAATGGACCAACATCCAGGCCAAGGCGGCGGCGGCGCTTGCCCCCAGCCAATAAAGCGGATCAAAAAACCGGGCCAATTCAACCCAAGCCCACAAAAGACAGGCTGCGAGCCTGTTTTTTTTGCCCACAATCGATTTCAGCCAGCGTCACCCCCGGCCAGACCGGTAAAAACCAGCAACTACAATCTTGCGTCGCCAGAGGGTGGCCCACGGCCATGCGCCCTGGCAGGTATTTACCGAGTTGAGTTTTTCAGCTCCAAATTGAATCTCCCTGCCCTTGAAAAGGGTTTTGTGAGCCCCAGCTACCCCACTTCCTGGCTTAAAACCTGTTGTCAAGCATGTCTGAAAATACACAACCTCAACAAAATCAATCCCCGACCGACCTCACAGGCGCACCCAGCCCCGAAGAGCTGGAAGCGGCGCAAGCTGCCAACGAGTTTGACGCGATGAACGAGCTGAGCGCCGTGCAGGCCGAACTCGCCACCCTGAAGGCCAAAAACACCGAACTGACTGACAGTTATCTGCGCGCCAAGGCTGACACCGAAAACGCGCGTCGCCGCGCTGATGAGGAAATCAGCAAGGCCCGCAAGTTTGCCGTGGAAAGTTTTGCCGAAAGCCTGCTGCCGGTAGCGGACAGCCTGGAAGCTGGCCTGGCCATCAAGGAAGCCACCCCGGAGCAGATCCGTGAGGGTGCCAGCGCCACGCTGAAACAGCTCAAGAGTGCGCTGGAGCGCAACAAGGTCATTGCGATTGACCCACCAGCCACTACGAAATTTGACCCGCACCAGCACCAGGCCATCAGCATGGTGCCGAGCGAGCAGGAGGCCAACACGGTGGTCAGCGTGCTGCAAAAAGGCTATCTGATTGCAGAACGTGTCTTGCGCCCGGCGCTGGTCACGGTGTCGGCACCCAAATAAATGCCGCAAAAAATCTGCAATTTGTTGATCAGCTACTTGAAGTCCTGAAACTTATCCACAAGTCATCAACAGAGCGAAACGCTTAAAAGAACTGCCTCAGGCAGGCGTTTCAGGCTGACAGATCAGCCACCCACGTTTAATTTTTAATTT
>JAZKIK010000697.1:0-1835 GCA_040384925.1 Pseudomonadota bacterium | reverse complement strand
GTGTAGTACCTGTAGCAGCGCAAAAAACGTTGCCTTGTTTGCCACCCATTCAGTCCACTTTTCTGGAGAAACCCTATGTCCGTCAAACGTCTTTCCCTTCTGGCCGCCGTTTCAGCTGCCGCCTTGCTCAGCGCCTGCGGCAGCATGGCACCGATGCAGCCTATGTTCAGCCAGGACGGCCTGCCCGATGCCATCAAGGTGCCAGCTGGCAACAAGGTGGCGATGGAAACCGTGGGTGTGGGCGAAATCACCTATGAATGCCGTGACAAGGCCAATGCGCCCGGCATGACCGAATGGGTGTTTGTTGGCCCCAAAGCCGTGCTGAATGACCGCAGCGGCAAACAGGTTGGCACCTACTACGGCCCGCCCGCTACCTGGGAATCAAATGACGGCTCCAAACTGACCGCTACCCAGCTCGCCGTGGCCCCATCCGGCGCAGGCAACCTGCCTTACCAGCTCGTCAAGGCCAACCCGGCCATGGGCAGTGGTGCGATGACTGGCGTGACCCACATCCAGCGCGTGGCCTTGAAAGGCGGCGTTGCCCCTGCCAGCGCCTGCACTGCCGCCAACAAGGGCGTAAAAGAAATCGTCAAATACCAGGCTGACTACATCTTCTGGAAAGCTGCCTGATACACAGGGGTTTTCAGTCTTTTTGTGTAACTCGTCGGCTAATATGACGTCCAACTCCCCGCCCCGCGTCCAGCGGCGGCTGGGGCCGCTTTATTTGCTTACGCCGACCGAGTTCACTGTGCCCACTGAATCAGCACCGGATACCCAGCCGTTTTTCAACTACGAAAGCGCCCTGCAGGCCTGCGCACGCGGCGACCGCCAGGCGCTGCAAAACCTTTACCAGCAGGAAGGTTCACACTTGCTGGGCGTGGCCATGCGCATCGTGCGCCAGGCCCAGGAGGCTGAAGACGTGGTGCACGATGCCTTCATGAACATCTGGACCAAGGCCGCCACTTTTGATGCCAACCTGGGTTCGGGCCGGGGCTGGATTTACAGTGTGGTGCGCAACCTGGCCTTTAATGCCGTGCGCAACGGCGCGCGTGAGGTGTCGGTAGATGAAGAAACCGCAGAAGCGCTGGACGCACAACATTCAATGGAAGCGCACCCGCAAATTCTTGATGCCTTTGAGCTGAACGCCAGCGTAGGCAAACTCAATGAATGCCTGGGCAAGCTGGAGCCCGCACGGCGCAACTGCATTTTGTACGCCTATGTTGACGGCTGCTCCCACGGCGAAATCGCCGAGCGCACCCAAACGCCCCTGGGCACCGTCAAAGCCTGGATAAAACGCGGCATGGGTGTCTTGCGGGAGTGCATGGCATGAGCAGCCCTGATGACCTCAAACCGATGGACGAGATGGCCAGCGAATATGTGCTGGGTACTCTGTCAGCCACCCGCCGCCGTGAAGTCGAACAGCGCCTGCCCAATGACGCCGCATTGCGTACCGCCGTGCAAGCCTGGGAAGAAAAATTGCTGCCACTGACCGCGCTGGCCAGGCCGGTCCAGCCCTCGGCACAGCTGTGGAATCGTATTGAATTGAGCATTGAACGCGCCGCTGCATCTGCCAGTGCCGCAGTGCCGCCACGCCCGGCGCTTGTTAAACCTGATACATCAGGCAGCGGCTGGTGGGACAACCTCAAGTTCTGGCGCGGCCTGGCTGGCACCGGTTTTGCCGCCGCAGCCATTCTGGCCGCCGTGCTGGTCAGCCGAACCGGTGCATTGCCAGGCAACGCACCACAGTTCATGGTTGTGCTGGTTGCTCCGCAAGACAAAGCCCCCGGCTGGGTGGTTCAGGCCAACAGCCCCAAAGAACTGAGCCTGATTCCACT
>JAZKIK010000696.1:0-8670 GCA_040384925.1 Pseudomonadota bacterium | reverse complement strand
TGCATGGCGAGCGACATCACGACTGGGTTATGGGCCTACGGCCGAGTCTGCACAGCCAGCAAGCCGCGCGTCCAGGCAAAGTAGCCTGCATTGGCCACCAGAAGCAGCAAAACAAGCAATCTCAGCATGGGCCAGAACTCCCCGGATACGAAACAAGATGGCCAGCGGCGCTGTCTGCGACGGGCCGCACGCTGACTTCAGAACTGGTGATTTCCTTCATGCCAGTGGCGGTGTGAACCAGCAAGGCACCGCTTTCGCTCACACCATGGGCTGTGCCCTCCAGCGTGTTGCCGGCCTCAAGCACACGCACTGCGCGGCCTGACAGCACGTCACGCTGGGCAAAACGGGCCTGGAAGGGTGCAAAACCAAATTTCTCGAAAGCCTGTATGGCCTGCACCAGCGGCGGCACGATACGCAGCAGCGTGCTGGCGGCGTCGGCGTCCGGATACAGGTCCTGCAAGCAGCCGGGTGGCATGACGCCGGGCAAATTGCTGGCCGAAGGGCTTGCAGCCGCAGCCGCAGCCGCCAGCGCCACTGCTCGGATATTGATGCCGATACCAATCACCACATGACGCAGGCCTTCAAGACTGGCAGTTTCGACCAGAATGCCCGCCAGCTTGCTTTCACCTTTTCTGGCACTGTTCGTGGCGCTGTTCGGGGTGTTTTCTGCATCCCGCAGCCACAGGTCATTGGGCCACTTCAGGCCCAGGCCGAGATTGTTGCCGGGGTCAAGGCTTTCAGCCAGGCTGATGCCCACCACCAGCGACAGGCCCGACCAGTCCACAGGCTGCAGCGGCAGGCCGAGTGAAAAGGTCAGGCTGTCGCCGCGCTGGCTTTGCCAGCTGCGGCCCAGGCGTCCGCGTCCGGCGCTTTGCTGCTCGGCCACCAGCAGCGTCGCATCCAGCTGTGGCGCAATGGCCGGGCTGCCCCTGAAGCGCCGCATCAGCTCGGTATTGCTCGAATCAATCGTTGGCAATACCTCAACCGTAAAACCGGGCAATACCGGTGCCACGGCCTCCCAGATGGCCTCGGCTGGCCAGCGAATGGGCGACGAGGGCTTGGGGTTGAGCTGGTTCACGGTGCTGGGGTTTTAAAGTCAGGGCGAGGCGGCAATGAAAACGAGCTCAGTCGCCGGTTTTTTCAGGCTGGTTTGTTGCACCGGGTTTTTGCCGCTTTTTGCCCTTGGGTGCCAGCAGGGTGCCGCGGCAGCTTTTGGCACCGCACCAGCAGGGGTAGTCTGCCAGCAGTTTTTTGGTGTAGCGCGCGTCAATGATCAGGCCGTAGTCAAAAAACAGCTCTTCTCCGGCCTTGATGTTGCGCAGCGCCTTGATGAAGATGCGGCCCTCGTCGTCTTCAGCCTCGCAGTTTGGCTCGCAGCTGTGGTTGATCCAGCGCGACGAGTTGCCGCCGTGTTTGCCGTCAATCACCCGGTCTGCATCAATGTGAAAGTAAAACGTGTGGTTGGGATTGGCCGGGTCGTGCGGGTGGCGGCGCAGCGCCTCGGGCCAGGAGATGACCTCGCCAGCATATTCAATCAGTGTTTCGCCTTCGGCCAGGTCTTGCAGCGCAAACACGCCCTTGCCATGTACACCCGAACGACGGGTTTGCAGCCGGCGTTTGTCGCTTGCCGAAACCGGCACCGCAGCTGCGGTTGAAAGGGGGGCTGCGGGGGCAGAAGCCTGTTTTTTTAACACGACGTATTTTTTTGGTATGGTTAATTCATGCAGGTGCGCGCGTGTGCGTGCGCGGGAAGCCCGTATTGTAGTGACGCGATTTGTGCAAGCAAAAACTGTGCTGGCAACCCGGAAAGCGGCCCTCAGACAGTTTGTAACGCCTTGGGGTCAGCGGCTTGTGGTGTACTCGCGGGCTGCAGGGCAGTGTTTTGGCATGTGCTCTATATACAAAGGGGGCGCGGTCTTTGCATGAGGTGGCTGGACACCAGCCCTTTGTCAGAACGTGAACTGTCAGGAACAGCAGACTGATGTAGCGGGATATTTTTCCCCGAAGTTGTAGAAGGTTTGAAGAAGTTTTATGAAAACACTGGTGATTGCAGAAAAGCCCTCGGTGGCGCAGGACATCGTGCGGGCGATGACGCCAACGGCAGGCAAGTTTGAAAAACACGACGAATATTTCGAGAGCGACGAATGGCTGATCACTTCCGCCGTCGGCCATCTGGTTGAAATCGAGGCGCCTGAAGAGTTTGATGTCAAACGCGGCAAGTGGAGTTTTGCGAATCTGCCGGTGATTCCGCCTTACTTTGACCTGAAGCCGATGGACAAGACCAAGACGCGGCTCAACGCCATCGTCAAGCTGACCAAACGCAAGGACGTAGGCGCACTGGTCAACGCCTGTGACGCGGGCCGCGAGGGTGAGCTGATCTTCCGGCTGATCCAGCAATACGCAAAAAGCAAACACCCGGTCAGGCGGCTGTGGCTGCAGTCCATGACACCGGCGGCAATACGCGATGGTTTTGCCAGCCTGCGCACCGACAAGCAGATGCAGGGCCTGGCCGATGCGGCGCGCTCACGCTCTGAGGCTGACTGGCTGGTTGGCATCAATGGCACGCGTGCCATGACAGCCTTCAACTCGCGCGATGGCGGTTTCTTTTTGACCACCGTGGGCCGGGTGCAAACGCCAACACTTTCCGTGGTGGTTGAACGTGAAGAAAAAATCCGCAAGTTTGTCAGCCGTGATTATTGGGAGATTCACGCCTCCTTTCAGGCCGAAGCTGGCAGCTACCCCGGCAAATGGTTTGACCCGAAGTGGAAAAAACCCGTGCCCGCCGAAGGTGCCGAGCCCGATGCCGAGCTAAAGGCTGACCGCCTCTGGACCCAACGTGACGCGCTGGAAATTGCCAACAGCGTGCGCGGCCAGCCTGCCACGGTGACGGAAGAGTCCAAACCGACCACGCAAGCGCCCGGCCAGTTGTTTGACCTGACCTCGCTGCAGCGTGAGGCCAATGGCAAGTTCGGCTTTTCAGCAAAAACCACGCTGTCGATTGCACAAAGCCTGTACGAGCGCCACAAGGCGCTGACCTACCCGCGTACCGACTCGCGCGCCCTGCCTGAAGACTATCTGCCAGTCGTCAAAAAAACTTTTGAAATGTTGTCCACCAGCGGCATGCGCCACCTGGCGCCACATGCGCAGACGGCGCTGAACAACAACTACATCAAACCCAACAAGCGCATTTTTGACAATGCCAAGGTCAGCGACCACTTTGCCATCATCCCTACCCTGCAAGCCCCCAGCGGCCTGAGCGAGGCAGAACAAAAACTGTATGACCTGGTCGTGCGGCGCTTCATGGCGGTGTTTTTTCCGAGTGCCGAATACATGGTGACGACCCGCATATCGCTGGTCAAAACTCCTGCCGCCAGCCACAGCTTCAAGACCGAAGGCAAGGTGCTGGTCAAACCGGGCTGGCTGGCGATTTACGGCAAGGAAGCCGAGAATGAAAACACCGACGAAAAAGACGCCAAAACCCTGGTTGCCGTCAAACCCGGTGAAGTGGTGCATACCGAGAGCGCCGACGCCAAAGGACTGAAAACCCGACCACCAGCGCGTTATACCGAAGCCACCTTGCTGGGTGCCATGGAAGGCGCAGGCAAGACCATTGACGACGACGAACTGCGTGAAGCCATGCAGGAAAAAGGCCTGGGCACACCAGCCACCCGCGCCGCCACGATTGAAGGGCTGATTGCCGAAAAATACATGCTGCGCGAAGGCCGCGAGCTGATTCCCACGGCCAAGGCCTTTCAGCTCATGACCTTGCTGCGCGGCCTGGACGTGCAGGAGCTGTCCAAGGCCGAGCTGACCGGCGAGTGGGAATACAAACTTGCTCAGATGGAACAGGGCAAACTGAGCCGTGAAACATTCATGGCCGAAATAGCCAAGATGACCGAACACCTGGTTGCCAAGGCCAAGGGTTATGACCGCGACAGCATTCCCGGCGACTATGCAACCCTGCAGACGCCCTGCCCCAATTGCGGCGGTGTGATCAAGGAAAACTACCGGCGCTACACCTGCACCGGTAAAACCGGCACAGAGGACGGCTGCGGTTTTTCATTCGGCAAAACCCCGGCTGGCCGCACTTTTGAAACTGCAGAGGTCGAGCAATTCCTGCGTGACCGCAAGATCGGCCCGCTGGAGGGTTTTCGCTCCAAGGCGGGCTGGCCCTTCACGGCCGAGATGGTCATCAAGTTTGATGAGGAAAGCAAAAACTACAAACTGGAGTTTGATTTTGGCGACGACAAAAATGCCGAAACCGGCGAGATTGTCGATTTCAAGGGCCAGGAATCGCTCGGCCCCTGCCCCAAATGTGCAGCCCATGTGTTCGAGTTTGGCAAAAACTATGTGTGCGAAAAGTCAGTGCCCACACTTGCCCAGCCCACACCGAGCTGCAACTTCAAAACCGGCCATGTCATTTTGCAGCAGCCGATCGAACGCGAGCAGATGAAAAAACTGCTGGCCACTGGCAAAACCGACCAGCTCGACAAGTTTGTATCGATGCGCACCCGCCGCCCCTTCAAGGCCATGCTGGCCTGGGACGCTGCGGCTGACAAGGTCAATTTTGAATTTGCCGCGTCCAAGTTTCCACCGCGCCCATCCGCTGCGGGTGCCGCTGCCCCAGCAGGCAAAACCGCGACCGTCAAAACCCCGTTTGGCAAAACCGTAGCCGTCAAGGCTGCCCCGGCAGCCAAAAAAGCCGCCGCCAAAAAGGCCCCGGCCAAAAAAGCAGCAGCAGAAAAAACCGCAAAACCCAAAGCCCCACGCGCCACCACCGCAGCCACAGGCCTCAAACCCAGCGACGCCCTGGCCGCAGTCATAGGCACAGAACAGGTCGCCCGCACCCAGGTCATCAAAAAGTTGTGGGACTACATCAAGGCCGAAGGCCTGCAGGACGCAGCCGACAAACGCTCAATAAACGCCGATGCCAAACTGCTGCCAGTCTTTGGCAAACCACAGGTGACGATGTTTGAGCTGGCCGGGATTGTGGGGCGGCATTTGAGTTGATGTCGTTTGCTGCAGCGAGGCGGCCAGCAGATGTACCCGCTGATGCAGTGTGTTGCTTTATCGCAATGCTGTCGGCCCGACAGCTTGGTGTGGGAGCTGATTTCAAAACACAATGCCTGAATGGACACCATTGAGGATTACTACGAGCAGCTTGCAGAAAGCTACGACGAAGATCGATTCGGACGCTCGTATGGCCGCTATATTGATCAGATGGAGCGGGCCGTTCTGAAAAGCTGGCTGGTGAAGGTTTCACCCTCGGATGTGGTCGATCTGGGTTGCGGCACCGGGCGTTTGCTTGACTTTGCCCTGACGGGTGTTGACTCGTCCGCGGCCATGTTGAAGGTAGCGGGCAGAAAACACCCTGACAGGCACCTGATCCAGGCTGGTTTGCCAAGGCTGGAATTTGCAGCCGGCCAATCGTTTCAGGCAGCCATCTGCTTTCATGTGTTCATGCATCTACAGCCGGAAGTCATTGAGCAGTCACTGTCAGCACTGGCTCGTGTCATCAGGCCGGGCGGCATGCTGATTTTTGACCTTCCCTCACGCCACCGCAGAAACCTGAATCGGCGACCACCCAGCAAGACCGGCTGGCACGGCGACACAGCTGCGACGCGGGCAGATGTGGAGCGCTGGGCGGGTCCGCAGTGGCGCGTGGTACAGCGGCGCGGCATTCTGTTTTTTCCCATTCACCGGCTGCCCGATTTTGCACGGCCCTGGTTCAAAAGCCTGGATGACTGGATAGGGCGCAGCCCGCTACGGCTGTATGCCTCATACCACCTCTACCAGCTGGAGCGCCGCGCGTGAGCAGGCTGCGTGCCGTGGTCAGGCACCTGCTGCCCCTGCATGTGCGTCAGTCGCTCATGCATGCAGGCCGACGCCTTGGCGATGCAAAAAACGGTCTGGATCTGACCGACAGGCGTGCCGCTGCTGCTGACCTGGCGGCCTTCACCATGCCCACAGAAATTGTTCAGCCAGTTCAGCCAAGTGCCCTGTTTGAGAACAAGCTCGTGAACCTGACCCTGGGTGCCCGGCGGGTGAATCTTGCGCTGCTGGAGCCAGGCCGGATATGGTCGTTCTGGCGTTATGTCGGGCAGCCGGTGGAAGGGAATGGTTTTGTCATCGGACGCAATCTGGTCGATGGGCAACTCACACGCCAGGTGGGCGGCGGTTTGTGCCAGCTGTCCAGCCTGATTTACCACCTTGGCCTGACTGCCGGGCTTGATGTGCATGAACGCAATGCGCACAGCATTGATATCTATCAGGAGCATGAACGCTTCACCCCGCTGGGTGCCGATGCAACGGTGGTGTGGGGCTACAAGGATCTGCGGCTGGGCAACCCGCATGCCACGCCTGTGGTTCTGGAGTGTTTCGTGCGTGACAACACCCTTGTAGGCCGCATCTATACACGCGAAAAACTCGCACCACGCCAGATTGAGTTTGTACGTGAACCCCAGCCCGAACAATGTGTGCTGGTTCACACACTGGTCAACGGACAGCCTCACACCCAAACCCGCTACAGACAGAAACAGGGCCTGGGCCTGCAGCCTGCGAGTCCCTGAGTTTTAAGTGTTTCAGGGGGCAGCTTGTTATTCGGGCCTTTTTGCCAGATGCACCCCCGCCAGCATGCAGCGTACCGAGCCACCGGCCATTTCTATGGTGGGCACATGCAGCGGCAACAATTCGGCAAATTGTTCAATCGTGGTGCGTTGTGCTGCCGTCAGGCTGGCGGCCGCTGTAGTTGACAGGGCCAGAACCCGGCCATCATTTTTGCTGGCTGTGCCCGTCAGTTCAATGGCGTTGCCAGCAAATGAGGCGATTTGTTCGTTGCTCAGGGCAATCACGGTGCGGCCGCTTTCTTCCAGACGGCGTCTGACTTCGGCGCGGCGGGCCGGGTCTGTGAACAGATCAAAGCCAACCATGGCAAAACGGGTGGCTATGCACATCATCACGTTGGTGTGGTAGGTGGGCTGGCCGTCTGTGCCTGCGGTTGAAAACACCAGGGGTTCGTAGTTGAAGTGGGTGCAAAAGCGCTCCAGCATGACTTCGCTGGCGCGGTTTGAGCGGGCGGTGTAGGCGACGCGGTCTATGTGGTCTAGCACCATGGCGCCCGTGCCTTCAAGAAACAGGCCGTCGGGCTCCAGGCCTGAATAGTCGATCACGTCCTGCACGCGGTAGCTGGTTTTAAGCATCTCTATCACGTCGCTGCGGCGTTCGCGGCGGCGGTTTGTGGAATACATGGGGTAAATCGCCACATGGCCACCGCCATGGGTGGAAAACCAGTTGTTTGGAAAAACCGAATCGGGCGTGTTGCGCTCGCCATGGTCGTCAAAAAGATGCACGGTGACGCCTGCGGCCTGCAATTTGGCTGCTGCGGCGCTGACCTCATCGTGTGCTGCGGCGGCAATGCCTGCTGCGTCGTGGCCGTCGGCGCTGGACTGAAAGCTGTTGTCCTGCGCGGTTTCGGGGTTGGGGTGAAAGGCGTGGGGCCGGATCATGACAACAGCGGCCGGGGCCTGGAAGGCGTGGATGCTCATGGGGTGGTTTTGGGAGGTTATTGACTTGCTCCTTCCCTCCTTTGAGGGAAGGTTGGGATGGGGGCTTTGGCCTCGGTTAAAAGCCGCATTTATTGACAGGCCGCGAGCCCCTATCCCGGCCTTCCCCCAGCGGGGGAAGGAGTAAGGCCGAAGCACCATGCACCTCACTGCCGCATCAGCGTGCTTTTGCCAAACAGGCTTTCAATCAGGTCCACCGCCAGCTCGGCTGTGCCGTTGCGCACGTCCAGCGCGGGGTTCAGCTCCATCACGTCCAGAGATGCGAGTCGGCCGGTGTCGGCGATCATTTCCATGCAC
Organism: Pseudomonadota bacterium; assembly: GCA_040384925.1. Classification (GTDB taxonomy): domain Bacteria; phylum Pseudomonadota; class Gammaproteobacteria; order Burkholderiales; family Burkholderiaceae_C; genus Polaromonas. The sequence continues at coordinate 811 of JAZKIK010000696.1, read as the reverse complement.
AGCTGGGCTTCGCGGTAGGTGGGGCCGCCGCGTATGGCGGTGGCTACGCCGGGGGCAATCGAGGCATCGAGAAAGTCCACGTCAAAACTTACATGCAGATGGGTGTTGGCGTCCATGTCGGCCAGTGCCTGCTGCATGGTGTGACGCATGCCCATCTCGTCGATGTAACGCATGTCAAACACTTCCAGGCCGGACTGGCGCACAAAACGTTTTTCGCCTTCGTCCACACTGCGGATGCCGATCTGGCGGATGACGGACGGGCTCATGGCCGGAGTCGTGCCGCCAATGCCTGTCAGCTCGGCCGGGCCGTGGCCGCACAGCACGGCCACGGGCATGCCGTGGATGTTGCCGGTGGGCGTGAGGGCGTTGGTGTTGAAGTCGGCATGGGCGTCCAGCCACAAGACGCGCAGTTTTTTGCCTGTATCACGGCAATGCCGGGCCACTGCGCTGATTGAACCTATGCCCAGGCAATGGTCACCGCCCATCAGGATGGGGGTGTGGCCCTTGCTCAAGCTCTGGTACATGGCCTCATGGACGGCGCGGTTCCAGGCGGCTACTTCGGGCAGGTGACGGTAGCCGTCAACCGGCGGCTGCCAGGGGTTGGCCGGGCCACTGACATTGCCCAGATCAGTCACGTCCAGCCCATGGCCCTGCAGTATGGGCTGCAAACCGGCGACGCGCAGTGCCTCTGGCCCCATGGATGCGCCACGACTGCCCGCACCCACGTCGGTAGGTGCGCCAATCAGGTCAATGGGAAGGCTGTCCGGGTTTTTCATGGTGGTCGTGATGGATTAGGTTAAGGGGCTCAGGC
>JAZKIK010000695.1:2955-6935 GCA_040384925.1 Pseudomonadota bacterium | reverse complement strand
ACCATCCCCAGTTCTGGATAAACCCGTGCAGTTTGTCGAGCAGCCAGTACAGCGGTTTGGCCAGAATGGTCAGCCAGCCATAGTCCTTGACCAGTTCCAGGCCAGGTGCCAGTGACTCCAGCACTTTTTCTTCCTGCGGGCCAACAAAAAATTTGGACTCTATGGTTTTGGTAGTGCCGGGTGCAATCGCGTCCAGCGGCGTGATCATGCCAACGGCATAAAGATTGGTGTCAACCTTGCGCAAAAACAGGTCACGTTTGATGCCGTCACCCAGCATCCAGGCCGAAGCAAAATAGTGCTGAACCATGGCCACATAACCATTGGTGGCCTGTTTCTCGACATCAACCTTGTTGTTTTCGATGTCCTTGAACTCGATCTTCTGGTATTTTTTGGCTTCGGTGTAGATGGCCGGGCCGGTGAAGGTCGAATAAAACGATGATTCTCCCGGTGGCTTGTTGCCGTCACGCACCAGTTGAAGATACAGCTGTGGTGAAACAGGGGCAGTGCCGGTATTGATCACCTCATGACGCACAGCAATGTCGTAGGCTCCGCGTTTAAGCGTGTAGGTCTTGACCAGCTTGACGCCGCCAATATCGGGCGATTCAAACTTGACCTGCAATTCGTTCTGGCCGTCTTTCAGGCTGCGTTCACCTGGAGCGGCAGTCATGATGGTTTTGTGGGTTGGCAAGGCACCGCCACCGGCTGCACCGGCAATCAGGCCAGTCTGCGCCAGGTAAACACGGTTGGCACTTTCATCAAGCAGGATAAAACCGCTGTTTTTGTCGTTCATGTCCTTGAACTTGTTGAACGAGGAATGCACCAGCGCGCCGCCTTCGGTATCAAAAGTCAGGCTGAAAACGTCGGTGTTCACAAGCAGGCGTTCCCTGGCTGCCGGAACAGCAACCGAAGGCGCACCACCAGGAACGGCAGCCGGGCCACCAGCGGAGGTGACTGCAGAAGGCACCGGCACAGCAGCCGGGCTGCCAGGCACGGAAGAAGCCGAAGCAAGCGGCGCAGCAGTCTTGGCAACCGGCGTGGAGCTTGGGAAAAATGTCGGTTTCTGGCCATTGAAGACCTGCCATTGGTCCCACAACAGGACCATGGAAAAACCAAAAATCACCCACAAAATGGTGCGGCGTATGTCGTTCATGACGGGTTCTTTTTAGAGGAAATTGAAGTCACGGGTGTGACCAGACGGGAAAAGAGGGCTATTTTTTTATCACCCGGTGCAGGCACGGGATCAAACCCGCCATCACACCATGGATGACACCGACCCAGGCGATGCAGGGTCAGATAAGTACCGGTAACAGCGCCGTATTGTTGCAGAGCCTGCAGCGAATAAGCCGAGCAGGTCGGCTCAAACCGGCAGGCCGAGCCCAGCGAAGGACTGAGCAGCAGCCTGTAGCCCTTGACCAGGCCGATCAAAAAGTTTTGCGGCAGGCGAAAAAGAACAGCAAGAAGAGGTTTCATGTGCAGCATGTGGTTTTGCCGCTATCTGAAGGCGCAACCCGCCCGCATCAAGGCCAGCAACTCAAGCCGCACAGCTTCTTTGAGGGCCTCGGAGCTGGCACTGACAAATTGCTTGCGCGAAAAATCCCGGCGCAGACGCACCAGAAAGACCGCTTCGGGAAGCTGGCCGGAAAACCCGGCACTCACGGTGTAAATCTGCCGTTTGATGGTGTTGCGTGTCACCGCCCGTTTTGCCCAGCGTTTGGGCACCATCGCACCCATCCATGTCGCCCTTGCAGGAAACAGTCGGGCAACTACAGGAGCTTCAGCCACGGAAACATCAGGTGTATTCAGGACGGCACAACCCAGCGCTGGTTGACCTTTCGGTGAACCAGCGTTTTCGGTTAGAAATGGGGCGTCAAGACTGTTGCGGTGCAACACGAAGTGCTCGGTTTTGGCAATGGTGATGCCAGCGAGAACAGCCTGAAATTGAGGTCTTGTCTTAAGCCGCTGCACAGCAATCCAGAAAAAACGCAGATGGTGGCCTGAAAACTGCAGCCTGGAACAATCTCACAAGGCAGTCAAACGGTTTTCCGGCCTGGCTTGTGAAGAACACAAAAGCAGACAGACCGGCAGCAAACCAGGCCAAGACTTCTACAAGTCTCTAGCGAACGAGCTTATACAGCCAGACGCTTGCGGCCCTTGGCGCGACGGGCTGCAATGACTGCGCGGCCACCACGGGTTTTCATGCGGGTCAGGAAACCGTGTGTACGGGCGCGCTTGACTTTGGAGGGTTGGTATGTGCGTTTCATGATAAATCCTACTGGCCTGAAGCGGCCTTATGGCTAATTGGCTAATTTGCTTGCTACTCTTGATTGCCACCGACCGAACAGCCGCCAATCAGGGAAACCCATGATTATCGCAGATTTATCAACGCTGGCAACAGCTTAGGCGGCTTATTTGGTGTAACCACGCAGATCAGCAGGCCGGGCCCGGCAGTTCAAAACCTGTGGGCAGGCTGTTCAAACACCCCTGAAACCGGCTGAGGACAAACACCCCCAGGTTTGTGGATAACTCTGTGATCAGTTTAGAATTACGGGTGCCAAAAATTAATAATATCCACAAGTACGTGTTGCTTGCAGCCAGACCCGTCAGCCGGGTGCCAGGTCAGTCCAAGAGTCGATTCAGTCATGAGTGAAGGGTCTATTCACAAGCTCAGCCACAGCCTGTGGCAAACCTGCGTTGACCAGCTGGCCCAGGAACTCCCCGAACAACAGTTCAACACCTGGATCAGGCCGCTGGTCGCTGACGTCGCCGAAGACCTCTCAAAAGTCACGATCCAGGTCGGCAACCGCTTCAAGCTGGACTGGATCCGGGCGCAATATGCTGCCCGCATCACGGCCATGCTTGAAAAAATCTCGGGTTATGGTGTTCAGCTGGAGCTAACCGTAGCCCAGCGTGAAGTACCCGTCAAACCGGCAAGCCTGCCGCGCAGTTTTGAAAGTGCCGGCATTCCGGAACCTGCCGGGCTGGGTGTGCCGGAAGACACAGCCGGCTCGCCTTTCAAAAGCCGCCTGAATACCGCCCTGACCTTTGACACCCTGATTGAAGGCACGGCCAACCGCATGGGCCGCGCCGCTGCCATGCATGTGGCAACCAGCCTGGGCCAGCTTTACAACCCGCTTTTTATCTACGGCGGGGTGGGTCTGGGCAAAACCCATTTGATGCATGCCATTGGCAACAAGCTGGTGGCCGACAACGCCAATGCCAAAGTGCTTTACATCCATGCAGAGCAGTTTGTGTCGGATGTGGTCAAGGCTTATCAGCGCAAGACTTTTGACGAGTTCAAGGAGCGCTACCACTCGCTGGATCTGCTGCTGATTGATGACGTGCAGTTTTTTGCCAACAAGGACAGGACGCAAGAGGAGTTCTTCAATGCGTTTGAGGCCTTGCTGACCAAAAAGTCGCACATCGTGATGACCAGCGACACCTATCCCAAGGGGTTGACGGATATTCACGAACGGCTGGTTTCACGTTTTGACTCCGGCCTGACGGTGGCGATCGAGCCGCCAGAGCTTGAGATGCGTGTTGCCATCCTGATCCGCAAGGCCGAAACGGAAGGCACCGTCATGCCTGAAGAGGTGGCGTTTTTTGTGGCCAAAAATGTGCGCTCCAACGTGCGCGAGCTGGAAGGCGCCTTGCGCAAGATCCTCGCCTATTCGCGTTTTAACCACAAGGAAATCTCGATCCAGCTGGCACGTGAAGCACTGCGTGACCTGCTGTCGATCCAGAACCGCCAGATTTCGGTCGAGAACATACAAAAGACTGTCGCCGACTACTACAAGATCAAGGTCGCCGACATGTATTCCAAAAAGCGGCCGGCCAGCATTGCACGACCGCGCCAGATTGCCATGTACCTGGCCAAGGAACTGACACAAAAAAGCCTGCCCGAAATTGGCGAGCTGTTTGGCGGCCGCGACCACACCACCGTGCTGCATGCCGTGCGCAAGATGGCGGCGGAGCGCCAGCAG
>JAZKIK010000695.1:0-2945 GCA_040384925.1 Pseudomonadota bacterium | reverse complement strand
GATGACAGAACTGAACCAGCAGCTCCACGTACTGGAGCAAACGCTAAAAGGTTAAAAACCGGGGCTGACAGCTGCCAGAACAACAAAGCTGGGCATAACTTTTTAACAACTGGGTAGTTATCCACAGAAGAATCCGGAATCGCAAAGTTGTTCATGTTGGCGCCTGTGCTTGCAGTGCCCGGCAACACATGGTTAAACAGCTTGCAAGTTCTTGATTTGAAACAAAAAAATCGCGTTGTCCACAAAAATTGGCGTCCTTTACTACTACTACTAATTTGAATTAAAGAAATAAGAGAAAACAAGAAGCGAAGCGCCAACGGATTTCAGGGTCATTTCTGTCTTTTTGAAAAACGGCTTCCGGTGCTTTTGTTACAAAAATTTTGCGCCGGTTTTTGTGTGTCGGCGATTGAACTGGATTTCGGCTGACCGCCCACTTTTTTGACCGGCTCGTGCTGCCTGACTTTCACAGCCAACCAGCCGGTCAAGACTGGCAGAGAGTCCGCACAGCTGAGTTTTTGGAAAAATCTGGGTATAACTTTTGAACAACCGGGCAGTTATCCACAGGCAAGTCGCAAAAGCAAAAGTTGTTCATGTTGGCACCTGGTGTTGCCGGGCCTGGCAGCACATGGTTAAACAGTCGCCAAACACATGATTAAAAAGGGGAAAATGGCCTTGTCCACAGAAAAGCGTCGGCTTTACTACTACTACTAATTTGAATTAGAGACTTAAAGAGAAACAAAGAGGAAGTCATGATCGTTCTGAAAGCTACCCAGGATAAAGTTTTGTCGGTGCTCCAGTCAGTGGCCGGTATCGTTGAACGCAGGCACACGCTGCCCATTCTTGCCAACGTGTTGATTCGCAAAACCGGTTCTCAGCTGCAGCTGACGACCAGCGACCTTGAAATCCAGATCCGGACTTCTGCCGAACTTGAGGGTGATGAAGGCAACTTCACCACCACCGTGGGTGCGCGCAAACTGATTGACATCCTGCGCTCCATGCCCAGCGACCAGACGGTTTCGCTGGAATCGGCGCAGAACAAGCTGATTCTCAAAGGTGGCAAAAGCCGCTTCACGCTGCAGACGCTGCCTGCTGAAGACTTTCCGCTGGTCCAGGAGGCCGCAAGCTTCGGACCGGCCTTCTCGGTGCCTCAAAAGGTCTTGAAAGAGCTTTTGAACCAGGTTTCCTTTGCGATGGCGGTGCATGACATCCGTTATTACCTCAACGGCATCCTGTTTGTGGCCGAGGGCAAGCAGCTCAGCCTGGTGGCAACCGATGGCCACAGGCTGGCTTTTTCATCCGCCACGCTGGATGTCGAGGTGCCAAAACAGGAAGTGATACTGCCGCGCAAGACGGTGCTTGAAATGCAGCGCCTGCTCAGCGACAAGGAAGGTGCCATCGAGATGCAGTTTGCCGGCAACCAGGCCAAGTTCAGCTTTGAAGGCATGGAATTTGTCACCAAGCTGGTGGAAGGCAAGTTTCCGGACTACAACCGCGTGATTCCGAAAAATCACAAAAACATCATCACCCTGGGCCGTTTGCCCCTGCTGGCCAGCCTGCAGCGCACAGCCATTCTGACCAGCGAGAAGTTCAAGGGCGTACGCCTGAACATCGAGCCCGGCACCCTGCGTGTTGCCAGCAACAACGCCGAGCAGGAAGAAGCGGTGGACGAACTGGACATTGACTACGGCGGTGATGAAATCGAAATCGGTTTTAACGTCACCTACCTGATTGACGCACTGGCCAATATGACCCAGGACATGGTCAAGATTGAACTGGCGGATTCCAACAGCTCCGCCCTGCTGACGATTCCGGACAACACAGCCTTTAAATACGTGGTGATGCCAATGCGCATCTAGTCCCGGCAAAACGCCAGGACCAACAAACCAAACCCGCTGAACAAGCGGGTTTGGTCATTCAATGGATTGAAAAATTCGCAAGAAAGCCGGTAATGACTGAAGAAAACAAAGCCCTTGACGCTGCCAATCAGCCCAATAATGACGACAAAGTGAATGTCAATGACGGCGCGGCTGGTGAGGGAAGCTCCAATTTCCAGCCAAAAATAGACACCAACCAGGCCGGCGCATCAGAAGCCTATGGCGAAGGCTCGATCCAGATTCTTGAAGGCCTGGAAGCCGTTCGCAAGCGCCCTGGCATGTATATCGGCGACACCTCTGACGGTACCGGCCTGCACCATCTGGTGTTTGAGGTGGTTGACAACTCGATTGACGAGTCACTGGCCGGCCATTGTGATGACATCGTGGTCACCATCCATACCGACAATTCCATCAGCGTCACGGACAACGGCCGCGGCATTCCGACCGGCATCAAGATGGACGACAAACACGAGCCCAAACGCTCGGCCGCCGAAATTGCCCTGACCGAGCTGCATGCCGGCGGCAAGTTCAACCAGAACAGCTACAAGGTGTCAGGCGGCCTGCATGGTGTGGGTGTGAGTTGCGTCAACGCCCTGAGCAAGATGCTGCGCCTGACCATACGGCGTGACGGCAAGGTTCATGTGATGGAGTTTTCAAAAGGTTTTGTGCAGAACCGCCTGCTTGAAACCGTGCCCGGCCCGAACGGCCCGATTGAAGTCTCCCCCATGAAGGTGATGGGCGATACCGACAAGCGTGGCACTGAAGTCCACTTTTTGCCCGACCTGGAAATTTTTCAGACCAACTCCGACTTTCATTACGAAATTCTGAGCAAGCGCCTGCGCGAACTGAGCTTTTTGAACAACGGCGTCAAGATCCGCCTGAAGGACGAACGCACCGGCAAGGAAGACGACTTTGCCGGTGCCGGTGGCGTCAAGGGTTTTGTTGATTTCATCAACAAGGGCAAAACCATTCTCAACCCCAATGTGTTTGCCGCCATGGGCGACCGCCAGAGCGACCAGGGCACGAATATTGGCGTTGAAGTGGCCATGCAGTGGAACAGCGGCTACAGCG
>JAZKIK010000694.1:0-2511 GCA_040384925.1 Pseudomonadota bacterium | reverse complement strand
AGCGACTCGTCCTGCTCTACATCCACAAAACCGCCAGGCAGCGCCCAGGCATTCGGGAAGGGCTCGCCTGGCCCGTCCGGGCGTTTGACCAGCAGCACCTGCAGCCGGTCGTTCAACACCGTAAAAATCACCACATCCACGGTGCTCAGGGGCTTGTCAAAGTCCAGGGTTTTTTTTGAAGCAGGCATTTTTTTGATCTTGGTTGACAAAAGAGAATTGGGTTGCATAATACAACCCATATAAGTTGCTCAGTACAACTTATAAATTCTGAGAGATGCTCGGTTATTGACTGTCAAGGAGTTCAAAGTGAAAGACAAGAAACAAAACATCCAGCTTTTGATCATTGATCCGCAAAACGACTTTTGCGACCTGCCTGCTGACTGGTGCCCGGCCGATCCTGTGACCGGGCAAACCATTTCACCTGCCTTGCCGGTTGCAGGGGCACACGCAGACATGCTGCGGCTGGCAGGCTTGATTCGTGAAGGTCTGGCGGCCTGGTCGTCGATAACTGTCACGCTTGACTCTCACCACAGGTTTGACATTGCCCACCCGACCTTCTGGGCCAGCGCTGCGGGTGAAAACGTTGTGCCTTTCACTTCCATCACGGCGGCGCAGGTACGCAATGGCGACTACCTTCCCAAAGACCCGGCCATGCTGCCCAGGGCGTTGGCTTATCTGGATGCGCTGGAGCAGCGTGGCCGTTACACGCTGATGGTGTGGCCGGTGCATTGTGAAATGGGCAACTGGGGCCACAATATTCACCCGGCCGTCAAGGCTGCCTGCAATCTGTGGGAAGACAGCCGCTTGGGCCTGGTGCAAAAAATCAGCAAGGGCAGCAACCCCTGGACTGAACATTACAGTGCCATGCAGGCTGAAGTGCCTGATGACGATGACCCTGCAACCCAGCTCAATACCGCGCTGATTGCGGCGCTGGACCAGTCAGACCTGCTGGTGATTGCTGGTGAAGCCAGCAGCCACTGCGTGCGCGCCACCACCGAACACATTGTGCAGAACCTGCCTTCAGGCCAGACCGGCAAAGTGCTGCTGCTGACTGACTGCATGAGTGCTGTCGGCGGCTTTGAGGCCCAGCAGCAGGATTTTTTCGACGACATGGCCAACCGGGGCGTGGTGCTGACGAGCAGCTCACAGCTGCTGTCCACATTGCCCAACAACAATTAAACCAAGGGACAAGACCATGCAAACCATCATCAAAAGCCTGCTGGACACTGACCTGTACAAGTTCACCATGTGGCAAACCATGCTGCACAGACACCCGCAGACACAGGCCGAATACAGTTTTGTCTGCCGCAACCAGCCAGCCTATGCCCTGACCGACTTGCTGGATGAAGTCAACCAGCAGCTCGACCATTTATGCAGCCTGCGTTTTCAGCCTGAAGAGCTGACTTATCTGCGTGGCCTGCGATTCATCAAAAGTGACTTTGTTGATTTTTTGCGCATCTTCAGTTTTCAGCGCGACTTCATCAGCGCCAGGGCTGAAGGCAACAAGCTGGTGATTCAGGCCATAGGCCCGCAGGTGCATGTGATGGCTTTCGAGATTTTTGTGCTGGCCATCGTCAATGAGCTTTACTTTCGACGTTTTGACCAGGCTGCGGCCATCACCGAAGGCAAAAAACGCCTGCAGGACAAGATCAGTCTGCTGCGCGAGTTTGAAAAGGAAACCCCGCTTAAAAACCCCTTCGAATTTTTTGACTTTGGTGTGCGCCGCCGCTTTTGCCGCGACTGGCAGACCGAGGTGGTCAGCACGCTCAAGAGCGAGATTCCGCAGTATTTCAAGGGTACGTCCAATGTGCTGCTGGCCAAGGAACTGAATCTGGTGCCGATTGGCACCATGGCGCATGAATACCTGCAGACCTACCAGGCGCTGGGCATGACCTTGCGTGATTTTCAGCGCGCCGCGCTTGAAGACTGGGTGCAGGAATACCGTGGTGACCTGGGTGTGGCGCTGACCGATGTGGTGGGCATGGATGCTTTTCTGGCCGACTTTGACCTGTATTTTGCCAAGCTGTTTGACGGCCTGCGCCATGACTCGGGCGACCCGTTTGTCTGGGGCGAAAAAGCCCTGGCGCATTACGCAAGATTGCGTGTTGACCCGCAAAACAAACGCCTGGTGTTTTCTGACGGGCTGGATCTGCCGGTTGCGCTGAAGTTGTACCGCAGCTTTGCTGGCCGTACCCAGACCGGTTTTGGCATAGGCACCAACCTGAGCAACGATATGGGTTTGACGCCTCTGAACATCGTGATGAAGCTGACTGGCTGCAACAATCGCCCAGTCGCCAAGCTGTCTGACAGCCCCGGCAAAACCCTGTGTGATGACCAGACTTTTCTGGCCTATTTGCGGCAGGTGTTTGATTTTCCCCTTACTGTCTGAAGACATCCATGCTCAAAATTACCCTGGCCCAGCTTAATTTCACGATTGCCGACCTGGCTGGCAATGTCGCCAAAATGGTCAGTGCCGCGAACCAGGCCTGGGCTGAACAGTCTGACATTGTG
>JAZKIK010000693.1:5745-7430 GCA_040384925.1 Pseudomonadota bacterium | reverse complement strand
GTGGTGGGGGTCAGTTGTACGTCGCCCCAGGCTTTGGCTACTGCGCCTGTGTTGTCAATCGCTACCTTGAAGGGAAGCTTGCGGGTTTCGCTGTAGTTGACCACATAGGCTGGCGGGTCGTAACTCATGGCTACGGCCATGGTGTCGTAACCCTGGCTTTTATACTTGTTGTAGGTAGAGATGATTTTGGGCATTTCTGCCACGCAGGTGACGCAACTGGTAGCCCAGAAGTTGACCAGGGTGACCTTGCCCTTGAGGTCAGCGGTTTTTTGTTTGCTTCCATCGAGCAACACAAAGGTCGAATCCGGCGCAGCCTGTACACCGCTGCATCCGTACAAACCCGCCATGCTGGCGATGGAAAGCACCGCTATGGCAGCGATGCGGCATACTGAATTTATTTTCATTGTGAGGGTTCTCATCATGCAACGCAGAAAGTTTAACCAGCTTGGTACCAGTGCCATCGGCGCGCTCATATTGGCCACTTACCAGCATGCCCAGGCGCTGTCCCTTGGTGATCTGGCGGGTATCAGCAATGCCGACGCAGGCAATGGCTTGAAAACCGCACTCGAAAAAGGCGCGATTGCCGCCGTGGCTCTGCTGGGCAAGACAGATGGATTCCTCGGCAACCCAAAAGTTCGCATTCCTTTGCCTGGATATCTTGAAGATGCAGCAAAATTGCTGAAAAATTTTGGCCAGGGCAAAAAAATCGATGAACTGGTCACCACCATCAACCGCGCCGCCGAAACCGCTGTGCCCATGGCCAAGGATTTGCTGGTCAGCGCCGTGCGCGGCATGAATGTCAACGACGCCAAAAACATACTGACAGGCGGCGAAACATCTGTAACCACTTTTTTTGCCGAAAAAACCCGCGCCCCGCTGAACCAGAAGTTTTTGCCAGTGGTCACGCAGGCCACTGAAAAGGTCGGTCTGGCCAACAAATACAACGAATTTGCCGGCAAGGCCGCCGGTTTTGGCCTGGTCAAAAAAGAAGACGCCAACATCCAGCAATATGTGACGGGCAAGTCACTGGACGGCCTTTACCTCATCATTGGTGAAGAAGAGAAAAAAATCCGCCAGGACCCGGTGGGCACGGGCAGTGACATTCTTAAAAAGGTGTTCGGCTCACTGAAATAGGCCAGTTTGCCGCTCGGCAGTGCCGGTTTTTATGGGGTTTCCCGCGCCAGTTCTTCAAGTTCACCGGCGCTGAAAACCCTTGAGCGGGTATGAAAAGCCTTGCCCTCTGGCCCTTCGAGCGAAAACGTGCCGCCGCCATGGCAGTCGATCACGTCGATGATGAGCTGAGTGTGTTTCCAGGTCGCGTACTGTGATTTGCTGATGTAAAAACGGCAGCCACCTATCTCGCCCAGAAAAACGTCCCCCGCGCCCATGGTGATTTCGCCCGGCAGATAACAGTTGGCCGCGCTGTTGTCGCAGCAGCCGCCTGACTGGTGAAACATCAGGGTGCCATGTTTTTGTTTGAGAAACTCCACCAGCTCCAGCGCAGCCGGTGTGGCTATGACTTTTTCAACCATGTTTGTCTCCTTGTGTTCTGCGGATACTGAAAGCAAAAAAGGGCGGTAGCCCGCCCCTTTGATGATTCGAACCCATCCGGGTCCGGCTTCAGAAGAACCCCAGCTTGTTTTCACTGTAGCTGACCAGCAGGTTTTTGGTCTGCTGGTAATGGT
>JAZKIK010000693.1:0-5735 GCA_040384925.1 Pseudomonadota bacterium | reverse complement strand
CCCGGACTCGATCCGGGATCCATCCCCTGCAGCGTCGGCCACACGATGCGGTGTCATGGATTGCGGATCGAGTCCGCAATGACACGCTGGGGAACCCGCTGAAACGAACATTATTGGGTCAAGCCCGCAATGACAGTGGCTTGCCGGCATTTGCAGGCAAAAAGGGGCAGTAAGCCGCCCCTTTTGATGATTCAAACCGATTAAAACCCTGGCCTCAAAAGAAGCCCAGCTTGTTTTCACTGTAGCTGACCAGCAGGTTTTTGGTCTGCTGGTAGTGGTTCAGCATCATCTTGTGGTTTTCGCGGCCAATGCCTGATTCCTTGTAACCACCGAATGCGGCGTGGGCCGGGTAGGCGTGGTAGCAGTTGGTCCAGACGCGGCCCGCCTTGATGGCGCGACCCATGCGGTAGGCGACATTGCCGTTGCGGCTCCACACGCCTGCGCCCAGGCCGTACAGGGTGTCGTGGCCAGCGCCAGCGCTTCGGCTTCGTCCTTGAAGGTGGTCACGGCCAGCACCGGGCCAAAAATTTCTTCCTGAAAGATGCGCATCTTGTTGTGGCCCTTGAACAGCGTGGGCTGCACGTAATACCCACCGTCCAGGTCGCCACCGAGCTGCGCCTGTGCGCCGCCAATCAGCAGCTCGGCACCTTCCTGCAGGCCCAGGTCCAGGTAAGACAGGATTTTGGTCAGTTGCTCTTTTGATGCCTGTGCGCCCATCATGGTGTCGGTGTCCAGCGGGTTGCCCTGTTTGATGGCGGCCACACGTTTGAGCACACGTTCCATAAAGGCGTCGTAAATCGATTCCTGAATCAATGCGCGTGAAGGGCAGGTGCAGACCTCGCCCTGGTTGAAGGCAAACAGCACCAGGCCCTCGATGGCCTTGTCCAGAAAAGCGTCGTCCTTGTCCATCACGTCGGCAAAAAAGATGTTGGGCGACTTGCCGCCCAGCTCCAGCGTGGCTGGAATCAGGTTGTTGGCCGCAGCCTGGGCAATCACGCGGCCCGTGCTGGTGGAGCCGGTAAACGCAATTTTTGCAATGCGCTGGCTGGTGGCCAGCGGCATGCCAGCTTCACGCCCATAACCGTTGACAATGTTGAGCACACCTGGCGGCAGCAGATCGGCAATCAGCTCGGCCAGCACCAGCAGACTGATGGGTGTGGATTCTGCGGGCTTGAGCACCACGCAGTTGCCCGCGCCAATCGCCGGGGCCAGCTTCCAGGCCGCCATCAGGATGGGAAAGTTCCACGGAATGATCTGGCCAACCACACCCAGTGGCTCCTGAAAGTGGTAGGCCACGGTGTCGCCGTCAAGGTCGCTCAGCGCGCCTTCCTGTGCCCGCACACAACCGGCAAAGTAGCGGAAATGGTCAACTGCCAGTGGAATGTCGGCATTCAGGGTCTCACGGATCGGCTTGCCGTTGTCAATGGTTTCGGCATAGGCCAGCACTTCAAGGTTGGCTTCGATGCGGTCAGCAATCTTGTTCAGTATGTTGGCACGAGTCGTGGGCGGTGTGCGGCCCCAGGCCTCAGCTGCTGCGTGGGCAGCGTCCAGAGCCAGCTCGATGTCGGCAGCACCCGAGCGTGCCGCCTGGGTATAAACCTGGCCATTGACGGGTGTGATGACATCAAAATACTGGCCGCTGACGGGCGGCGTGAACTGGCCGCCAATGAAGTTGTCGTAGCGGGATTTAAAAACCAGTTTGGCACCGTCGGCACCGGGGGCTGCATAAATCATCTCTTGTCTCCTTGTTGAACGGAATAAACCAATCCGCAAGCCACTGGCTTTTTGTGTGTTTGCGGGCAGGTGTATTTATCAAGTCCCGTGCCATCGGGCGGCAAGGTCAAAGAGTGTTGATTTTGTTGGGGTTTTTTGCCTGAAAACCGCGCAAGCGATGTGCTGCCATGGCGGCGATGTGCTCCATAAGGCCACACCTGTCACAAAACGGAACAGTCCCCGTCTGGCACCTTTTGTGTGACGTCGGGCCAGATCAGCGCCTGTGCCACGATCACCGTTTGTCCATTGAATGTGGCGGCAGGTGAACCATAAAGCTCATAACCCAGGGCCAGCGCCTCACTGACGCGGCGGCAAAAGGCCGCGTCGTCAGGGCCGGTCAGCAGGCGGTAGATGGGCAGATTGTCGGGTGGTGCCACGTGGCGGCCTTGTCATGATGAAAACGGGTTGAACAGCCTTGTGGGCAAGGGGCGAAATCACATCACCTTGGACAGCTCCAGTGCCATGATGGACGGCAACTGCGAGCGCAGGGCGTCGCGGCTCAGGCGGGTCATGCTGTCAGACATCCAGCCCGCCACTTCAAGAACATTCGAATCGTTGGCCACTTCGATGAAGGGAAAGTTGCCATCCATTTTGCGCAGCTCCATTCGCAGCTCATCAAAAACATGGTCACGCACCCGTTCGTCAATGATCAGCATGTGCGGTGTTTCCATCTCGCAAAAGCGCATGCCTTGTGAGGTGGATGGTGCAAAGTCCACCACCAGGCTCATGGTGCGGGCAATCGAGGTGACTTCCATGCGCAGCTTCTCATCATTGGTAATCACCAGCACACGGTGGCCTGCCAGCGGTTTGGATTCACTGTGCAGCGAGTCAAAACCGGTGTCCATTTCAACCGCCGTCATGCCTTCAAGCCGTTTGACAGTGCGCGGAAACTCGATCAGCAGGCTGACCTCATGCGCAGAGCTGACTTTTTCAACCGACACGCCCATGGCGCGGGCGGTTTCACTGAGCAGGTACCAGCCCAGGTTTTCGCTCCCTGTGCCGTCTTCCTCATCATTGCCAGCAGCCACGCTGTCACTGGTCTTGATGAAAAGCATGCCGTACTCAGGCCAGTTCTTGATCTCAAGCGTGATCACCAGCCGCCTGCCCATGCTGACCGCCCAGTCCAGCGCCGCATCAATCAGGCTGAACAGCAGGCTGGGGTCAACAATCACCTCGACAGCCTTGAGGTTCTGGTACAGCTCCACACCCTTGTGATGAAAATCGTCGGCACGGTCACGCAGGGCATTGCCGAGCAAGAGGTCAAGCTTGAGGCGCTCATGTGACTGACGCAGCCGGCCACTGGCCAGGCGTGCAATCTGCTGGCTTTGTTTGGCCACGGTGCGCGCCAGGTCCAGCGACTTTTTAAGCTGCCGCATGTTGTCGGACGTGATCTTGCGTGTGCGTGAAAACTCGTTCAGGACATGCTGCATGTCAGACAGCGGCTCCGACAATTGCGAGCCAATGATGCCGGCCAGGGCAAAATCCGCCAGGTCTGTCAGCGGGGCCGGATTGGTATCGCTTTTTGACGTGCTGGACGCCGCCCTTGTTTCGGAAAAACCACGTAGTGATGCCATCAGATGACTCGCATTTTGTTGTTGTGGAGTGTCATGGCATGCCAGTGAGGGGGTAACACCTAAGTTTACAAGTCAATCGCTGCAGAGTCATCCCCCAAACGCCATACGGTGCGCTGCACGGCATGCTGTTATGGCAATCAGATGATCTGCCCATTTTTGAGCGCCGCGATTTGTGCGTCTGAATAATCCAGCACGTTGCGCAAAACATCTTCAGTATGCTGCCCAAGCAGCGGCGGTGGCAATCCGCCCGAACCCGGTGCCCGCACCGGCGTGGCACTGAGTTTGATCGGGCTGGACACCAGTGGCAGATCATTTTTGGCCGGATGCTGCCAGTGCGATACCATATTGCGTGCCTCGATTTGCGGGTCGGCAAACACCTCGGCCAGGTTGTTGATGGCGCCACACGGCACCTTGGCTGCTTCCAGCGCGGCCAGCCAGTCGGCCTTGGTACGGGTTTTCATCACCGCTTCCAGAATCGGCACCAGTTGCGCGCGGTTCAAAACCCGGTCACGGTTTTTGGCAAACAGCGGGTTCACACCCAGTTCGGGAATATTGGCGACCTTGCAGAACTTGACATATTGCGAGTCATTGCCAACCGCCAGAATCAAATGATCCTTGCTGCCATCCGGCGCGGCAGCCACCTCAAACACCTGGTAGGGCACGATGTTCTGGTGTGCATTGCCGGCCCGGCCCGGTGCCTTGCCACTGACCAGAAAATTGGCACCCAGATTGGCCAGCATGGCAACCTGTGTGTCCAGCAAGGCCATGTCAACCTGCTGGCCTGCACCGGTTTTTTCAGCATGGCGCAGCGCCGCCAGAATCGCCACCGTGGCATACATGCCCGTCATCAAATCAGCCACCGCCACGCCCACCTTTTGCGGCCCGCCGCCCAGGTCGTCACGTTCACCCGTCACACTCATCAGCCCGCCCATGCCCTGAATCGCGTAGTCATAACCCGCACGTTCGGCATACGGCCCGTTCTGGCCAAAACCGGTGACCGAGCAATACACGATGCGCGGGTTGATGGCACTGAGCGAGGCATAGTCCAGCCCGTAACGCGCCATGTCGCCGACCTTGAAGTTTTCAACAAACACATCGCAATGACGCACCAGCTCGCGTATCAGCGCCTGCCCGGCAGGCTGGGCAATGTCACAGGTGACTGAGCGCTTGTTGCGGTTGGTGCCTAGATAATAAGCAGCCTCCAGCGTCTCAGCCCCGTCATCACCCTTCAAAAACGGCGGCCCCCATGTACGCGTGTCATCGCCCGTACCAGGCCGCTCGATCTTGATGACATCAGCCCCCAGGTCAGCCAAAGTCTGGGTACACCAGGGGCCCGCGAGCACGCGGGAGAGGTCGAGGATGCGTATGCCGTCTAGGGAGTTCATGGGGGTATTTTGCCTTGATGTGCGGAGTAAATTGGAGTTTGGCTGTGGCCCGGATGGCTTTGTGTTTTTATGAAAATGCGACAAGATAGCCTCAATATGACCCTCGTACCCGCCACCAGCCAACCCGACACCCAAAGCCTGCATGCAGAGTTGCGTGTTCTGATAAACACCAGCCGCCAGCGCTTGGCCAGTGCGGTCAATGCTGAACTTACCCGGCTGTACTGGGCTGTGGGAGAACGGCTGTGCACCGAAGTGCTGGGTGGCGAAGCCCGTGCCAAATATGGCGACAAACTGATTGCCCGTCTGGGCGAGCAACTGGCACAGGAGTTTGGTCGTGGTTTTGAAGCCAAAAACCTGCGCCGCATGCTGCAGTTTGCCCAGGCTTTTCCGGATGCTGAAATTGTCGCGACACTGTCGCGACAATTGAGCTGGAGCCATCTGGTGGATCTACTGCCTCTTAAAACGCACGCAGCCCGCCACTTTTATGCCCAGCAAACCATCACTGAAACCTGGAGCGTGCGCGAACTGCGTCGCCATATAGACCGCAAAACCTTTGAGCGAACCGCTTTGGCTGCCAGCCAGGGTGAAGATGCCGGTCTGCTATCGGCATCTGCCGTCTTGCCCGCTGAATCAGCCAAAACCCAGCCCGAACTGGTGTTTAAAGACCCATACTTTCTTGACTTCCTGGGCCTGCGCCAGGGGCATGACGAGGCTGACCTTGAGTCCGCCATCCTGCGTCAGCTTGAAGCCTTCATCCTGGAACTGGGTCGTGGTTTTGCCTTTGTAGAGCGCCAAAAGCGTATGGTCATCGACGGTGAAGACTTTTATCTCGATCTGCTTTTTTACCATCGCCGCCTGCGCAGACTGGTGGCTATAGAACTCAAGCTGGGCCGTTTCAAGGCCGCCCACAAAGGTCAGATGGAGCTGTATTTAAAGTGGCTGGACAAATACGAACGCCAGCCTGGCGAAGAAGCCCCGATTGGTCTCATCCTCTGCGCCGAGT
>JAZKIK010000692.1:0-1618 GCA_040384925.1 Pseudomonadota bacterium | reverse complement strand
GACGGCTCACTCGGTGCGCGCAATGACGTGCATTGCGTCAGCATCGAACACAAGATGGGCATCAAGGCCTCGCCAACGGCGGTCTTGCAGTATGGCGACAACGGTGGTGCCATTGGCTACATTGTGGGTGAAGAAAACCGCGGCCTTGAATACATGTTCATCATGATGAACTCGGCCCGTTACGCCGTTGGCATGCAGGGCATTGCGATTGCCGAGCGCGCCTACCAGAAGGCCGTGACTTTTGCCAAGGACCGTGTGCAAAGCCGCCCGGTCGATGGCTCGATCAAGGCCAGCGCACCCATCATTCACCACCCCGATGTCAAACGCATGCTGATGACCATGCGCGCCTATACCGAAGGCTGCCGTGCCATGGCATCAGTGGCGGCAGCAGCCTA
Source organism: Pseudomonadota bacterium (assembly GCA_040384925.1). GTDB lineage: Bacteria > Pseudomonadota > Gammaproteobacteria > Burkholderiales > Burkholderiaceae_C > Polaromonas. The sequence goes on along the minus strand of JAZKIK010000692.1, from coordinate 1,223 downwards.
CGACGCCAACCACCACCACCCCGACGCAGAGGTGCGCAAACAAAACCAGGCTTTTTACGAGTTCATGGTGCCGCTGGTCAAGGGCTACAGCACTGAAATGAGCCTGGAAGTCACCTCACTCGGTGTGCAGGTGCATGGCGGCATGGGTTTTATTGAAGAAACCGGTGCCGCGCAGTATTACCGCGATGCCAAAATCCTGACGATTTACGAAGGCACCACCGCCATCCAGGCCAATGACCTGATTGGCCGCAAAACCTCACGTGACGGTGGCCAGACTGCAAAAGGCATTGCTGCCCAGATTGAAGCGACTGAGGCAGAACTGCTTAAACAGGGCGGTTCTGACGCAGTGGCCGTTGCCAAACGCCTCAAGGCCGCACGTGAAGCATTCGTGGATGTGGTCGAATTTGTAGCCGGCAATACAAAAGCCAGTCCGAACGCCGTTTTTGCTGGCAGCGTGCCTTATCTGATGCTGGCGGGCAATCTGGTGGCCGGCTGGCAACTGGCGCGTTCGCTGCTGGTGGCGCAAGAGCAACTGGCGCTGGGCGTTGATGCGGGTTTCATGCAGGCCAAGATCACCACAGCCCGTTTCTACGCCGACCACCTGCTGACCAAGGCTCCAGGCATGCGCGACAGCATTGTTGAAGGTGCTGAAAGCGTTACCGCGCTGGCACTGGAAGCCTTTTGATCACCTTCTGATCAGTAGCGTTTCAAGAGCTCAATGTGCCTGCGCTGCGGGCGCGATTGGCCTTTTTATTCATAAAAAACCGATTCCGGCCCCGATTTCGAGGAAAACCGTCATGTCCAGACTGCCTTCACCCTTAGACAAACTGCCACTGCCCATCATTGGCTCGCCGCTGTTCATCATCAGCAACCCCAAACTCGTGATTGAGCAATGCAAGGCCGGTGTAGTGGGTGCCATGCCCGCACTCAACGCGCGCCCTGCCGAACTGCTTGAAGAGTGGCTGATTGAAATCACCGAAACCCTGGCCGCCTACAACGCAGCCAACCCCGACAAACCCGCTGCACCATTTGCCATCAACCAGATCGTTCACAAGTCGAACGACCGGCTGGAGTACGACATGGCGCTGTGCGTCAAATACAAGGTGCCCATCATCATCACCAGCCTGGGCGCGCGTGAAGACATCAATGCCGCAGCGCACAGCTATGGCGGTGTGGTGCTGCACGACATCATCAACAACAAACACGCCCGCAAGGCGATTGAA
>JAZKIK010000691.1:0-5412 GCA_040384925.1 Pseudomonadota bacterium | reverse complement strand
ACATAGTCGAGCCAGAGACGATCCGGCATGTCTGCATTTATCGACCTGTCGCGCGCGCGCTGTCTCCGCCGGCAGACGGCTTTGCTGAGTTCCTGGCACCGTACTTGCTGCGTTGGGATCGGGATATGCAGACTCAGCTCCGGCGCAAGCCGTGATTCAAGTCGCACACACGTGTTATTACCGCACAAAAAACCGTGCAGCCCTTGTGGAATCTGCACGGATAGCTACTGAATTAGTAGCGTTTTCAGCGAATTTTCGATCCTTACTTCCGCACAGGCGGCACATCCGTACAACTGCCATGCGCAATCTCGGCTGCCATGCCAATTGACTCGCCCAAGGTCGGATGCGGATGAATCGTCTTGCCGATATCCACAGCGTCAGCACCCATTTCAATCGCCAAAGCAATCTCGCCAATCATGTCGCCTGCGTGGGTGCCGACCATGCCACCGCCCAGAATCTTGCCGTGACCATGGGCTTCGGGGCTGTCGTCGAACAGCAGTTTGGTGACGCCTTCGTCGCGGCCGTTGGCAATGGCGCGGCCTGAGGCTGTCCAGGGGAACAGGCCTTTTTTGACCTTGATGCCCTGGGCCTTGGCCTGGTCTTCTGTCAGGCCTACCCATGCGACTTCGGGGTCTGTGTAGGCAACGCTTGGGATGACGCGGGCGTTGAAGGCGGCTGCGGCCAGTTCCTTGTTGCCTTGCAATTCACCGGCGATGACTTCGGCTGCCACGTGGGCTTCATGCACGGCCTTGTGGGCGAGCATGGGCTGGCCGACGATGTCGCCTATGGCAAAGATGTGGGGCACGTTGGTGCGCATCTGGATATCGACGGGGATAAAACCGCGGTCGGTCACCGTGACGCCAGCTTTGTCGGCAGCAAGCTTTTTGCCGTTGGGTGTGCGGCCTACGGCCTGCAGCACCAGGTCGTACACCTGTGGGGCGGGGGCTGTGCCGCCCTCTTCTGCTGCGGCGAATGTGACTTCAATGCCTTCGGGCGTGGCTTTGGCACCTACGGTTTTGGTTTTGAGCATGATGTTGTCAAACCGTTTGGCGTTCATTTTCTGCCAGATCTTGACCAGATCGCGGTCGGCACCCTGCATCAGGCCGTCCATCATTTCAACCACGTCCAGGCGTGCGCCCAGGGTGCTGTAAACCGTGCCCATTTCGAGGCCGATAATGCCGCCGCCCAGAATCAGCATGCGTTTGGGCACTTCATTCAGGGCCAGCGCGCCTGTGGAATCGACCACACGCGGGTCTTCGGGCATGAAAGGCAGGCGAACAGCCTGACTACCTGCGGCGATGATGGCCTTTTTGAAGCTGATGGTCTGGGTTTTGCCAGTTTTTTCCTGACCCTGTGCGCCCGTGGTTTCTTCAACCTGCAGGTGGTTGGCACCCACAAAAGCACCGACGCCGCGCACGGTGGTGACCTTGCGCATCTTGGCCATGGCGGCCAGGCCGCCGGTCAGCTTGCCAATCACCTTTTCTTTATGGGTGCGCAGCTTGTTGATGTCTACTGTTGGTGCGCCAAAGTCCACGCCCAGGGCCGACATGTGGCTGACTTCGTCCATGACGGAAGCTACATGGAGCAGCGCCTTGGATGGAATGCAGCCGACATTCAGGCAAACGCCGCCCAGCGTGGCATAACGCTCGACCAGTACGACCTTGAGGCCAAGATCGGCGGCGCGAAAAGCTGCGGAATAACCGCCGGGGCCGCCGCCCAGCACCACGACGTCGCAGTCCAGGTCAGCGGTGCCGCTGAAAGTGGCTGCTGCGGGTGCTGGAGCTGCTGGGGTAGTTGCAGTCGCTGGTGCCGAGGGAGCGGGTGCAACAGCGGCTTTTTCTTCGGCCTTTGGTGCTGCGGCTGCGTCTGATGATTCCAGGCTCAAGACGACCGAGCCCTGTTTGACCTTGTCGCCGAGTTTGACCTTGATCTCCTTGACCACGCCGCCTTGTGAGGACGGGATTTCCATGGAGGCCTTGTCGCTTTCAACGGTGATCAGGCTTTGGTCAGCCTTCACGGTGTCGCCGGGTTTGACCAGCAGTTCAATGACGGTGACTTCATCAAAGTCGCCGATGTCGGGGACCTGGATGTCAATAATGTTTGCGCTCATTGGGAGGCTTTCAATTTGAGGGTGAATACTTCAATGGGGCCGGCGGAGTTTTTGTCAAACTCGCAACCGGCGTTCATGCCGGCCATGGCGACTTCGCGGGCGGTTTTGGCCTTGCCCCAGATGGCGTGCATGGCGCCCAGCGCAAAACTGCGGCCTGAGCCTATGCCCCAGAATTCCTTGAATTCAAAAATTTCACGGTAGCTGTAGAGGCCATAGATGCCGCTGGCATTGGCTATCACCACCGTGAACTGGCTGGATTCATAAGGGTCGTTGTCGTCTTCCTTGGTCTGCAGGAAAAACGTTTCCTTCAGCATCGGGTGCAGCTTTAAAAAGGTGTCAAACACCTCGTCACGGCTGCCCAGCAGCAAGCTTTCTTTGGGCAAGGCCGCCATGGCTTTGCGCAGCGCCGGAAAATGCGCCACCGTGCCAGCCATGCCGACGTAACTGACGCCCTGCGGCGTGTCAAGCTTGAAAATCTTGCTGTTGGACTCGAAACGATGCGGCAAGCTGGTGTCGCCAAAGGTCACCAGCGAGTCTGCCGCAATCGCAACCTGCCCGGCTTTTTTAACGACGACCAGGGTTGTCATCTAGCGCCTTTTAGAGAAGAACGCGGCGGAAGTCGGCCAGGATCTGCCCCAGATAGGCGTTGAAGCGTGCAGCAGCTGCACCGTCAATCACGCGGTGGTCCCAGGTCAGAGACAGTGGCAGCATCAGGCGTGGCTGGAAAGCCTTGCCGTCCCAGACCGGTTCCATCTGGCTTTTGCAAACGCCCAGAATGGCGACTTCAGGAGCGTTGATGATGGGCGTGAAATAACGCCCGCCAATGCCGCCCAGGCTGGAGATGGTGAAACAGGCACCGCTCATGTCTGCAGGCCCCAGCTTGCCGTCACGCGCTTTTTTGGCCAGCTCACCCATTTCCTGGCTGATCTGCATAATGCCTTTTTTGTCGCAATCACGAATCACTGGAACGACCAGACCGTTGGGTGTGTCGGCCGCAAAGGCAATGTGAAAGTACTGCTTGTAGATGATGGCGTCACCGTCAAGCGAGGCGTTGAAGTCGGGGAACTTCTTGAGTGCCGAAACGCAGGCCTTGATGAGGAAAGCGAGCATGGTGACCTTGAGGCCGCTTTTTTCGTTTTCCTTGTTGGTGGCAACACGGAAAGCCTCGAGGTCGGTAATGTCGGCATCGTCGTGGTTGGTAACGGCCGGAATCATCACGGCGTTGCGCAAAAGGTTGGCACCGCTGATCTTCTTGATGCGACCCATTTCCTTGCGTTCGATAGCGCCGAACTTGGTGAAGTCCACCTTGGGCCAGGGGATCAGGCCCAACTCGGAGCCGCCACCGCCCGCTTGTGCTGGTGCAGCCACAGGCATTTTGGCGACCTGTGCCTGGGTGCGGGTGTCGCCTGCCATCACGGCTTTGGTAAAGGCCTGAACATCGTCCTGTGTGATGCGGCCTTTTGGCCCTGCACCCTTGACTTCAGCCAGCGGCACACCGAGTTCACGGGCGAACTTGCGCACCGATGGTGAAGCGTGCGGCAGATTGCCGGTGGGGGCCACAGTTGGTTCATGTGCAGGCACGGCTGCTTTTACGGCAAGCGGTGCAGTTGCGGCCGGGGCCGCGGGTGCTGCTGCCGGGGCTGTGGCTACAGGCGCAGCCGCCACAGGTGCCGGAGCGGGTGCCGCTGCTGCTGGTGCGCCAACACCTTCAAGCACGGCCAGCAAATCGCCAATATTGATCTTGTCGCCGAGCTTGACCTTGAGGTCTTTCAGCACACCGGCTGAAGCAGACGGGATTTCCATCGAGGCCTTGTCGGACTCCACGGTGACCAGTGACTGTTCGGCCTTGATGGTGTCGCCAACCTTGACCAGCACTTCAATGACGGTGACGTCCTTGAAGTCGCCAATATCGGGCACATGAATGTCAATCGAGCCTACAGCTGCGGCAGGTGCAGCCACGGGTGCTGCTGCTGGCGCTACTGATTCAGCAGCAGCCGGGGCAGGCGCCGCAGCCGCTTTGGGCTCTGAAACCGGGGCTGCTGCCGCTGCAGCGCCTTCGGTTTCAAGCACCAGTACGACCGAGCCTTGCTTGACCTTGTCGCCGAGCTTGACTTTCAGCTCCTTGACCACGCCGGCCTGGCTGGACGGGATTTCCATCGAGGCCTTGTCGGATTCGACGGTCAGCAGGGACTGGTCTGCCTTGATGGTGTCGCCGGGTTTGACCAGCAGTTCAATCACCGTGACTTCATCAAAGTCACCAATATCCGGAACCTGAATTTCTACAGCTGCCATGTTGTCTGTCTCCTCAAGCGTAGAGCGGGTTGATCTTGTCGGCCTGGATGGCGTACTTCTGGATGGCTTCTGCCACTTTGGCGACTGGCACGGTGCCCTCTTCGCTCAGCGCTTTCAGCGCCGCCACCACGATGTAGTGGCGGTTGATTTCAAAATGCTCGCGCAGCTTGCTGCGGAAGTCGCTGCGGCCAAAACCGTCGGTGCCCAGCACCTTGAAGGTACGGCCCTTGGGGATGAAGGAGCGGATCTGCTCTGCATACGCCTTCATGTAGTCGGTTGATGCGACAACCGGGCCCATGTGTTTTTCAAGCTGCTGGCCGACAAAGGACACACGCGGTGCCTCCAGCGGGTGCAGCAGGTTGTAGCGCTCGGCGTCCTGACCGTCACGGGCCAGTTCGTTGAAGCTTGGGCAGCTCCAGACGTTGGCGGCAACACCCCACTCTTTTTCAAGCAGTTCCTGGGCGGCAATCGACTCGCGCAGGATGGTGCCTGAGCCGAGCAGTTGAACGCGCGGCAGCAGTTTTGGCCCTTCCTTGCACAGATACATGCCCTTGATGATCTGCTCTTCGGTGCCGGGCGTGAGGCCTGGCATGGCGTAGTTTTCGTTCAGCAAGGTCAGGTAGAAGTACACGTTGTCCTGCTTTTCAACCATGCGTTTGAGGCCATGGTGCAGGATGACGCCGACTTCATGCGCAAAGGTTGGATCGTAGGAAATGCAGTTTGGAATCGTGCCGGCCATGATGTGGCTGTGACCGTCTTCGTGCTGCAGGCCTTCACCGTTCAGTGTGGTGCGGCCCGAGGTGCCGCCCAGCAAAAAGCCGCGGGCCTGCATGTCGCCAGCCGCCCAGGCAAGGTCGCCAATGCGCTGGAAACCAAACATCGAGTAATACACATAAAACGGCACCATGATGCGGTTGTTGGTGCTGTAGCTGGTGGCGGCTGCGATCCAGCTGCTCATGCCGCCGGCTTCGTTGATGCCTTCCTGCAGGATCTGGCCGGCCTTGTCTTCC
>JAZKIK010000690.1:0-2273 GCA_040384925.1 Pseudomonadota bacterium | reverse complement strand
ACGACAACAGGAATCACAATCCTGGACTCTACCAACTGAGCTACAGCCACCGCAGCCTTGTATTATAGCCTCAAGTTTTCCTGCAAACGAGGGCAAATGCTTACTGTGTGGTGCCGGTTTCGGCAATAGTCTGGTCACCGGCTTTGGCTGGCACCGGTTTGGGCACCATGATGGTGGTTTTGAAACGTTCCTTGAGTACGTTGTAATACGCCAGGCTTTCGGCTGATGTCCACCATTGTGCGTACTGGTTGCGCTCTTGTTTGGCCACGGCCTCTGCTGCGGGTTCACGTGGAATCGCCTTGGTAACCTTGATGATGGCATAACCTTGGGTACCCAGATCCACACCGCTGAAAACAGGCAAGGCGCTTGCGTCAGCCCTGAGTGCGGCGTCCACCACTTGCGGCGGCTGCTTTTGTGTCTGGTCACGTGACACTAGCAGCGCATCCTGCAACACAGCGGTGTCAGGCGCGGCCTTCCAGGCTGCAAGTTTGGCGATTCCGTCTTTTTTCGCTTCTTCGGCACCATGCACGGCCGCCCAACGCTGGCGCACAAGTTCTTTTACTTCGGCCAGAGGCAGTGTCCGGGCTGCAGTGTATTGCGTGATACGACCGGAAATCAGTTGATTGGAGGCCACTTCAACTGCTTCGGTATTGCGTTTTTTCTCAATGGCATCGGGCGAAAAAAGGGCATTCAGAAACTTGGTGTTGGCCAATGCGCCCGTCGCGCCGGGTGCTGGTGTGCGGGTGATGCCGCTTGCAGTTTTTACTTCAAGTTTCAAACGCTCTGCAATCGGCTTGAGGCTGTCAGCCTGCTCGTAAACGCCATTGGTAAAAGCTTCGGCAGTTTCAGAAAATTTCTTTTGAGCCTGCTGTTTTTTAACATCGGCTTCCAGTTCTGGTTTCATTTCCTCAAAACTTCGCTGTTTTGGTGCCTTGATATCGGTCAGTTTGATGATGTGGTAGCCAAATTCGGACTCCACCACATCACTGACATCGCCTTTGTTCATGCCAAAGGCTGCATCTTCAAATGGTTTGACCATGGCACCCCTGGCAAAAAAGTCCAGATCACCACCGTTGGGTGCCGACCCAGGATCCTGGGAGTTTTTGCGGGCTACATCAGCAAATGAATCTGGGGCTTTTTTAAGCTGCGCAAGCAGTTCGTCGGCTTTTGCCTTGGCTTTTTGCCGATCAGCGGCTGGTGCGCTCTTGGGTGAAGCAATCAGGATGTGGCTGGCTCTGCGTTCTTCACTGCCGCTCAAACGCTGGGCATTCTGGTCAAAATAAGCCTTCAGGTCGGCCTCGTTGATGGTCAGGCCTTTTTTGATGGTGTCCACATCAAGCAGGACGTATTCGATATTTGCCTGCTCAGGTGCCTGAAACATTCTTTCGTTGCTTTTGTAGAACTGCTCAAGGTCAGCATCGGTAGGACTCAGCTTGGCGGCGTAGTCAGTTGCTGAAAATGACGCAACCCGGATTTCCCGTTTTTCAAAATAGGCATTGAGTGCAGTATCAGCTGCCAGCGTCGGTGCAAAACCGCTGCCGCTGACGCCCAGCAAGACCTGACGGCTTGAAAGATCGGCACGCACATTGGCTTCAAACATCTCGGGGCTCAAACCCTGGCTGCCAAGCAGTTGGCGATAACGCTCCATGTCAAGTGTGCCGTCAGCCTTGCGCAAAGCCGCAATGTCGGCGTTGTCACGCAGTTCACGCGCCAGGCGCTGGTCACTGGTGCCGAGCTTGAACTTGTTTGATGCGGCTGTCAGCACGCGGTCGCGCACCAGGCGCTCCAGCGTGGCGTAACGTGCCTCGGGGGAGTCCAGTAGTTTTGGATCAAGCGAAGGCATGGAAGCCCTGAGCCTTTCCACCTCGCGCAGATGGACCCTGTCCCATTCGGACTGAAGGATTTCCTGGCCATCCACTTTGGCGACTACAGCACCTTTGTCTTTTGACTGGTTGTAGCCATCCATGCCAAACAGGATAAATGACGGGACGATCAGCAAAAACAGCAAGCCCATGACTATCTTGGTGTGCTTGCGAATGAAATCAAACATTTCGAAATTCCTGTACGGCCAACAAGGGAAAAATAAAAAAAGCGATTTGTGAAGTCAGGCCCGACTCAGCAAAAAACCAGTTGACCAAAGAAAAAGGCGAACCATCTGTTCGCCTTTGTTCGTTTGTTTAAGTTTCATGGCGGGTGGTGGGTGCTGACGGGCTCGAACCGCCGACCTACGCCGTGTAAGGGCGCTGCTCTACCAACTGAGCTAAGCACCCCAC
>JAZKIK010000689.1:0-3784 GCA_040384925.1 Pseudomonadota bacterium | reverse complement strand
GACCTCAAAACCAGGTGACTTTGTGGTTGAACGGGCGTTTGCCGAGAAATAAGCGCTTCACAAGGCCGACCCCTGAAAAGCAGCGCATCAGTCGCTGCTTTTTTTATCGTGGGACGACATGGCTGCGCAACCAGCTGGCAAATTCGTCTTCGCTGAGGTCGCCCGCAGCCACCCCAAGCATGGTCAGTATGCAATCTGCATCCTCCACCACAAGCCGCCAGCCATTCAAACGTAAAAACAGTTCGGCAGCAACCAGTCCGGTACGTTTGTTGCCGTCTATAAAAGCGTGATTCCGGGATATGCCGTAGCCATACGCTGCGGCCAGCGCACAAGCATCCGGTTCCCCGTAAGCTGCGAGATTCAGGGGTTTTGCCAAAGCTGACTCAAGCAGGCCTGCATCACGCAAACCTGCTCCACCACCGTGTTCAGCCAGTTGCATCTCATGCACTGCTATCAGGACTGCACGGTCAATCCAGCGCCATTGACTCATTTGGCCAACTCACGAAGCACGGCCCGGCGCTCCTTCATGATATCGCGGCCAATACGCATTTGTTCTTCAAACTCCGGGTTGTGCGTTGTGATGCGCAGACCGTCGGGGGTTTCAGTCACGTAAAACTCATCGCCTTTTTCCAGACGCATCTGGGCAAGCAGTTCTTTCGGGAAAATCGCGCCAACCGAGTTGCCAATTTGAGTCAGTTTGAGCATGTGCATGATATACCTCTGTTATTACATCTGTAATACTAGAGTGACAACAGCTTTATGTCAACGTTCAGCGCTCCCAGGAAGGATAAACGAGGCCTGCATCCTCCCGGACCCTATTCAATCCTGATGCCGCGCTCTTTCACCAGCCTGGCCCATTTGGCGCTTTCGGCGTCAATGAAGTTTGCAAAGTCCTGGCTGCTGCCACCGCCAAATTCATTGCTCTGGCTCAGGATGCGGTCCTTGACTTCCGGATGTTCGATGGCCTTGGCAAAAGCCGCCTGCAGTTTGGCAATGATGGTGGGCGGTGTGCCTTTTGGCGCGACATACCCCATCCAGTTCGACACGGTCACCTGCGGATAACCGGCTTCGGTAAAAGTCGGCACATCCGGCATCGACGACAGGCGTTTTGCCGACGTCACGGCAAGTGGGCGGATTTTGCCGGCCTGAATGGACGGCAAGGCAGCGCCAGTCTGTTCAAACATCAGATCGACCTGGCCAGCCAGCAGCGCAGTGGCAGCCGGGCCACCGCCCTTGAACGGTACACCGACCATTTCAATGCTGGCGGCGCTTTCAAACAATTCGGCAGACAGGTGGTGCGCGCCGCCCGGCCCGGCATTGGCAATATTCAGCCCGCCGGGTTTGGCCTTGGCGGTGTTCACCACATCGGCCACCGTCTTGAAAGCTTTGTCGCTGGGTGCGGTCAAGACCAGCGGGCTTTTTTCCAGCAGGATGATAGGCACCAGGCTTTTTGGGTCAAAGTTGAGTTTGGGATAAATCCACGGATTCACCGCCAACGGGCCAAAACTGCCCATGGCGATGGTGTAACCGTCGGGCACGGCGCGGGTCAGCAGTTCGATGCCGATATTGCCGCTGGCGCCGGGCCGGTTGTCAACAATGACGGGCTGTTTGAGGATTTCACCCAGTTGGCGCGCCACCAGCCGAGTCTTGACGTCGGTATTTCCACCCGCAGCAAAGGGCACGATGATGGTGATGGCCTTGCTGGGGTAGCTGGCAAGGGCGTCCTGGGCCGATGCGCCAGCGCACAGTCCGGCAACAAGGGCGATGGCCACGGCAGTGCGGCGGGAAGTGATTTTTTTGAACATGGTTTTGTCTCCTGATGAAGGGGTTTGAGGTTTATTCGGCGGTAATGTTGGCGCTGGCCACGATGCGTGCGTACTTGGCCGTTTCGGCAGAGATAAAGTCCTTGAACTGCTTTTGTGTCATGGGCGCAGGCTCGCCTCCCTGGGCCTGCAGGCGTTTGGCCAGCTCGGGGTCACGCAGGGCTTCGGTCACGGCTGTATTCAATCTGCTCTGGATGGCAGGCGGGGTTTCTGCCGGGGCAAACAGGCCAAACCAGTTTTCCAGGCTGTAGGCGGCTACCGGCGCGTATTCGGCAATGGCGGGCACATCGGGCGCAAAACTCGCACGTTTGGGTGATGTCACTGCCAGCACCTTGACGCGGCCCGACTTGATGAAGGGCGCAGCCCCGGCCATGCTGACAAAGGTCAGGTCCACCGTGCCAGACGCCACATCCACCAGTTGGCTGGACGCACCTTTGTACGGCACATGATTCATCTGGAAACCGGCCAGCGACTGCAGCAGCTCGCCGTTCAGGTGCTGCGGGTTGCCCACACCGCTGGTCGCATAACTGAGTCTGGCCGGGTTCTTTTTGCCATAAGCGATCAGTTCCTCGATGTTTTTGACTGGCAGCGCTGGCGCAGCCACCAGCACATTCGGCACGCGGGTGACCAGGGTGATGGGTGCCAGCTCCTTGTCTGGCTGGTACTGCATGCGGCCCTTGTAGACCAGCGGGTTGATGGCGGTTTCACCGGCGCTGCCAAGCAGCAAGGTGTAGCCGTCAGGTTTGGCCTTGGCGACTGCATTGGCGCCCAGCATGCCGCTGGCACCAGCCTTGTTGTCAACCACCACCGATTGCCCAAGTGAGCTTCGCAACTTGTCGGCCAGCAAGCGCGCAATCGCGTCCACGCCACCGCCAGCGCTGAAAGGAACCACCAGAGTGATGGGTTTGGATGGGTAATCCTGCGCCATGGCAGGCAGGGCCAAAACGGCAAGGGAAATCAGCCCATAACGGCGAAGAATGTTCATGTGTGCTCCAGAAGTAGATAAAAAGCGACCTGAAACTTGTCAGGGTTTTCGCTTAATTGCATTTTATCTATGCAATATGCAAAATACACACTATGGAAAACACCAATACCTTCCCCACAACGCAGTTGCAGTTCGGCACGCAGGATCTGCGTGTCATTGATTTACAAGGCCTGTTCGGCCCCCGGCTGACTGAGTTCCCGGTGGTTTTGCGTCTGCTGCTGGAAAACGTTCTGCGCCATATGCAGGGCAGCGAACGCAAGGCCGCTGTTGCCGCCTTGCTGGCCTGGCTGGACAGCGGCAGCAGCGAGGCCGAGATCGCCTTCCAGCCGGGCCGGGTGCTGATGCATGACACCACCAGCACACCGGCGCTGGTGGACATTGCCGCCATGCGCAATGCACTGGACGAAGCCGGTGTTGACCCGATGGTGCTGAATCCAGGCTTGCCGGTGGATGTGTCGGTAGACCATTCGCTGGCGGTCGAGGTTTATGCCCAAGCCGACGCGGCGACGCTGAACCTGCAGCACGAGATACGCCGCAATGCCGAGCGTTACCGCTTTCTGCGCTGGGCCTCTCAGTCGCTGGCAGGTGTGCGGGTCCACCCGCCGGGCACTGGCATCATGCACACCATCAACCTGGAACAACTGGCAACGGTGGTGAGCACCGAGCAGCGGAGCGGCGTGCTCTGGGCGGTGCCCGACATGATGATAGGCACCGACAGCCACACACCCATGGTCAATGGCATCGGCGTACTCGGCTGGGGCGTGGGCGGGCTGGAGGCACAGACCGTGATGTTTGGCATGCCCACCATGCTGCGCATTCCCGATGTGATCGGCGTGCGCCTGACCGGTACCTTGCCCGCAGGCGTGCTGGCCACCGACCTGGCCTTGACGGCCACCCAGCGCCTGCGCGCCCTGGGCGTGTCGGGCGAGTTTGTCGAGTACTTCGGCCCGGGTGTGAGCACGCTAAGCGCCGGTGA
>JAZKIK010000688.1:3731-5823 GCA_040384925.1 Pseudomonadota bacterium | reverse complement strand
CCGAGACTTTTTGCAGGTCGCGCTCAAAACGTTTGCAATAACCGCAGTTGGGGTCTTCAAACACCGCCAGCTTGCGTTTGCCATTGCCCCGCACTATGGTGAAGGCGTCCTTGACGGGCAATGCGCCAAACTCAATGGCACTGAGTTTTTCAGTACGTTCTTCAGTCAGATTGCGTTTGGCCCGGGTGTCAATCAGGTTGCCCTGGATCAGGAAATTGCCTTCCGCATCGGTGTAAAAAATATCTGAATCGTTGACGCGGATTTCATACAGGCCATTCATCGGCGTTTTGCTGACTTCATCGATTTTGGCAAAAGCGGGCAGGCGCTCTGCCAGGTTTTTGCGGATCGCGGCTTCCTGCGCCTGTACGCTGCCCAGCGAAAGTGCCAGCAAAATGAAGGCAAGGGCAGTTTTAAAAAATTTCATGCTTGGTTCCAATCGTCCAGATAGTTCAAATAATTCATTCAGCCAACACTTGGAGGCACCCTCATAGCCCCGTCGCCTGCCGCATCACCCAGGACTTGAGCGGTCCGCTGCGTGCAAACCCTTTCATGCCCAGGTCCAGCAAGGCTTGCCAGCGGCTGTCGGTTTGTGCAAACACGCCATGCAGGCCGTCTGTCACCAAACCCATGGCCGCCACGCTGGCCTTGCGCGTTCTTTCGTAGCGGCGCAGCAGTTTTTCATCACCGAGGCCGCGCCAGTATTCACGCTGCTCAATCACCTTGGCCAGTGCAAGCACATCACCCAGCCCCAGGTTCAAACCCTGGCCAGCCAGAGGATGTACGGTGTGCGCCGCATCACCAGCCAGTGCCCAGCCGGGCCCCACCCAGCGGTCAGCACTGGAGAGGCTGAGCGGCCAACTGGCGCGCTCGCTGGTCAAGCTCAATTGCCCGGGTGTGTCGCCGCAATCAGTTTTTAGTGCCGCAACAAACTCGTCGGCAGAAATTTTTTGCAGGGCGTCGGCACGTTCAGCAGAGACTGACCAGACCAGCGCCACAGAGTTCCCGCCCGGACCCGAAATGGGCAAAAGAGCCAGAATTTCACCTTTGACAAACCACTGCCTGGCCACGCCCAGATGCGGTTTGTCAGACTGCAGACGTGCTGCAATCGCTTTCTGGGCATAGGGTTTGACGGTCCAGCTGGCACCGAACTCGTTGCGGCTGCTGCTTTTCTGGCCTTCACAAACCACTTGCAGGGCTGCCTTGACGGGGGCTGGCACCACTTCAATACGGCTTTGAAAACGTACTGCCTGGCTTAACTGCTGCTCCAGCGCAGGCACATCCACAATCCAGGCCAATGCGGGCTGGGCCGCACTTTGGGCTGAAAACCCCAACTGGCTGTCAGCTTGCGGCTGACCTGGTGCCGGGCTGTCGCCGTTCCAGATCTGCATTTCAAGCACCGGCGTGACGAAGGGTGACTCGGGCCAGGCGCGCAGGCTTTCAAGCAGGTTTTTCGACGCGCTGTTCAGGGCGTAGGCCCGCACGTCTTCGGGCTTGTCATCAACAGCGCCACCATAGGAGGGTGGCCGGGCGACAAGCGCGACCCGCAGACGCTCGCGCGCCAGCAGCAAAGCCAAAGAGCGACCGACCACGCCGTCGCCACGAATACAGACATCAAATTGCTGGGACATGAGCCATTTTAGGAGGCAGTGCAGAATTGGGGTTTCCGGCCTGTCTGCAGTTTTGTTTTTTGCCGGGTTTTTGCCAAGGACACCTTTAAATTGAGCGATCTATCAAGCCAGGAAGCAGCGAGCAGCGCTGCCGCATCATTATTTGATGTCAGTGCCGTCATTTCACGGCTTTATGTTTACCCGATCAAATCCTGTGCTGGTGTGGAGGTGCAGGAAGCCATCCTGACCGAAACCGGACTGGAGTTTGACCGTGCCTGGATGGTGGTGGATGAAAAAGGCGAGTTTTTGACCCAGCGTGAACTGCCGCGCATGGCGCTGATCCAGCCCAGACTCAGGCATTACGACATGGTGCTGCGCGCGCCAGGCATGTTGGCCCTGCACATCAAACTCGATGAAGTCGAGCAAGCTACACGGGTTCGGGTGTGGGACGATGAGGTCAAGGCCTACGACATGGGGGCCGTGGC
>JAZKIK010000688.1:0-3721 GCA_040384925.1 Pseudomonadota bacterium | reverse complement strand
GGTTTACTGATTTTCTGGGTCGGCCAGCACGTCTGGTACGTTTTGATCCCGACGGAAAGCGGCTTTCCAGCCTGGAGTGGACTCAGGGAATAGAAGCCCAAAACCAGTTCAGTGACGGTTACCCGGTGCTTTTGATCAGCGAGGCTTCATTGACAGGCCTGAATGACAAACTGCAGTCTGCAGGTTCAAATACCGTCAGCATGCTGCGTTTTCGCCCGAACATCGTGATTGGCGATGCGCCCGCAGCGGCTGACAAACTTGAAGCACATGATGAAGACCGGCTGGAGAGTTTTCAGATCAGCACCGAGCAGGGGCTGGTACATCTGAAACCCGTCAAACCCTGTCCACGTTGCCCCATGCCAAATATTGATCCAGCCACGGCAACGGTCAGCCCGGAGGTCGGTGACATGCTGCAAACTTACCGTCAGGATGCCCGCGTCAAGGGCGCACCGACTTTTGGCATGAACCTGGTTGCGATTCAGCAGGGTGCGCACCAGGACTGCCTGCTCAAGGTCGGGCAGACGGTTTCGGCCAACTATCTGTTTGAGTAGCTTGTTGCCGGGGCCGCATCGGGTGCCTGCCGGGGCCTGAGTGAATCGAAGGTGTCGCTGTCACCCTCCCAAGGTTCGGACTCGCCTGGTGCAGTCTGCAGTGTCGCTGGCCGGGTAATTTCCGGTTCCAGAAAACGTATCGGCCTGCGGGTGCGTGATGCCATGCTGCCCAGCAACTCATTGAGTTGCGCTGACGTTTCTTCGCCCGAAGCCGGTCTTTCAGTCAACAGCACACCCACTGCATGGAACTGCAACACCACCTCGGGTTTTAAACCTTTCAAAGGCATCAAACCAGCGGCAATCAGCCTGGCGCACAGCTCGTTGACCACCTCGCGTGAAGTCACGCCCTCCAGAATGAGGCCAAAACGGGCTTCGTCAAGCCGGCCCACGGTGTTCACGTCGCGCAGGATGCGGCGCAGCTTGATCACGCTGCGCAGCAGGCTTTGTTCGGCCACGGCGATGCCCCAGGTTTTTTTGATGTAGTTGTAGTTCACCAGCTCGATAAATACAACGGCAGCGGCCTCCTGATAACGCTGTGCGCGTGAGGCCACCTGGGCCAGCCGGTCGTGAAAAATGGGCGCAATCAGCAGTCCGGTCAACGCATCGTGGCTGGACATGACCTGCTCGCGCGACTCTATTTCATGCCGTTCGCGGGAGCGGATATTCAGAGCCATCACCAGAATCGGCACCTGCAGGCACAGCGCCGTCATCAGTGCATATTGCGACATCCAGTGCCTGGGTACCCAGCCCAGAATGCCGCCCACCGTCAGCAAGGTGGCCAGCGCCAGCGGCGTGAATGCGGTCAGTGTCCAGAAGCCCACCAAGTCCTTGCGTCGCCACGAAACAAAAGCCGTGCTGACGCCCAGAATCACCACCACTGCCAGATAAAGCCCGATCATGCGCACCCCCCAGGTGCGATTGATGGTGGCGTACAGCACTGCCAGAGCAGGGCCTGGCCAGGCACTCCAGTACACCAGCTGTTCAAACCAGCGCTGACGTGATGACCCGCTGCACAGGTGCCTGACCACCAGAAGCCCGGCGCTGCCGCCCAGAACGCCCAGGCAGCCGGACGCGACATTGCTCCAGGCGCTGAATTCTCCCCACAGCAAATGTCCGGCCACACCCGTCCATGCGGCGACGACCAGCATCATCATGGACGCATAAGCTGCATACCAGCCATACGCGGCGTCCCGGTAAACCCAGCCTTGCACCATGCAGGCCACGACCAGCAAGATCAGCGCACCAAAAACCACGCCCATCGCCAGGTACTGCAGTTGCAGCCGCTGCGACTGCAGTTTTTCGGTCACCACGTTCACCGGCAAGGTAATGTCAGTGATGTGGCGAATGCTGACATAAACCTCATGCACCTCGCTGCCCTGAAGGCGCAGGTGAAATTGCGGGTAAAGCCCAGCTGCGGGCCAACTGGACTGCGCCACGCTGTCGCCGGCGGTTTCGGCAATCCAGCTGCCGTCCTGTGATTTCTGGTAAACCGTGGCCTTGTCCAGCACCGGCAGCGGGATTTCAAGTATCCAGTTCTGCGCCAGCGCCGACTGATTGCCGGCTTTTTTGAACCGGTAATACAGCCAGAGCACGGCGCGCTCGCCCAGTGCATGGTTTGCACTCGCCTGGGATGCCTGCATCGCTGCCCTGACACCGGTGCCGTTTTTTCCATCAGGTTTTTGTGGGTCTTCCCATGCCACGTCATCAATCGTGGCCTTTCCGGACTGGTCTATCCACGCCAGGCTGGCGGTGGCAAGGTCGATCAGCGGTGTGTCATTGCTCAAAACCGTCACCGGCTGGGCCTGCGCCGCATGGGTCAAAAGCAGCACAAGTGTCGTGATGCAAACGCTTGTCCTTGCCAAAAAAAGTTGCACCGCCGCGTATCGAATACACTTTGCAACCTGTTTTTGAAGGTTTGTCATGAGTTTGAAGTGCGGCATCGTTGGTTTGCCTAACGTCGGAAAATCCACCCTTTTTAACGCTTTGACCAAAGCGGGCATTGCGGCTGAAAATTATCCTTTTTGCACCATTGAGCCTAATGTAGGCATTGTCGAGGTGCCTGACACGCGTCTGGAGGCTCTTTCAGCTATCGTTAACCCGCAAAAAATCCAGCGGGCGATTGTCGAGTTTGTCGACATTGCCGGTCTGGTTGCGGGTGCCAGCACAGGCGAGGGGCTGGGCAACAAGTTTCTGGCCCATATCCGTGAAACCGACGCCACCGTCAATGTGGTGCGCTGTTTTGAAGACGACAACGTCATCCACGTCGCCGGCAAGGTGGACCCGATCTCCGATATCGAGGTGATCCAGACCGAATTGTGTCTGGCTGACCTGGCCGCCGTTGAAAAAGCCCTGCACCGCGTGACAAAAACCGCGCGTTCGGGTGACAAGGAATCGATCAAGCTGGTGGCCATCCTGGAAAAATGCCAGGCCGTCCTGAACGAAGCCAAACCAGTGCGCACGATCGAATTCAGCAAGGAAGAGCAGCCGCTGCTGCAACAGTTTTTCCTGATCACAGCCAAACCCGCGATGTTTGTGGCCAATGTGGCTGAAGACGGTTTTGAAAACAACCCGTTTCTGGATCGGCTGACGGCTTACGCCAAAGCGCAGAACGCGCCCGTTGTGGCCATTTGCGCCAAGATGGAAGCCGAAATGGCTGACATGGACGACGAAGATAAAAAAATGTTTCTTGCCGAAATCGGCCAGGAGGAACCGGGCCTGAACCGCCTGATCGTCGCCGCCTACAAATTATTGGGCCTGCAAACCTACTTTACCGCCGGTGTGAAGGAAGTCCGCGCCTGGACCATTCATGTAGGTGACACCGGCCCGCAGGCTGCTGGCGTGATTCATACCGATTTTGAAAAAGGTTACATCCGCGCGCAGACCATCGCTTATGACGACTACATCACCTACAAAGGTGAACAAGGCGCCAAGGATGCCGGCAAAATGCGCAGCGAAGGCAAGGAATACGTTGTCAAGGACGGCGATGTGATGAACTTCCTGTTCAGCAACTGATCTGTACACCCCTGCCTGGGCTCACTGCGTGTAGCCCATCCTCCCCTTGCAGGGGACGTCGCTTTGCGGCCCGGCGGAGCCGGTTCCGCTGCGGCTGCTGGAAGTACACCCCTGCCTGGGCTCACTGCGTGTAGCCCATCCTCCCCTTGCAGGGGACG
>JAZKIK010000687.1:0-13995 GCA_040384925.1 Pseudomonadota bacterium | reverse complement strand
CGGCTGTCAATCACCAGTACCGCGCCTTCGGGGCATTGTTCAACGGCGGCGCGCTGCGGATGATGGGGGTCCAGAAAAACGCTGATAGGGTTCAGGTCTTCACGGGCCGGGATGTAGCGTAAGGTGAAGGCCTCGCCCACCATATTTGGCAAACTGGGGTTGACCGGACGCACGTCCTGTATGAACTGGTTGCGCAAACCGCGTTTGAACAGGGCGGTACACAGCGTGGCAGTGCTGACGGTTTTGAGTTTGTCGCGGGTGTTGGGGTTCAGGGCCATGGGCTGTCTTTCCGTATCGGTATTCGTGTCAATAGATATCAGGCTCGCCAACCGGCGCGCCAAACGAGGTTTCGAGAAAATCAAAGTCACAGCCGGTGTCGGCCTGCTGGATGTGGCGCGCGGCCATCCAGCCGTAACCACGCTCAAACCGGGGTGGTGGTGCTGTCCAGGCGGCGCGGCGTTTGGCCAGTTCGGCGTCGCTGACCTCCAGGTGAATACGCCGCTCATGCACATTGACAGAAATCAGGTCCCCGGTTCTGACGAGTGCCAGCGGCCCGCCTACGTAAGCCTCGGGTGCCACATGCAGAATGCAGGCACCGTAGCTGGTGCCGCTCATGCGGGCATCGGAAATGCGCACCATGTCTTTCACGCCCTGCTTGACCAGCTTGAGCGGAATCGGAAGCATCCCCCACTCAGGCATGCCGGGGCCCCCCTGCGGGCCGACATTGCGCAGCACCATGACAGTGTCGGCGGTGACGTCAAGGTTTTCGTCTTCCACCGCTGCCTTCATGGACGGGTAGTCATCAAATACCAGGGCAGGGCCGGTGTGTTCAAGGTATTGCGGCGCACAGGCGCTGGGTTTGATCACACAACCGTCAGGCGCCATATTGCCACGCAGCACCGCCAGAGCGCCTTCGGCGTAAATCGGATTGTCGAGCGGGCGAATCACGTCGTTGTTGTAAACCTCGGCACCCTCCAGCGTTTTACCGAGCGTCACACCGCTGACCGTCATGGCGTCCAGCTTCAGGTGGTCGGTCAGGCGGCTCATCATGGCGCGCATGCCGCCTGCATAATAAAAGTCTTCCATCAGGTAGCTGTCGCCGCTGGGCCGGATGTTGGCAATCACCGGTACCTTGCGGCTGGCAGCATCAAAGTCGTCCAGCCCGACAGCGCAGTGTTCGCCGGCGCGGCGCGACATCGCCACCAGATGAATGATGGCATTGGTCGAACAGCCCATGGCCATGGCAACGACGATGGCGTTTTCAAACGAGGCGCGGCTCAGCAGCCTGGCTGGGGTCAGGTCTTCCCAGACCATTTCAACCGCGCGCCGGCCACAGTCAGCCGCCATGCGGATGTGGCTGGCATCAACCGCCGGAATCGACGAGGCACCAGGCAAGGTCATGCCAATGGCTTCGGCAATGCCGGTCATCGTGCTGGCTGTGCCCATGGTCATGCAGTGGCCGTGGCTGCGGGCAATACCGCCTTCCACTTCCAGCCACTGTGTAGCGCTGATCTTGCCGGCGCGGCGTTCGTCCCAGTACTTCCAGGTGTCAGATCCTGAACCGAGCACCTTGCCCTTGACATTGCCGCGCAGCATGGGGCCGGCGGGCATGTAGATGCAGGGGTAACCGGCGCTCATGGCACCCATCAGCAGACCGGGTGTAGTCTTGTCGCAGCCGCCCATCAGCACCACACCGTCAACCGGGTGGCTGCGCAGCAGTTCTTCAACATCCATGGCCAGCATGTTGCGGTACAGCATGGTCGTGGGTTTGACCATCGCTTCAGACAGCGACAGCGCCGGAAACTCCAGCGGAAAACCGCCCGCCTGCAGCACCCCGCGCCTGACGTCTTCAACCCGCTGTTTGAAGTGGCCATGGCAGGTGCCGATGTCACTCCATGTGTTGAGGATGGCAATAACCGGTTTGCCCACCCAGTCCTTAGGGCCGTAGCCAAGTTGCATGATGCGCGAGCGGTGACCAAAAGTGCGCACGTCGTCAGGGGCAAACCAGCGCGCGCTGCGCAGGTCCTGACAGGTTTTATGAGGCATGGTTTTCGTCTCGGTCATTTACTTGAATTGGCGGTGTGCTGCCGCCCGCTACCAAGCCGAAATGTTTTCAGTTCAACGCGTGACAGCAATATTTTTGAATCAACTTGCCGTCGCACCGGATTTTTTGACCAGTTCAGCCCAGCGGCTGATTTCGGTTTTCATGAAGGCGGCCAGCTCTTCAGGCGAGCTGCCAACGATGTCCATGCCGAGCTGATCGGTCAGTTTGGCCATCACATCAGGCATTTTGAGAATCCTGATGATTTCAGCGTTCAGGCGCTGGACTATGGGCTGGGGTGTGCCTTTGGGCGCATACACCGCCTGCCATGAAGCCATCTGGAAGTTCTTGATGCCTGACTCCATCATGGTCGGCAGACTGGGTGCCAGCGCCATCCGTTTGGGTGTGGTCACGGCCAGCAGCTTGAGCTTGCCTGCCTGCGCCAGCGACACGGCAGCCGTCATCTGGTCAAACATGAAAGGTACCTGGCCAGCTGACACGTCCAGCATGGCCGGAGGGGTGCCCTTGTAAGGTACATGGGTCAGGGGCACATCAATCAGGTCGGCAAACATTTCTCCGGCCAGGTGGGTGGATGTGCCTGCACCCGATGAAGCGAAATAACGTTTGCTCGGGTCTTTTTTGAGCAGGGCAACCAGTTCAGCCACCGAATTGACGCCCAGAGTCGGGCTGACGATCAATACATTGGGCAAGGTGGCGACCAACGCTACCGGCTCAAAGTCCCTGACCGGGTCATACGGCAGGCTTTTGTACAGGCTGGCGTTGATGGCATGGGTGCTGATGGTGCCGCCAAACAGGGTGTAGCCATCGGGTTTGGCCTTGGCCACAAAAGTCGCTCCCACTGCACCCGCAGCGCCCGGTTTGTTGTCAACAATCATGGGCTGGCCCAGGATGTCCGAAAGTTTTTGTGACAGCGTGCGGCCAATCACATCGGTGGAACCGCCGGGTGTAAACGGCACTACGTAGGTGATGGCCTTGGTGGGCCAGCCCGGTGTGGCGATATCACTTGCGTGTGCAGAACCCATAAAAGGCAGCAAGCCGCCGAGGCCAAGTCCGCTCAAGCCCAGAACGGCCTGGCGGCGTGAAAGTTGTTGTGTCATTTGAAGTCTCCGGATTTTTCGGCTTCTGGCCTGATTTGATGTTAGCGCTAACAATCAAATGTTAAGTGACTCGAATTTTTACGTCAAGTCAGGCACTGGCTCTTTTGATAATGGAAAACCCGAGGTCACGAACACGTTCGCCTACATCACGGTTTTCAACCCGGTCCAGAATAAATCGTGCGGCCTGACGACCAATCGCGGTGCCGTCAATACGCACAGTTGTGAGCAGGGGATAGGTAAAGGCTGCAAAAGGCATGTCACCAAAACCCATCACGGCCACATCGCCAGGCACTGACAGACCGCAGGCCTGCGCTTCGGTCATGACCCCGTGCGCAATCACGTCGGAGCCGCAAAACACCACATCGATTTCCGGGCTTCTGGTGCGCAATTCGGCAAAACCGGCGCGTCCGTTGCCCAGGGCCGAAGGCGCAGCCACCACACAGGCGGGAATGTCCGGCACACCGAGTTCTGCAAAACGCTGCTCAAACCCGGCGCGCCGCCGGGTGGCACGTTCGTCACTGGCGGTCACGATGGCGGGGTTTTTGTAACCCTGGGCATGCAGGTAGTCAGCCACGGCCATACCGACTTTTTCATGAGAGAAACCGACGATCATGTCAATTGGCGTCGGTGTGAGGTCCCAGGTTTCAACCACCGGAATGCCCGATGCCAGCAAACGCCGCCGCCCGGCTGCCGAATGCATGATGCCGGTCAGCACAATGCCGTCGGGGCGCCGGCCAATGATGGCGTCGAGCAAGGCATCTTCACGTGCGCCGCTGTAACCGCTCTGGCCCAGCATCAGCTGGCAACCGTTTTCTGCCAGCGCGTCGGTCAGTGCCTGTATGGTTTCCAGAAAAACCGGCCCGGCAATCGTTGGCACCAGCGCCGCCACCAGCCGGCTGCGGTTGGAGGCCAGCCCGCCAGCCACCAGATTGGGCACATATCCACTGCGGCTGATGGCGCTGCGTACACGCTCCAGGGTATCGGGCGACACCGCCGCAGGCGTGTTCAGCGCACGTGACACCGTGATGGCAGAAACCCCCGCCAGTTTGGCCACATCACTGAGTGTGATGCCGCCTGTGCCTGGCCGGGCTGCTCGGCTGGCTTTTTTTGGTGTTCCGGATGCATTCATGCATAAATGTTAACGCCCGGCCCTGCCAGCCTGAGCACTTAAAATCACGCGGTTAAAAAAGCGTGCAGTTTGTACAAACCGCATCAACAATATTACTCCGCCCTGAAAACCCCGTTTTATGCAAGTACAGTCAAGCCTGAAATTGTATGCATTCGAAAATCTTGCAAGACATTGCACCAATTACCGGCAGCCGCGTTTTTGTATTTACGCTTACGAGGCTCAGGGGCTTGGGGTTAAGAATGCGCAAACTTTGCGCTGATGTAAAAGCTTTGACATACACTTAATTTCCACTGAACGTCACTTCGATCCTCAACAACCCAGCTCTTAATGGCATCGCAACCTGACGTTCTTCAAAAGTGTCTGCAAGAGGCGGCGCGGGCCGCCCGGTCTGCCCTTGAGCGTTGCATTGATCATGCGGTTGCGCAGCTGCAATCGGCCGAACTGCAATGCATGAAACTTGCCGAGCGTGACGAGCTTGCAGATGCATGGCGACTGCTGCAGGACAACAAACCAGTCTGGACGGCTCGATACCCTGCCGACCTTCAAACCGCATTCATACAGGGCAGCGCGGCCGCAGCCGCTGGCCGGGCTGGCGAACCAGCAGCCATGACAGCAGGCAGCAACGCCAGACCCCAGGGTTTGCGCGGCGGGCTCGACGCTTTTTCACTGGTGGACGATGCCGATGTGGCGCAGTCCATCACCTCTGCCCGCCTGCTGCAGCACATTCTGCCCAAGGTTGAACTGGCGCTGGCCGAGCTGGACACACTGATCAGTTCGGCACTGGGTCTGGGCAATGTGCGGCCCGAACTGAACCCGCTGCGGCCCGAGGTGTTTACGCGGGTGCTGCAGGACCTGATGGCCACGGCCCGGGCCGACACAGCGATCTACTCCTTGTGGCTGAAACATATTGCTGACCCGCTGGGCCGCGAGTTGAAGGAAATTTACGAAAAAAGCATCCAGTTGCTTGAACGTGCCCATATACAGGCAGCCCACTACCGGGTGCTGCAAACCCCGGCAAGCGCGATGGGCAGGCCTCGGGGTGCAGGCACCGGAACCGGAACGGAAAAAGGTACAGGCACCGGCAATGGCAACCAGACCGGTGAGCAGCCCGCCAAGACACCGTCGCAGTACGCAGATCTGTCCAATTATGAAATAAGAGACGAGCTGTTTCAGGACTTCCTGTTCCACGGTGGCAGCAACGCCCACCACGGGCTGGCGGCCTCCTACTACGACACGGTTGAAAAGGAACTGGCGGAACTCAATGCCACACCTGATTCGGCCGCCGCGCCACTGGGTGATTCGGCCCAGGGTGAACTGGGCAGCGAACGTGCGCGACAGATGCCACCCCGGCGCGGAGGTGAGGCCAGCCGTTATCAGGACATGCCGGCCGTTGACCGGCCGCCGCGTTTTGTTGACGCGCTGAGCCAGCTCAGCTCACAGGTCTGGGGCGCTTATGGCCGCTCAAAAGAGCGCGCAATGGTGCGCACCCAGCTCAAAAAGCAGGCCACCAAGGTCGGCCAGGTGCTGGGCCTGGAAGTGGTGCGCAAGCTGGTCAACCAGGTCGCACAAGACCCACGGCTGCTGGTGCCAGTACGCGAGGCCATTGTGGCACTGGAGCCCTCTTTGCTGCGCCTGGCGATGGTGGACCCGCGTTTTTTCAGCGACGAAGGCCACCCCGGCCGGCGCCTGATGGAGCGTGTGGCACAGCGCAGCTTCAAGTACAACGACGAGTTCAGCTCCGAATTTGACGGTTTTTTCAAGCCGGTTACCCGCGTATTCAATGAGCTGAACAAGCTTGACATTGGCGATGCAAGACCGTTTGGCGCGGCGCTGGCCAGCCTTGAACAAGGCTGGGACGAGCAGGACCAGAACGAATCACAAAACCGCCGCCGCGTGCTGGAGGCGCTGCGTTTTGCCGAAGAGCGCCAGGAAAAGGCTGACCAGATCGCATTTGACTTGAGCGCCCGGTCTGACCTCGACAAGGTACCTGCCGTGGTGCTGGACTTTTTGTTTGGCCCCTGGTCGCTGGCCATGGCACACGCCAAACTGACAGATGACCGCAACCAGATTGACCCCAAGGGTTATGGTTCGGTGGTGCCGGACCTGCTGTGGAGCGTCAAACGTGACGTGACCCTGAAACGGCCCGCCAAACTGATAGAGATGATTCCGGGTCTGCTTGAAAAACTGCACTCTGGTCTGGACATGCTGGGCCAGGACCCGAAAGAAAACGAGAAATTTTTCGAAGCGCTGATGAAACTGCACCAGCCCGTGCTGAAGTTGCGCCGCCTGAAAAGCCGCAAGGATGCAGAAGAGTCAGGTGTGGTACCGATGGAGCCGGAAGAGCCCGAAGAAGCAGAAGCCCTGCCTGTCAGCTTCGAACAACGTCGCGCCAAAGCCGCCGAACAACCCTGGATGGGCCGTGAAGACCTGGATGCCGCCGGTTTTGAAGACACCTTGCCGACCCAGCCAGGTGACCTGGAGGCCATGTCGGCCTACATGGAAAACTTCAACCGGCAGGCAGGCAGCGCAGAATCCCAGACCCAAACCCCGGCCACGACAACAGCACAACAAAACACAGCCACTGCCGGCGATGCACCAGGCATGGATGAAAAAGCCGATATGGCGAAGGTACTGGCCCAGGCCGTGACGGCGGCCGCCCCGGTGGTCAAGCCTGTGCCAGGCCAAACCGGTAGCACCGAAAAAGCCAGTGCAGAAGGCGTATCTGCCGAGCCAGCCAAGCCCGAAGAATCGGCCTATACCAAGGAAGAAGCCGAAGCCCTGCTGATGAGTCTCAGAACCGGCAGCTGGGTCGATCTGAACTCAAAACGCCGCTGGTTGCGTGCCCAGCTGATCTGGGCCAGCACCAAAGGTACGCTGTTCATGTTTTTGAGCCATGGCGGCCAGCCCCATTCGATGACCAAACGCAGTTGCGAAAAACTCATCATGCAGCGCCTGCTCAGGCCGGTGGACACACATGCCGTGGTGGCGCAGGCGCTGGACGCCGTGGCGTCTGAAGTGGCTGCCGAGGTGGCACATAAAAACTCATCGGGCACAGTGTCAAAAGTGGCGCGTGATGAACCCGAAACCGTCTGAGCTGATGAAAACCCCAAAGGCTTGCGGCGCTGTCTGACGTGGGCACTGTGCAATGTATTGCAAACTGGCACCATGACCTTCAAAACCAACTTTTCTTTTGAACTCCAGTACACCGCGCAGTCACCTGCCACACAGGAGGAGCGCAGCAAGTTCATGGCTTCGCTTGAAACCTCGCTGCAACAACTGCTGGCAGCTGACGACGCCGATGCCAAGGTGAACATCGGCAACAGCCACAAGGGCAATGACAACAAGATTGTCGAATTTACAAGCAGCCTGACGGACAGCCGGATTGGCGAAATCCTGACCGCCTTTTGTGCTGAAAACGGTGTGTCCATGTCAGCGCTGGAATAAGCCGCAACAAATCAGTAGCCAAACGTGACCGCAGCACGGGCGCCACGGGCTGATTTGGCCTGGAAATTGCATCCAGCCATGGCATTTTGATGTCCATCCATCCTGCCTGCGACGGCCCCCCACAGTTTTTAAAAGACCGGTTTTGATGACTTCATGGCCCAGGCTGACACCAGCATCTGCCGAAACGGTTCTGCAGCGCTCTGAGGTATGCCCAAAACCCTATATTCATGACGATGGTGAAGGCTTGTCGCTGCATTTCACTGCTGCCGAACTGCAAAGCCGCATGAAAAAAAGCAGCCCCTGGCTGCTGGACGTGGACTACACACTCACCATGATGGGGTTTTTGCTGTTCAAACCGGCACCCGCGCATATCGTGATGATCGGTCTGGGGGGTGGCTCGCTGGCCAAGTTCTGTTATCGCCAGTTGACGGCCAGCCGTATGACGGTAATAGAAATCAATCCGCACGTGATGGCCTTGCGACAGGCTTTTTGTGTACCTGACAACGATTCACGGTTTCAGGTGCTTGAAGCGGACGGCGCAGCTTTTCTGGCAAGCCAGAATGCGCTTTGTGACGTGCTGATGATTGACGGTTTTGACCACACCGGCCAGCCCGACGCACTTTGCTCACAGACCTTTTACGACGACTGCTTTCATGCGCTGACACCAGACGGGCTGCTGATGGTGAACCTGCATTACGAAGACGAAGACTTTCCTCTGTGGGTGGCGCGCATCGAGCGCAGTTTTGCCGGCAATGTGGTTGAAATACCAGCGGCCGAAAAGAGCAACTGCATTGTTTTTGCATCACGCGGGGCCTTGCTGTCGCCTCGCCGCGCGAACCTGCAGGCCAGCCTGTCAGTGCTGGACGCTGAAGCCAGGGTGCTGCTCAGGCCCGAATTTACCCGCGTCTGCTGGGCCATGAAGGACTTGGGCAACGGCGATGAAAGCGCTTTGAACCAGCATTTCGCTGCCAGTTAAAGGGTCTGGAATTCGCCACCGACAGCATTTCGTAGCTGGCTTTGTCCCTGCGACTGCAGCTCGCCTTCGATCTGCTGGTCAATCTCTTTTTGTGCCGCCTGCACCACACCGGCGTCGTCGGGCAACCAGCTGGCTGAGCTGACCAGCAGATGAATGAAATGCAGTTTGGCTACCACCTCATGCGGCAATACAAAGGGGTAAAAATCGGGCTGCCCCATGCTGCGGGACATTTCATTGAGCATGGTGGTCAGCCTGGTCCAGTCGTTTAAAAAGTCCAGAAAATGTTGTGCCTCGGGGTGATCTGGCTGGTAGAGCACGTCAAGCGTGAAGGGTGTGAACTCCAGTTGGGCGCTGGCCGCTGACAGGCCAAAACTGAGCGCCGTGTCAACGGTGTCCCGCATGTGCAGATAGTGCGCCCAGCATTCGGCCCAGTCTTCCCACGGGTGCGTGCTGGCATAGGCGCTGACATAGCGCTGCCACCAGCGGTCGGGCGGACCTTGTTCGTAGTTTTTGCGCAGGCTGGCGGCGTAGTCAATCGTTTCATCGCCAAAAAGTGTTCTGAAACCATCCATCCAGGGGGTGTTGCAGACCAGTCTGTCCCAGTAATAGTGACCCACTTCATGCCGGAAATGCCCCAGCAGCGTGCGATAGGGCTCGCGCATGGCGGCACGCACGGCCTCGCGCACGGAGTCATCGGCCTCCTGCAGATTCAGGGTAATCAGCCCGATGTTGTGGCCGGTCATGACATGCGGGCCATTGTCCGGCGAGCGCAAGAAGTCAAACATCAGGCCGCGACTGGTGTCTTCACTGACCCGCGAGGCGACAGGCAAACCGAGCGCAAGCAAGGCCGACACCAGTCGACGCTTGGCCAGTTCCACCCTGCCCCACAGCATGCCATTGTCAGGATGGGCCGGATCATTGAGATCGGGAATGGTGCGGTTCAAACGGCAGGCGCGACACAAGAGTTCACCGTTTTGCGAGCCGTCGGCCGGCACCAGCCAGTTGCAGGCAGCCGGTGTCTGCAGGTTGCTGCACCGGGTGTAGGCCGGTGCAGGCTGGGGCAGTACGGTGTTTTCAATGGTCTGCCTGCTGGCCGGGTTGGCACCCAGGGCTTGCCACACCACCCAGCTGTCTGCAGGTGCATCAGGCGCGGGGTTGGGCATCAGGGGCAAAAGGCGCGCCTGTTCGGGGTCGTAGCCCAGCGCGGTGCCACAGGCCAGACATGCGCTGTTTCTGAAAAAAACCGGACAGCCGCACTGGCAGCGATAGGCTCGGCCAGCCAGCGTGGGCAGGTAGGGCTGAACCGGTGGGCTGTCAAAGTTGATGAGGGCTGATGAGCTGGATGACACGGCAATCTCTGGTGAAGGCAATCCGGTGAAACGAAAAGCAGCAAGAACGTAAAAAATCGTTTTTAAGTTTGCCATGCGACTTTTGTCCAGCCATGCGGTATTGTCACAAGCGCCTGTCAGACCGCGCCGACACTTTGGGGCGATCGTTTTGCGCTTTTTTTAGCCCTCGCCTGCAGGCAGGCAAAGGCAAGCTCTTATCATGCTGAAGGCAGCGGCCCGTGCGCTGCCAGACTCATACAGACTCCAACTCACCCTACTTTCAAGGAACAACATGCCCACCTACCACGTCGAAATGATGGAAGGCCGTACCGTCGAGCAAAAGAAAAAGCTGGTCGAGGCGATTACCCGCGTCAGCGTTGAAATCCTGGGTGGTGTAGCTGATTCGGTGGACATCATCATCACCGACATCAAACGCGACAACTGGGCCACAGGCGGCAAGCTGTGGTCTGAACCACGCGAATAAACCGCTTCACTTTCCCGAGCCTGGCGCATCCCAAGCGAGACCACCTTGACCCGACCTGCCACGCTGCCTGAAATGCAGGCCCACTATGGCGAGCGTTACCGCTGGCTGCTTTTGCTGTCGGTCATGATTGGCACGATGGCATCCATCATGTCGTCCACCATTATCAACGTGGCGATTCCCGACATGAGCCATCACTTCATCCTGGGGCAGGAGCGCGCCCAGTGGGTCAGCTCGGGATTCATGGTGGCGATGACGGTGTCGATGCTGACCACACCCTGGCTGCTGGCCCGTTACGGCTATCGGCGCACTTACGTCGGCTGCATGCTGCTGCTGATGGCGGGCGGCATTGTGGGCGGTTTTGCCAATCATTTCAGCCTGGTGCTGGGTGCGCGTGTGGCTGAAGGGCTGGCCGCTGGTGTGGTGCAGCCGATTCCGGCCATCATCATCATGCGGGCTTTTGCCCCACACGAGCAGGGCCGGGCCAGCGGTTTTTTTGGCATGGGTGTGGTGCTGGCGCCTGCGCTTGGCCCCAGCATTGGCGGTGTGCTGGTTGACCTGTTTGGCTGGCGATCCATCTTTTTCATGGTGGTGCCGCTGTGTATCGCCTCTTTGTGGATGGCTTACAAATATGTGCCCACCACCGCACCCGGTGGTGTGGCGGCCAGCCGCAATGGTGGCAGCCTGGACTGGCGCGGCCTGCTGCTGGGCGCGGTCGGCACGCTGTGTCTGCTCAATGGCATGGTCGAGCTGCATGGCGGCAGCGCGCTAGAGGCGGGTGTCTTGCTGGCCATAGCCGCCGTCATGCTGATGGCATTTATCTGGTGGCAACGCCGTCTGGCCGCAGCCGGGGGCGCACCGCTGATGAATCTGGCGCTGTTTTCATACCGCTCGTTTGCCATGGGCAGCGTGGTGGCTTTTATCTATGGCACGGCGCTGTTTGGTTCCACCTATCTGCTGCCGGTTTACATGCAGCTGGGGCTGAAGTTGTCGGCCTCGCATGTCGGCACCATCTTGCTGCCCGCCGGGCTGGTGCTGGCCATCACGATTGCCATGGTCGGGCGGCTGGCCGACAGACACCCGACCTGGCTGCTGGTCAGCACAGGCCTGGGCCTGCTGGCCACGTCTTTTGCACTGATGGGCACAGTCACCCTGACTTCAGCCCTGTGGGTGCTGGTGGTCTGGGCCATTGTGGGCCGCATCGGCCTGGGTTTTATCCTGCCCTCGCTCAACCTCGGTTCACTGCGCCCGCTGCACAAGGATCTGCTCTCGCAGGGCTCAAGCGCCATCAACTTCCTGCGCATGCTGGGCGGTGCGATTGGTGTCAGCCTGTGCGGCATCGTGCTTGAATGGCGGCTGGCTGCACACGGGGATTCTTTTGCCAATGCCAGCACCAGCCCGGCCCGGCTGGCCGCCTTCAACGAGGCATTTTTCATGCTTTCAGCAATGTGTGCGCTGGCCATATTTGCCGCCTGGCAATTGCGTGAGAACACGCCAGCGACCACCCCGGAAGCGGACTGACCATGTGCCAACTTCTGGGCATGAACTGCAACACCCCCACTGACGTGACCTTCAGTTTTCGCGGTTTTGCACAGCGCGGCGGTGCCACCGACCACCACGCCGACGGCTGGGGCATTGCTTTTTTTGAAGGTGAAAGTGCCGAAACCGACAAGGGCCTGCGCCATTTTGTTGATCACCAGCCCGCCTGCTCCTCACCCGTGGCCGAGCTGATCAGCCGTTACCCAATCAAAAGCCGCAACGTCATCTCGCACATCCGCAAAGCCACCCAGGGCCGGGTTGCTCTTGAAAACTGCCACCCTTTTGTGCGGGAGCTGTGGGGCCGCTACTGGGTGTTTGCCCACAACGGCGATCTGAAGGACTTTGCGCCGCGCCTGCACGCCAGCTTCAAACCGGTAGGCAGCACCGACAGCGAACGCGCCTTTTGCTGGATCATGCAGGAGCTGGCCAAGTCCCACGCCGGTTTGCCCAGCGTGGCCGAACTCAGCATCACCCTGCGGGAACTCGCCGCAAAAATCGCCCCGTACGGCACTTTCAACTTTTTGCTGAGCAACGGCCAGGCACTGTGGGCCCACGCCTCGTCAAACCCCGGCTCACAAATTTTGTATTACGTGGAACGCAAACACCCGTTTGCCCACGCCACCCTGAGCGACGAAGATGTAAGCATCAACTTTGCCGACCACACCCGTCCGACTGACAGGATTGCCGTGGTGGTCAGTGCACCGCTGACCACCAACGAAAACTGGACAGCTTTTGCGCCTGGGGAATTGAAGGTGTTTGAGGGTGGGAAGCTGGAGGGGTGAGGGTTCCAGAACCTTGTTTTGCCACTGAAAGTACAGGCCCTCATACCGTCCTGGCAAGCCCCCCTTGAATCACCATGAACATACCCCTGAACACCATCATCATCTACGCCAGAGACATGAAGAAAACCGCCGACTTTTACAGCCGGTTTTTTGGCTTCGAGACCAGCGGCGAGGTCGTTGAAGGTCTGATCGAACTCAGGGCACCCGCTGGTGGAGCCGGCATCCTGATTCATCAGGCCGCGAAAAGCGTCAAGCTCGGGCAGGTCGGTGTCAAACTGGTCTTTGCCGTTCAGGACATTGAAGCTTTCAAGAAAAACAGCGTCGAGCTGGGCCTGGTTTTTGGCAGCACACATCAAGCCAAGGCTTATTCCTTCGCCAATACAAAAGATCCCGACAAAAACACCGTTGCGATTTCAAGCCGGGCATTTCGCAGCCAGGGCTGACCGGACCTTGCTGACCTGAGGTTTGGGGCAAAAGGCCGATTCACTGCATTTTGGCCATCAAAAACCTGCAGCCTGCCTTGACTGCTCCCAGCCGAAGCATTCGGCGCCGTTGCCCGCAAACAACGGCTTGTCACCCCAATTCCACCTTTAAACCTCCAGTCAGGTCAGCGCACAACTCCAATAGTTAATAATAATCGTTCTCATTAACATTTGTAAATACTCTTGCAGAACGATATGCCATCCTTGCGTTTTACCCTCACTCCGGTTGCGACTGCGGCCGTGCTTTCGCTGTGTCTGCCTTTTGCCCACGCACAAACATCGACAGCTGCGGGTGCTTCAGCGACGCTGGCAACGGTTACTGTCACCAGCAGCGCTGATGCGTCTGCCGAAGGGCTGACCAAACCATTTGCCGGTGGCCAGGTCGCACGTGGCGGGCGGGTGGGGATTCTGGGCAATCAGGACCTGATGGACACGCCTTTTTCCAGCACCAGCTACACCAACGAGCTGATTCAGGACCAGCAGGCCAAAAGTGTGGCCGATGTGCTGCTGAATGACCCGTCGGTGCGCCAGGCGCGTGGTTTTGGAAATTTCCAGGAGGTTTACATCGTGCGCGGTTTTCCGGTTTATTCAGATGACGTGGCCTACAACGGCCTGTATGGCATGTTGCCGCGCCAGTACATCGCGGCTGAATTTCTGGAACGGGTTGAGGTTTTT
>JAZKIK010000686.1:0-5973 GCA_040384925.1 Pseudomonadota bacterium | reverse complement strand
GTGCAGCATGCGCGGCACCTTGTAGATGGTGTCCACGTCCCACATGGAGATCACACCCCACAGCGGCACGTTGGAGAACAGCGAAATCTTTTCCCGCTCTTCATCCGGGATGCGCCGGTCTGCACGGCACAACAAGACGTCGGCCTGAATGCCGATTTCACGCAGCTGTTTGGCTGTATGCTGGGTTGGTTTGGTCTTGAGTTCGCCTGCCGCAGCAATCCACGGCACGTAGCTGAGGTGAACAAAGGCACTGTTGTTGGGGCCAAGCCGCAGGCTCATCTGGCGCACGGCCTCCAGAAAGGGCAGGGACTCGATGTCACCCACAGTGCCGCCGATCTCAACAATGGCCACATCAACTGCATCGGCGGTTTCATAACCGGCACCGCGTTTGACAAAATCCTGAATTTCATTGGTGACGTGCGGAATGACCTGAACGGTTTTGCCGAGGTAGTCGCCGCGGCGCTCTTTTTCGAGCACGCTTTTGTAAATCTGGCCGGTGGTGAAATTGTTGGCCTTTTTCATGCGCGTTTCGATGAAACGCTCATAGTGGCCCAGATCAAGGTCGGTTTCTGCGCCGTCGTCAGTCACAAACACTTCACCGTGCTGAAACGGTGACATGGTGCCCGGATCCACATTGAGATATGGATCGAGCTTGATTAAAGTGACTTTAAGGCCTCGCGATTCGAGGAGCGCGGCTAAGGAGGCTGAGGCGATTCCCTTGCCCAGGGAAGACACCACACCGCCGGTGACGAAGACAAATTTGGTCATGTCAGAGACGAACCGGAAGTTCGCTGAGGTGGTAAACAAGGATTATAGGGGGTTGCGGCCAGGCCGCCCGTCCCGCCCGCCAGACCTCACTTGCTGCTACATTGCCAGCCATGACGAATCAAGCAACTCCATTGCCCAGCCTGCCTGCGCCTGACGCGCCCGAGCTGACTGGCAAACATTTTGTACTCGGCCTGACGGGCGGCATCGCCTGTTACAAGGCCGCCGAACTCTGCCGCGCGCTGGTCAAGGCCGGTGCCACGGTGCAGGTGGTCATGACCGAAGCGGCAGAACAGTTCATCACGCCTGTGACCATGCAGGCCCTCAGCGGCCGTACGGTTTACACCAGCCAGTGGGACAGCCGTGAGGCCAACAACATGGCGCATATCAACCTGTCACGCGAGGCTGATGCAATATTGATTGCGCCCTTGAGTGCCGACTTCATGGCCAAACTGCTGCATGGCCGTGCTGATGACTTGCTGAGCCTGATGTGCCTGGCCCGGCCCATAGGCAAGGTGCCCCTGCTGGTGGCGCCAGCAATGAACCGCGAAATGTATGCACACCCGGCAACACAACGCAACTTTGTCCAGCTCGAAGCCGATGGTGCAAAAGTATTGGGTGTCGGAAATGGTTTTCAGGCCTGTGGTGAAACCGGTGACGGCCGCATGCTGGAGCCCGACCAGTTGCTGGAGGACATCGTTGCGTTTTTTACACCCAAGGTGCTGGCTGGCCAGCGTCTTCTGGTGACGGCCGGGCCAACTTACGAAGCGATTGACCCGGTGCGCGGCATCACCAACCTTTCAAGCGGAAAAATGGGTTTTGCCATTGCCCGCGCTGCGCGTGAGGCCGGTGCAGAGGTTACGCTGATTGCAGGCCCTGTCAGTTTGCCGACGCCACGCGGTGTCAGCCGTTTTGACGTCAGATCAGCATCAAACATGCTTGACGCGGTGATGCAGCGTGCACAGTCGGCAACTGTTTTTGTGGCAACTGCTGCGGTGGCGGACTGGCGGCCAGCAGCACCTTCAACACAAAAAATAAAAAAAGACGGTTCTGGCCAGACGCCACAGCTTGCCTTTACCGAAAACACCGACATTCTGGCTACCGTAGCGCAGAGTGCATCGGCCCAGAGTGGCCAGCTGTTTTGTGTTGGTTTTGCAGCAGAAAGCCACGACTTGCTGGACAACGCCCAGGCCAAACGCCTGCGTAAAAAAGTGCCGCTTCTGGTCGGCAATATCGGCCCCGACACTTTTGGGCAAGACCACAACGCACTCTTGCTGGTCGATGAACACGGCAGCACCGAGTTGCCGCGCGCGTCCAAACTGGCACTGGCACGGCGGCTGGTTGCAGAGATTGCCGCCCGCATGGCAAGCCGCTGAACGCAGCAGCAATACAAAACAGACTCCTGAACACAACAATGAAAATCGACCTCAAAATTATTGATGCCCGCCTGCAAAGCAATCTGCCAGCTTATGCAACGCCAGGCAGTGCCGGTCTTGACCTGCGCGCCTGTCTTGATGCCCCCCTGACGCTGTCTGCCAACGCCTGGCAGCTGATTCCAGTCGGCATAGCAATCTATCTGCACAACCCTGGATATGCCGCACTGATACTGCCGCGCTCCGGGCTAGGGCATAAACACGGCATCGTGCTTGGCAATCTGGTCGGTTTGATAGACAGCGACTATCAGGGCCAGTTGATGGTCAGCGCATGGAACCGCAGCGACACGGCTTTCACCATAGCGCCGATGGAACGTATTGCCCAACTGGTCATCGTTCCTGTCATGCAGGCGGAGTTCAATGTGGTGAGTGAATTCCCGGCCAGTGAGCGCGGGGAAGGTGGTTACGGCTCCACCGGCAAGGCTTGAAGACAGTCTCTGCAGGCTTCGGTTCGTCAGAATTGACCTACAGGTCATGCTGGTGATGACTTACTGCAGTGGTGCTTTGCTGCTGACCATTGCAATTTGAGACTGGTCGTGTAATCTGCTGATGGCGGAGCCGTCCGCTTCAGCAATCAGAGGCTGGTCCAGCCCTCGATTCTGAAGACGGCATGCCGCTGATATTCACTACCGGAGAATCAAATGCTCATTTCCAGACGTCTTGGCTCAATCGCAATTTCGGGCGTTTTGCTGGCTACACTGGCCGCCTGTGGCTCGCAGCCCATGGCTCCAAGTTCAACAATGGCTTCCTATCCGGCCAACTCATACCCAACGACTTCGTATCCCGCATCGTCCTATCCAAACCAGTACCCCTCAGCCAACAACCAGGTGTATGTTGAATACGGACGGGTTACCGGTGTCCAGGTCGTACAAACCCAGGAGCCGGGTCGCACCAGCGGTGCGGGTGCCATCATTGGTGGCATAGCGGGAGCGGTGATTGGCAATCAGATCGGCGGCGGTTCTGGCCGTGACGTGGCCCGGGTTGCCGGTATCGCCGGTGGCGCGCTTGCCGGTAATGCGATTGAACGAAACTCAAATACCCAGATCGTCGAGTCTTACCGGATCTCGGTTCAGACCGACCAGGGCGCGCAACGCACCTACGACATGGCCGCCGGTACAAACCTGCGCGCAGGTGACCGCGTAAAGATTGAAAACGGCCAGCTGTACCGTTTTTAATGCTGCAGGCGCACGTCAGCCGATAAGCGCCTGTCAGTGAATCGTGTTGCTTTCGCTGGCCATGGGTTCAAGTTTGAAAAAACCTGTTCCCAGGCTACCTTGGCCGACTTCGCTTTCAGTCGCTTCCCTGACAGATTCGACCTTGAGCGTGAGCCGGATGGCAATGCCTGAAAGTGGGTGATTGCCGTCAAGCACCACATGCTCGGGATAAATTTCCGTCACGGTGTAGATGTAGATCTGCGGAATTTCAGGGCTTGATCCGGCGGGCATTGCCGCACCGTCAAAAGTCATGCCTTCTTCAAGCTCGGTCGGGAAGAGCTTGCGTGATTCGAGAAAAACCAGGTTTTCGTCATAGTCGCCAAAAGCATGCTCTGGCTCCAGATGCAACTCAAGCTTGTCGCCAGCTTCGTGACCTTGCAATTCTTCTTCGATTTTGGCCAGCAGGTCCTTGCCGCCGAGCAGGAACTCAACCGGCTCGTCGAGTTCGTCCAGCACTTCGCCCAGAGTATCTTTCAGCGTCCATGTCAGGGCTACAACGCATTGAGGGGTGATTTTCATCCGACAATTGTCCCATGGATGTAAATCAAGCCTCGCCCCTTCTTGCTGGTCTAAGCCCAGCCCAATTCATGCAACGCCATTGGCAAAAAAAGCCGCTGGTGGTGCGCCAGGCGATACCCGGCTTCAAGCCGCTGCTGACTCGCCAGGCCTTGTTCAAGCTGGCGGCAAGCGAGGATGTGGAGTCCCGGCTGATTGCCCAAAAAGGCACTGGCTGGCAGATGAAAAACGGTCCTTTTGCTGCGCGCAGCCTGCCATCATTGAGCCAGGCCGACTGGACCCTGCTTGTGCAGGGCGTGGATCTTCATGATGCTGGCGTGCATCAGCTGCTTCAGCGTTTTCGTTTTGTGCCGGATGCGCGGCTTGATGATCTGATGATTTCCTTTGCCACCACGGGTGGTGGCGTCGGACCACACTTTGACAGTTACGATGTGTTTTTGCTGCAGGCCAGCGGACGCAGGCGCTGGAAAATCAGCCGTCAAAAAGACCTGAGCCTGCAGCCAGGTGCGCCTTTGAAAATCCTGCAGAATTTTGAGGTTGAAGAAGAGTTTGTGCTGGAGGCAGGCGACATGCTGTATCTGCCGCCGCGATACGCGCATGACGGGGTGGCCGAGGAATGCACGGGACCTGACGGCAAAACTGCTGATTGCATGACTTATTCAATCGGGTTCAGGGCACCGGCCCGGCGCGAACTGGCGGCCGAGTTATTGCACCGTCTGGCGGAGTTCAATGAAGACGATGACGAAAGTGCGGCGGGCGATGGCGAGGCAGCCCCGGCAGTCAAGCCGCAGATACTCTATCGTGACCCAGGCCAGCAGGCCACAGATACACCAGCCGCCATGCCGCCTGAACTGACGGCTTTTGCAGCTGAAGCGATTGCCCAGGCTTTAAAAGACCCGCTGGCGCTTGGGTGTGCCTTGGGCGAATACATGACCGCGTTGAAACCTGCAGTGTATTTTGATGAAGTACTGCAGGCATGGGACGCCGCCAGCAGTGGTGCCGACCTTTATCTGGCGGCACAGACCCGCATGATGTATGACGCGCATCACATTTTTATCAATGGTGAAAGCTACCGCGCCAAAGGTGCGGATGCTCGCCTGATGCAGCGCTTGGCTGATCAACGGTTTCTGACTGCAAAAGAGCTTGCAAAGGCCAGCGCCTCTGCGCTGGATTTGCTGGCCGACTGGTATCAGGAAGGCTGGGTCAAGACCTGATTGCATGGACTAGTCATCACGAGGCAAGATTGACTTGTTTTTATCAAAGGTGAAGAAGTCATGAACAGTGAACAGGATCCGCAAGCTGATGTATTGGTTTTGCCTGAAGGACGGTTCAGTGGGTCGGCCGAGTTTGCTGACCTGATCCGCCTTGCGCTGAAAGCGGCGGCGGCCCAGGGTTGGCGCGAAATCATTCTGAGTGACGCCAGTTTTGAGGACTGGCCACTGGGTGAGCGAGTGGTGGCGCAGGCGCTGAACGACTGGTCGCAGTCGGGCCGCAAGTTCACCATGCTGGCAAAAAATTATGATGAACTTGCGCGGCGACATGCACGCTTTGTCAGCTGGCGTCGTACCTGGTCACATCTGATTGAGTGTCGCCGCAATGCGGCCATATCAGCTGAGGACTTTCCGAGTGCCTTGTGGAGTCCGGGCTGGGTTTTCCAGCGGCTTGATCTGGCCCGTTCGGTGGGCATGTCGGGCTTTGAGGCTGCACGGCGCGTCGCCCTGAAGGAGCGGCTTGACGAATGCCTGCGCCAGAGCTCAGCATCATTTCCCGCCAGCACGCTGGGAATTTAGCCCGTTCTGTACTTGTCTGGGGGCGGTTTTGGTGCCTTGTTTGCACTTTTTCAGATCTGTCAGGCCTCAAATTTGTGCGTCTTGATTCCGGCATATAATCGAAAGTTGGGTAAAAGAGCGTCAATCCGTTTTACCCAGTCGAATATTTCACGAATCAATTGATTCAAACCTTTGACAATTTCCAGAAATTGTTTTCTTTAATCTTCAAGGATAGTAAAAAATGAACAAATCTCTCGTCCTGGCCGCTGTGGTTGC
>JAZKIK010000685.1:2895-3999 GCA_040384925.1 Pseudomonadota bacterium | reverse complement strand
GTCACCTGGGGTGTGAATACTCCGCCGACAGGCAAGGTGGTTGTGGCAGCCTACGGTGATGGCACGATCCGCTGGCACCGCCTGAGCGATGGCCAGGAGTTGCTGGCCTTCTTTCCACATGCCGACCGCAAGCGCTGGGTGCTGTGGAGCCCCTCGGGTTATTACGATGCCAGCCCAGGCGCAGAGGAACTGATAGGCTGGCATGTCAACCGCGGCCAGGATCAGGCAGCTGACTTCTTTCCCGCCAGCCGCTTTCGCAGCAAGTTCTACCGCCCCGATGTGATTGACCGGCTGCTGGACACGCTGGATGAAGGTGAGGCCTTGAAGCAGGCTGACCAGGCGGCCAACCGCCGCCAGGAAGCACCGGTGTCAGTGGCCCAGGTGCTTCCGCCCGTGGTGGATGTGCTAAGCGGTACCGAGCTGCGCACCAGCAGCCCGCAAGTCACCCTGCGTGTGCGCGCCCGCACTGCCGCCGATGCACCTGTGACGCAGTG
This sequence comes from Pseudomonadota bacterium, assembly GCA_040384925.1. Taxonomy (GTDB): domain Bacteria; phylum Pseudomonadota; class Gammaproteobacteria; order Burkholderiales; family Burkholderiaceae_C; genus Polaromonas. The sequence goes on along the minus strand of JAZKIK010000685.1, from coordinate 3,505 downwards.
GCAGGTTCGTGTCAACGGCCAACTGCAGCCTGACGCCAGGGGCCTGGTCCGCACCGACAACAACGGCCAGAGCAGCGACGAGCGCGAGCTGATTGTGACCGTGCCCGCGCAGGACAGCGAGATACAGGTGTTTGCCGCCAACCGCCATGCCACCAGCAGCCCGTCCGTGGTGCGGGTGCAGTGGACGGGGGCAATGCCCGCAAGTGCTGCGGGTGCAGGCTTTCAGATCCACCCCAGGCTTTACGTGCTGGCCGTGGGCGTGGCGCAGTACCAGCATGCCAGCATTGCCAAGCTGGGCCTGAGCGCCAAGGACGCGCGTGACTTTGCTGCCGCCATGCAGGCACAAGAGGGCCGTCTGTACAGGGAAGTCAAGGTCAAACTGCTGACCGACGCAGAGGCCACGGCCGATGCGGTGGTCGACGGGCTGGACTGGCTGCAAAAGCAGGTCACCCAGCATGATGTGGCCATGGTGTTTCTGGCTGGCCACGGTGTGAATGAGACACCCCAAAGCTACACCTATTTGCCCGTCAACGCAGACCCGGAGCGCCTGCGCCGTACCGGTGTGCCCATGGACGAGTTCCGCAAGACCCTGGCAGCACTGCCGGGCAAG
>JAZKIK010000685.1:0-2885 GCA_040384925.1 Pseudomonadota bacterium | reverse complement strand
TCGGTGATCGCCACGCCTTTGAGCGTGATCTGGCCTTGGTTGCCGGCGACCTTCGTGACCATCGCATCCCCCAGCAGTATGGCGGTAATGCTGGGCTCGTAGTGCTGGCAGCACTGCCGGGCAAGTCGGTATTTTTTCTGGACACCTGCTACAGCGGCAATGTGCTGGGCAGCAGCGGCACGCTCAGCCGGTCCATGAACAACGATGTGATGGGCGTGATCAACGAACTCTCCAGCGCATCCAGCGGTGTGGTGGTCTTCAGCAGCTCAACGGGCCGCCAGCTCAGTTATGAAAATGCAGTCTGGGGCAACGGTGCATTCACCAAAGCCGTGGTGGAAGGCCTGGGCGGAAAAGCCAACTACCAGAACACCGGCCGCATCACTCACAAGATGCTGGATCTGTATATCAGCGAGCGAGTCAAGCAGCTCACCGGCGGCAAACAAAGCCCGGTGACACAGGCCCCAGGTGGGGTGGCAGACTTTCCGCTGGCGGTGGTGAAGTGAATGGACAGCCTGGCCGCCCTGGTGATTCAGCCGAATGCAGAACCCAAAACCTGATTAAATAGCAGTAAAAATCAGAAAAACGTCAGGCAAATTAGAGGGAAGCCATGATCGACAAAATGCAAGGGAGGGCAGCCAAAGGCTGCGCAGCGATAGGCATGACGCTGCGGCGATGGGCCGGCTTGCTGGCCGGGGTGTTGTTGTTTGGGCTGGCCCACACCGCACAGGCGGCCCCACCCCCTGCCGAACCCATGCTGCGCATTGAAGCAGGCATGCATACGGTGGCGATCAAACGTATAGCCACCGATGCCGCTGGCCGTTATGCCGTCAGCGCCAGTAATGACAAAACAGCCCGTGTATGGGATGTGGCCACAGGCCGCTTGCTGCAGATCCTGCGCCCGCCTATCGAGCCTGGCGATGAAGGCAAGCTGTATGCCGTGGCCCTGTCGCCCGATGGCAGTACGGTGGCTGTGGCTGGCTGGACCAAGTTGGGCTCGGACAGTGGGAATACCGTGTATATCTTTGAGCGCAGCAGCGGCCAATTGATCCGCCGACTGGGTGGTCTGCCCAATGTCATTTTTCAATTGACCTTCAGCGCCGATGGCCGCTGGCTGGCCGCTGGCCTGGGCGGTAAAAACGGTGTGCGGGTCTGGGACTTGCGCCAGGGCGGTATTGCTCTGGCTGATAGTGCCTATGGCGGTGCCAGTTATGGTGCCCACTGGAGCCCGGACGGCAAACTGGTGACCAGTAATGAAGACGGTAAGCTGCGCCTGTACCGTATCCAGTCCGGGGCGTTAATCAAGCTGGCAGAAATCAAAGCCCCTGGGGGAGAAGACCCCTTTGGTGTGGCCTTTTCTCCCAATGGCCGCAGTGTGGCGGTAGGCTATGGAGACATCACGCGTGTGGATGTGCTCGATGGCAGCAGCCTGGCCTGGCAGTTTTCTCCTGATACGCAAGAAGTTAAAAACGGCGACCTTTCCAGCGTGGCATGGAGTGCTGACGGGCAAACCCTGGTGGCGGGGGGACGATGGAGCGTCAATGGCCGCCGTCCCGCGCGACGCTGGACACAGGCAGGGCGGGGGCCTGCGCAGGATACGCCTACAGCAGGCAATACCGTGCAGTCTCTTGCCTCGTTACCCCAGGGCGGCTGGCTGCTAGGTGCAAGCGGCCCCATCTGGGGTGTTCTGGGTACAGATGGCAACTGGCAGGCCCGTGGCACCGCACCCATTGCGGATTTGCGCGACAGTCGAGGCAATGCCTTTTTGCTTGATGCCAGCGGCACCCAGTTACAGTTTGGGTATGAAATTTTTGGCAAACCACCCCACTGGTTTGACCTGCGGCGGCGTCAATTGCAACCCGGCAACCTCACAGCAGGGCTGGCCCCACGCATCACGGACCTGAAGCTTGAGGACTGGATCAATACCACCAGCCCCAAACTTGATGGCAAACCCCTGGTGCTTCAGCCCTACGAAACCGCCCGCAGCCTGGCCATTACCCCGGATGCAAGCAGCTTTGTGCTGGGGGCCGACTTCAGCCTGCGACTGTTTGGGCGGGATGGCCAGCAGCGCTGGGAAAAAGAGGTTCCAGGCGTCACCTGGGGTGTGAATACTCCGCCGACAGGCAAGGTGGTTGTGGCAGCCTACGGTGATGGCACGATCCGCTGGCACCGCCTGAGCGATGGCCAGGAGTTGCTGGCCTTCTTTCCACATGCCGACCGCAAGCGCTGGGTGCTGTGGAGCCCCTCGGGTTATTACGATGCCAGCCCAGGCGCAGAGGAACTGATAGGCTGGCATGTCAACCGCGGCCAGGATCAGGCAGCTGACTTCTTTCCCGCCAGCCGCTTTCGCAGCAAGTTCTACCGCCCCGATGTGATTGACCGGCTGCTGGACACGCTGGATGAAGGTGAGGCCTTGAAGCAGGCTGACCAGGCGGCCAACCGCCGCCAGGAAGCACCGGTGTCAGTGGCCCAGGTGCTTCCGCCCGTGGTGGATGTGCTAAGCGGTACCGAGCTGCGCACCAGCAGCCCGCAAGTCACCCTGCGTGTGCGCGCCCGCACTGCCGCCGATGCACCTGTGACGCAGTGGCAGGTTCGTGTCAACGGCCAACTGCAGCCTGACGCCAGGGGCCTGGTCCGCACCGACAACAACGGCCAGAGCAGCGACGAGCGCGAGCTGATTGTGACCGTGCCCGCGCAGGACAGCGAGATACAGGTGTTTGCCGCCAACCGCCATGCCACCAGCAGCCCGTCCGTGGTGCGGGTGCAGTGGACGGGGGCAATGCCCGCAAGTGCTGCGGGTGCAGGCTTTCAGATCCACCCCAGGCTTTACGTGCTGGCCGTGGGCGTGGCGCAGTACCAGCATGCCAGCATTGCCAAGCTGGGCCTGA
>JAZKIK010000684.1:0-4530 GCA_040384925.1 Pseudomonadota bacterium | reverse complement strand
CACCAGCAAGGCGGCTTCCGGGTCACCAGAACGAAGGGCCAGTTGCCCGGCTGTCCACCACAGATTGCTTAGGTGTTGTGGCTCCTGTGTCTGGGCCAGCAGACGTGAGCACAAGCTACGCCATGCACCATAGGGGCCGGCTATTTGGGAGAAACCACTTCCTGCACGTTCGGCCGCCAGACCTTCTGCAAGTGGCAACTGCGCCAGCCAATGGTTCAGGGCCAGTTGCTCTTGCCCAATTAGCCGCCAGTTATCGCCCTGCGCTGCGTTGTCTGTCGCAGGCAGTCGTGGCATAAACCAGCCAGTCATTTTTTTCAGCACCTCATCCGCAGTCGGCCCGGTCTGGGCACGCAAAAACTCGGCAATCAGCGGGTGCAGCGTGCTTTGCTGTAGCTTGGGGTCATACATCAGCAGGCTCAGGCGGGCGGCTGCGCTGGCAAAGAGCGGATAAGCGTCCTCATCCAGACCCGTGATCGCTGCAGCAAGTGAGTTGCCTATCAGCGTAGCTGGCCCATGCGCCAGCGCAACCAGCGAATCTGGCCAGCGTGTTTCGCCGTTGGGTGTTTGGCGCCAAACCTGCCATGACAGCAAAAACGATGACTTCACAATGGCGCGGGCGCGGTCTGCGGTCAGGCGCGGGTCGCCGGGTTCGGCAGGTTCCAGATCAAGTCCCAAACGGCGCATCTCTGACAAAAAAGCTCTGGGTGTCAGGCCCATGCGCAAGTGGCTGGCGGCAATATGCAGCGCCAGCGGCAAATGACCCAAAGCCTGCACCAGTTCATCGGCCTCGGCAGAGCTCAGGCCATGGCCTTCGTCACCGGTTTCAGACAGCAGCAGTTGGCGTGCGTCATCTGTTGTCATGGGTTGCACGGGCACTCGCGTCCAGCCCGAGCCGCCCAGACGCTGAAAACGTGCAGTGACCAGCACCGGACAGCCAGGTAAGCGGTTAACCAGTTCCCCCACAGCACCGGCCTGTTCGGGCGAATCGACGTTTTCAATCAGCAGCAGCCAGGGTTTGCTGCCTGACCCGGATGACAGGGCAAGGGCCAGTCGCATCCATAAGCTGGCCGCCGGGCCGGTGCTGCGCAGCCGGTCAGCCAGCTGCTGGCCCAGGTCTTGAGCGGTGGGGGCCACATCTGACGCTGGTGGCGGCAGTATCAGCCGCAGATGGCAATCGGCCGGGTTGGTGTCGGCAGGTTGACCGATGGCGGGCATCCAGTGTTGTTGCACAAAATGTTCGGCAATAGATGTTTTGCCGACACCAGCCATGCCTTCCATGGCGCAGCACAGCAAGGTTGGGCGCGTGGGCTGACCGGCTGCGGGCAGCAGTGCGGCGCAGATTTTTTTCAGTTCGGCCTCACGGCCAATAAATTCGCCGCCAATAAAAGGTGGTGGCGGCTGCAGGGAGGCTGGCGGCACCAGAGCCAGTTTGCCACCCTGGCTGCCGGGGTAAAGACCGTCATCGCTGAACCAGTGGCCGCGTTTTGACCAGCTTCGTGCCCATAACCGGGTCGGCTCCAGAGATTTGCTGTGTGGTAGTTCTATATCCAGTACCTGGCAGCTGTTGGGGTAACGGTCATCTTCATACAGGCAACCAGCTGCAGAAATATGAAGCGAGCTGGAAGGTGTTGTCCAGCGGGAGATTTTGGCGTCATGCAAATGTCCGTGCAAGACCAGTCCCACGCCGTATTCGGCCAGCAGACGTTCGGTTTCATGGTCATCAGCCAAATCCTTCAGCGGGTGATGCAACAAGGCAATTGACCAGCCATCGAGTTTTTTACCCTGGTCAGTCAACAAGCGCCCGATTTGTTCATCGGTGATGCGAAGCTGCCCGGTGTCGCGCTCATCACCTGCCAACCAGGCGCTATCCAGACCGATGATGTTTAAAGGTGCGCCAAAACCAAGATCATCAAGCCTGACGCGGTAGCCCAGACGGCCATGTGGGCTGGCCACGGGCAGGAAGTGCGCCAGGCCCATGTCCGTCAACCATTGGTGGTAGGCAGATTGCCGCTGGATGATGCCGTCGCGCCAAGCATGCTGAAACCCCCACGGTGTGCTGCCACCGGCCATCCATCGAGCAAACTGGCCGCTATCACCCGCCCAGGCACCTTTGCGCATTTCTTTCCATGCGCCCTCTTCAATCGTGCGATCTATATCGTGATTACCCGGCACACAAAAAAAGCGCTCCAAAGGCACGCCGAGCACCTTCAACACCTCATGCACAAAAACCGTGGCCTCCTTGTATTGGTCTGGCTGGCCGGACTGTGCGATATCACCGGTAAAACAAACCAGATCCACCTTGCCATCGGCAACGATGTCTTTGAGGTTTTGCTCCCATTTTTCGCCCATCACACGCCGTGTGCGCCAGCCCGAAGTTTTTTCTTTGCCAATATGCAGGTCTGAAATATGCAGGATACGCAGTTTGTGCGGTGCGGCCATGAGACTCCCTGAATTGCTTTTTTTGATGGATGTTTTTAGTATGCCGGATGCCTGCTTTAACCCCAAGCCATTGTTTCGACTATAGGTTTTTTGATAGCCGTAGGTCGTGTTAGCCCACAGGGCGTAACGCGACGAACTGGCGGGGGGTAGCAACGGCGGATGTCGGGTTACGCGTTGCTAACCCGACCTACAACTGAATCAGTATTGCCTTCTTGACCCAAAGGATATCCATGCCAAATTTACCAAAAACCATCAAAAATCTGGCTCTATGCGCAGGCCTGGCATTTGCCATGCTGCCCTCCGCCACATGGGCAGACACATCCCGGGCGGCTGCTGTTGAAAAAGCCTTTAAAACCCTGAAAGCCAGCCGTTTTGTTGACCTGACGCATGCCTTTGGCCCAGGCATTCCACACTGGAAGGGTTTCAAGGACCAGGAAAACACCACGCTTTACACCATTGAAAAAGACGGCTTTTTTGTGGAGCGTTTCAGTTTTGTGGGGCAATGGGGCACACATATTGATGCGCCTTCGCACTTTCATGCGGGGCTGCGGTCTGTGGACGCTATTCGGCCTGATGAGATGCTTTTGCGGTTGGTGGTGCTGGATGTGCATGAACAGGTGGCGCGCAACCCGGACTACACCATCACGATGGAGGATGTGAAGCGCTGGGAAAAGCGCCATGGGCTGATCCCAAAAGGTTCCTTTGTGGCCATGCGTACTGACTGGGCCAAACGCTGGCCCAGTGATGCGGCGATGCAGAATGTGGACGCTCAGGGTGTGGCGCATTACCCTGGCTGGAGCAAGGCTGTGCTGGAATATCTGTTTGAAAAGCGCGGCATTACCGCAGCAGGGCATGAAACCACCGATACCGACCCCGGTCTGGCGACCTCAAAGGACGACTACTCGCTGGAGTCCTACATCCTTAAAACCAACCATTTCCAGATCGAGCTGATGGCCAATCTGGAACAGGTGCCCGAGGCCGGGGCGCTGCTGATGGTGACTTTTCCAAAACCCAGGGGTGGCTCTGGTTTTCCGGCGCGGCTGATTGCCATCGTGCCTTGATGACGGGAAAACCAGTCCTGAAGTGTCTGGCACGGTGACATTTAAAACACCATGAAGTCCGCCGCCGTCAGGTCTGCGGTGTGTATGCCCACCAAGATAGCAATATTGCCATCACCCATATTGAGCACTGCATTGCCGCCAATGTCACTGACATGGGCCAGCGCGCTGGCCGCACTGGTAATGCCTGAGCCATTGAGGTTGCTCTGCAGGCTGATCCTGTCGCCTTCTGCACGGCTGAAGTCGCGGATCACATCACGCCCGCTGCCAGCCTGGAAGACAAAGCTGTCTGCACCCAATCCACCCGTCAACTGGTCACCTCCCGCTGCACCGTAAAGACTGTCTGGACCTGCATTGCCCATCAGGGTGTCATTGCCGGCACCGCCATACAGGCTGTTGTCCAGCGCGTTGCCGCTCAGGCTGGCCGCTGCGCTGGTCGCGATGACACCACTTTCAACGTTGTTTGCCAGGGTGTACTTGCTGATGTAGCTGTACACGGTGTCCATGCCGCCTTCGAAGATGTGGCTGATTTCGATGACCTCGTCACCTGCGTTGTCAACATGGTAGAGGTCACCGCCACCGCCACCGGTCATGGTGTCCTTGCCGATGCCACCATCCAGACTGTCATTGCCGAAGCCACCAAACAAGCTGTTATCCAGACTGTTGCCAGTCAGACTGGCCGCTGCGCTGGTCTTGATGACACCGCGCTCGACGTTCTGGGTCAGGGTGTAACTGCTGATGTAGACGTACACCGCATCCATACCACCGGTTGCCGGTGCGGCGCTTGTTTCGGTGACCACATCACCGGCATTGTCAACATAATAGGCATCATTGCCATTGCCACCGGTCATGGTGTCAAACCCTGTACCGCCTATCAGGGTGTCGTCGCCATTGCCACCATTGAGGCTGTCGTTGTCAGCATCGCCATACAGACGGTCGTTGCCATCATCACCCAGCAGTGCATCGTTACCGTTCAGGCCATACAAGGTGTCATTAGCAACACTGCCATACAAGCTGTTGTTCAAGGTGTTAC
>JAZKIK010000683.1:0-5876 GCA_040384925.1 Pseudomonadota bacterium | reverse complement strand
CCATCACCCAGGCTTTTGACAATACGTCCGCCATGCAGAGGCAATATTTCCTGCTCTGCCTGTTGCACCAATTGTTGCCACCGCAATACAAAGTCATCCGCGTCCAGTTCCATCAACCTGACGGACTCAACCACGTCCATCACCAGAAGCACTTTTGTGCTTCGGTTCATGGCTTGGGCCAGTTCAATCAGTTGGGACATGGTAAGAGCTGTGACAAATTTGTGCCTCCTCATTTTGTAGGAGAAAACTTGTTCAAACCAACTGCATTACGCTAATTCACTAATTCTTGTCTATTGACAAGCCTGATCGTGTTAGATTGCAACCGGGCTTTGTGATCGGCGCATCTTTTTTTCGGTCATGTGCACCCACGTGCGCCCCGCCACAAAGGCTTCAGCTCAATTGGCAGAGTTTCAGAAAACGCGCCAAGCGCATAGTGGAATAGGACTGGTTTTGCGCGTACTTGTTGGGGCCAGTGTTCTTTCGGCGGCGGGTTCCCTGCCACTGCAAATATTGCCTTTTCTGGTGCTGACGCTGGTGTCCGAGGGGCGTCTGGACATTGCGTATGCCGGCTGGGTGGGTTCGGCGTTTCTGATTGGCATGCTTTCAAGTGCCTTGTTGTTGCCTGCCATGGGGTTTTCGGTTTTAAACCGCTGGCATGCGCTGCTTGCTTTGAGCGCCATTGTTGTGGCGATAGCCACTTCAATCGGGGTCAGGTTTTTGCCTTTTTTTCTGGCACTTTGGTACGTCGTGGGTTTGGCTTGTGGTGGCCTGCAGTTTTTGGGTGCCACCACGGCTGCAGCAGCGGCCAACCAACCGCAGGCGTTTGCATTGCGCCTTGCAGTTGCCCTGTTTGTAGCCAGCGCCGTGATTGTTTTGGTTTCGCAAATGGGTGGACAAAAAAGTTACACCTTGCTGGCTTATTGCCTGATGGGCAGTTTTACGCTGGCGGCTTGTGTTGGCCTGGGGCTGTATCGCCAGATAGGGACTGTGCCGCCTGTAGTGGGCAACACCAATCCGCTTGCCGCAGTGCGCAACTGGTCGGGGCTCATTGTTGTGTTTGCATTTTTTGTCGGGCAGCCTGGGTTTTGGGCTTACGCGATGCAGTCTGCATCCCAACGCGGGCTGGACCTGGTGGGTGCTGCTTTTGTCATTGCAGCGTCCAAAACGATTTCTGCGCTGGTGCTTTTGTACAGCAGCAAGACCGGTTCACCCTCTGCGGCCACGCGTACGCTACTGGGCCTGGGCTGCATGGTGGCAGCAGGCATTCTGGTGATGACTTATTCGTGGGTGGTCATGGTGTTTCTGCTCGGCTTTTTGATTTGGGAACTGGCCTTGAACGTGTTGTCAGCCCGCCTGCAGGCTGTGGTGGTGGCCGCCAGCCCTGGGCATGCAGGTGCCTGGATCACTGGTGCCATTTTGTTGGGAGCCGCGACTGGCCCGATGGTTCATGGGGCGACGATTGCAGGTGGGGTGGAGGTGGCGTTTATTGCGTATGCCGCGCTTTCAGGGCTTTTTCCGTTTTTCTGGGTTTTGACTAGAGCGAAAATGGCTGCCAGGGTTTGATTTTTCCAAGTGAAAAACAGGCAGATGACCTGAAGGTGCATCTCAAAATTGCCTTGCAGCCGTATATGTCGTGCGGCACGCAGACCCAAATCAGGGACTTTGTTGAGGCACCAGTTGCCTTGCTGCCAGGGCCGCTTCGATGCGCAACTGCTCCTGCTCTGAAAACAGCTGCTGGCGCAGTTGCTGCAGTTGCTCGGGGCTGGCGTTTTTGGCCTGGGCGTTGGCGTATTCCTTGAGTCTGGCCTGCCAGTCGCTGTTTTCGCGGTCAAGCTGGGCCAGCTGTGTGGCTGCGGCGTCGCCGTATTGGGCGCTGCGTTGTGCAAAACGTTCGATGTCACTGGCGTTTTTGGCGTCCAGTGCGGTGGTCAGGGCGGCTACCGCGACATGGGCTACGGCCTGTTCGCGTTGGGCGCGCTGCTCTGCGCTCAGGCCCTGTTCAATGTCCTTGAGGGCGGCCTGCTTTTGTGCCGCACTCAGGGCCGGGTTGCGCTCAATCTCCAGCTTGGCCAGGGTATAGCGGTCCAGCTGGGCTTCTTTTGCAAACAGGGCTTCGTATTCTTCGGGGGCGAAATGTCTTTCGCGGGCGCGCTGGCGGGCGTCCAGGGCATTGCGAAGTGCCCTGGGGTCACCGGGGTCGGCAGGCGGCTGTCTTTCGCTCAATGCAACCCTGTAATCCACATAACGCTCAATCAGCGCAGTGGCTCTGGCAGTCAGTGCGGCCGGAAAATATTTGGGCACCAGTTCGGCCAGGCGTCTTTTCAGGCTTGCGGGGTTGGTGACCTCGCTGCCACCGGAGGCTTCAAGCAGCATGGCTTCAAAAGTCTGTTGCAGCTCGGGTGTCAAAAAGACATCGCTGCCCGTGCCACCGGTCTGGCTCGCCACCGCCGTATTGGCGCTGCTGGCTGCTGTCGATGCGGCGGCAAGGGGTTTTGCAGACCCGGCCTGTGATGATGAGGCCTCCGGCATGGCTGCCATTGAGGTGCCCGAGCGGCCAGCCGACAGCAGCCACCATGCACCAATGCCGCACATCAGTACGGCGATGGCTCCAAACAGGGCGGGTCTGGCGCTCACAGTCCCAGCAGCTTCAGGCGGTTGGCCTGCTGGCGATACAGCGTGACCGGGTCAACAGAAAACCAGTCGCGCAGGCCCACGACCTGATTGACTTCATCCAGGTGGTTCTGACGGTAGTCGCCCAGATGTTTGCCCAGGCGTGACGAGCAGGCCGCCACCAGGCCGTCATTGGCTTCACCAAATACCAGGCTCATGATGCCAAGCGCGCCATCGCTGACGTCCAGCACATTGGTCACCGGCATGGTGCCCGTCCAGGAAAAATAACGCACACCGTTGACCAGTTCGGCACCACTGCCGCAACCAGCGGGAATGGCCTGTGGAAAACGACGGTTGAAGTCGAGCGATCCCGCTGTCGTCAGCGAATTGAGGGCCGAGGTTGGTGTTTGCGGCAGGCTGGTGCCGCCAGAGCCCAGATTGATCAGCGCCACAAAAGCCTTGGCGGCGTTGTTGACCAATGTTTCTGACAAGGTGCCAGCAGGCACGGTGCCGCGCAAGATATCTGCCACTTTGGAGCCCTTGTTAACCCCGCCAATCGAGGTGACCGACGCCACCAGCTGTGGTGCAACACCGGCGACGTAGCGAATTGTAGGCCCGCCGTGAGAGTGGCCGATCAGGTTGACCTTGCTGGCACCCGTGATGGCCATGATGTTTTTGACCTGTGCCAGCAACTGCTCGCCACGCACTTCCGTGCTGTTGGCAGCCGACACCTGGGCCACAAAAACGCGTGCCCCGTCCTGGCTCAAGGCGCTGGGGATGCCATAGAAATAATCCACGCCAAGAAACGAGTCAAAACCAAACAGGCCATGTACCAGCACGATGGGGTAGCGTGTTTTGGCGTAATCGCCGGCCGCATGGGCGTTGGCTCCGAATAGCAGCGTGGCTGCTGTTATCAAAAAGACCAGATGGCGAAAGAAGGAAAAAAGGCGCATGAATTGTCTCCTGCTGTTGTTGAAATAAAACGAACGATCGTGCTTTTTTGTTTGTGTAAATTCTTTCAGCAAACTGACAACACGGCCATTAGGACAATCCCGCGTATGGCGTGTGGGCTTTTCGTGCTGCAGGTTATGAATCATTTAAATACACGTCCACAGCTCATTAAAATTGCGTCATGACCGCCATTACCGCACTCGACAAGCTTGACCGCGCCATCTTGCGCAGCCTGCAACACAATGGCCGTGAAACCTATGACGTGATTGGCGAGCAGGTTGGCCTGTCGCCCAGCGCCGTGCTGCGCCGCGTCAAGCGGCTTGAGGATGTTGGAGTGATTGACTGTTATGTCGCGCTGGTCAAGCCCGAATCAGTTGGGCTGGGGTTGACGGCCTACCTCAATGTGCGGCTTGAAAAACACACCGAAAGCCACAAACGCAATCCCATGGACGTGTTTCGCGCCAGTGTGCAGGCCTGGCCTGAAGTGGTGGAATGTGTGTCGCTCACAGGTGAAATGGACTACCTGCTGCGTGTGGTGGTGGCCGACATGGCGCATTACAGCCGTTTCATCATGGACACCCTGCTCAAACACCCGAGTGTTGAAGACTGCAAGACCAGTTTTGTGCTGGATCGTGTCAAGGCAACAACCGCGCTGCCCGTTTAAGCCTGCCAGAACGGTGGAAATACCCGTGGCTCGCCAGGGGCTTTGCATGTTCATTTGCTTTCGCCAAGCGGCAGTTTTGTTGCATCTGCCGCTGCAGTCATTTAAAAACGAGTTTTTAAATGCTGCATTTCTAATAGCAAATAACGACCACCTGCTATGCTGAAAACCTGTTTCCGCTGATACTTTTTCAGTAGAGACCGAGGTTTTGCCAGCCGGTTAGCATGAAATCGCAAGGCAATCCGGAAAGTGTGAAAAACCTCTAGACTTGCATGCCTAGGGAAAACCCCTATATTTCCACTCATGCTTAATCCCGGCACACTCATCAAGGCATCCTTCGAAGCAGGCAGGGAGTTTTTCCGCGCGCCTGGAGCTGCCAACGCGGCAGAAACTTTGTTTGTGCATGAATCAGAATCAGGGCATGAAACTCCAGTGACAAACCCAGCCAGCAAACCCCCTCCACATCCGGTCATGGTGCCAATCCGCTCGCTGGGCCCCAGCCACGGCGAGCGTATTGCCACGCATTTGCTGGCGCTCAGCAGCCATGACCGTTACCTGCGTTTTGGTTATGCAGCCAACGACGAGCAGATTCGTCGTTATGTCAGCAGCCTGAATTTTGACCGGGATGAGATTTTTGGCATCTACAACCGACGGCTGGAGCTGATTGCCATGGCGCATCTGGCATTTTCAATCGATCCGCAGCTTAAGAGTTGTGCCGAGTTTGGTGTATCCGTTCTGGCAAAGTCGCGTGGCAAACGTTACGGAGCCAGGCTTTTTGACCGCGCCGTGATGCACGCACGCAACAACGGCGTGGACATGATGTTTATTCACGCGCTCAGCGAAAATACCGCCATGCTCAACATCGCTCGCAAGGCCGGTGCAACCATCGAGCGGGACGGCTCCGAGAGCGAAGCCTACCTCAAACTGCCGCCTGCCGACCTCGACTCGCGCATGACAGAGATGCTGGAAGAGCAGATGGCCCAAACCGACTATCGCTTGAAGGTGCAGGCCAAACAGTTCTGGGATTTGCTCGCCATGGTGCAGGCCGTGCGACGCGGCGTGCAGGACGCACGCGAAAAAACCAGCGCCTGATAGCGCCTTTGGCCCGTGTTTGCGCTGGCCCCTGTCATGCCGAAACACTACACTAGCCTTTCCTCAACTACCGCGCACCGCTCGTGGCCGACATTCCTCCCAGTAGATCTTCCAGAACGGAAGACAAACGCGGCTTTTTGCAAAAAGTCGCTGAAATGCTTCACCCCGGTCCTGACTCCAAAGACGAGCTGATCGAAACCCTGGTGGAAGCCCAGGACAATGACGTGATTGGCGAGCAAAGCCGGGAGATGCTGGAAGGCGTCATCCGCATGGCCGACATGACGGCTGGTGATGTCATGGTGGCGGCCCCGCGCATGGATCTGGTCAATATCGACGCGCCCTTTGACGAACTGCTGCACCTGATCATTGACACCGCACATTCACGGTTTCCGGTTTACGAGGGCGACAAAGAGAACATTCTGGGCATCCTCATGGCCAAGGATTTGCTCAAGTTGCAGCGTGCGCCTGAACTCAACATCAAGGCACTGTTGCGGCCGGCCGTGTTTGTGCCTGAAAGCAAGGGCCTGAACGATTTGCTGCGCGAGTTTCGCGGCAACCGCAA
>JAZKIK010000682.1:0-7867 GCA_040384925.1 Pseudomonadota bacterium | reverse complement strand
AAATAAGGAGCTGCACCATGTTGACCAAAAAAGAGCAGCGCCTTCGTCGTTCACGTCAAACCCGCATCCGCATTGCCATGCAAGGCGTTGCACGTTTGACCGTGAACCGCACAAATCTGCACATCTATGCAAGCGTGATTTCCGGCGACGGCACCAAAGTTCTGGCGTCCGCTTCCACTGCTGAAGTTGAAGTCCGCAAGGACCTCGGCGCGTCTGGCAAAGGCGGAAACGTTGCTGCAGCGCAAACCATCGGCAAGCGTATCGCTGAAAAGGCGAAAGCAGCTGGTGTGGACAAAGTGGCGTTCGATCGCGCCGGTTTTGCGTACCACGGCCGCGTCAAGGCGCTGGCTGATGCGGCTCGCGAAGCTGGCTTGCAGTTCTAAGCAACCGCAAGTTAAGTACACGTAAGTAGACTGGAATCAAGTATGGCCAAGTTTCAAGCAAAATCAGCAAGCGACGCTCCAGACGATGGTCTGAAGGAAAAAATGATCGCGGTCAACCGCGTGACCAAAGTAGTGAAGGGTGGCCGTATTCTCGGTTTCGCAGCACTTACGGTGGTTGGTGATGGTGATGGCCGTGTTGGCATGGGCAAAGGCAAATCAAAAGAAGTGCCTGCAGCTGTGCAGAAGGCGATGGAAGAAGCGCGCCGCAACATGACCAAAGTGTCATTGAAAAATGGCACCATTCACCACAATGTGTTTGGTCACTGGGGTGCTGCAAACGTCATGATGATGCCTGCTGCCAAAGGTACCGGCATCATTGCTGGTGGTCCGATGCGCGCCGTTTTCGAAGTCATGGGCATTACCGACATCGTTGCAAAAAGCCACGGTTCGAGCAACCCATACAACATGGTTCGTGCAACGATGGATGCATTGAACAACTCCACAACGGCTTCTGACATTGCAGCCAAGCGTGGCAAATCGGTCGAAGAGATCTTCGGCTAAAAGCTTTGGCTTGAGGAATACAGAAATGACGACAGAAAACAAAGTTAAGGTCCAGCTGATTCGCAGCCCTATTGGTACCAAAGAATCACATCGCGCCACTGTGCGTGGTCTTGGTTTGCGTGGTGTCAACAGCACAAGCGAATTGCAGGACACGCCCGCAGTGCGCGGCATGATCAACAAGATCGCGTACTTGGTCAAGATTGTCTGAGCCCAGGCTCGATAGGAATTCAAAATGGAATTGAACGGAATCAAGCCCGGCGAAGGTGCCAAACATTACAAACGGCGTGTTGGCCGTGGTATTGGATCAGGCATTGGCAAAACCGCAGGTCGTGGTCATAAAGGCCAGAAGTCGCGTGCTGGTGGCTACCACAAGGTCGGCTTTGAAGGCGGTCAAATGCCTATGCAGCGCCGTTTGCCAAAGCGCGGTTTCAAATCGCATTTGCTCAAGTTCAATGCAGAAGTCACGCTGTCGTCACTCGAGCAACTGGATCTGGCTGAAGTAAACCTCCTGACTTTGAAGGAAGCTGGTCTTGTGGGTCAGCTGGCAAAGAACGTCAAGATCATCAATACCGGCACGCTGACCAAAGCGGTCAAGCTCAATGGAATTGGTGCTACTGCTGCGGCCAAGGCCATCATTGAGGCCGCTGGCGGCGTCATTGCTTAATTGTTGAAATCACTTTACCTGGACTAAACAGTGGCAACTAACTCGGCTCAAATTGCGAAATCCGGCAAGTTCGGTGATTTGCGGAGCAGGCTTGTGTTTTTGCTGCTGGCTCTGGTTGTGTACCGCATAGGCGCACACATTCCAGTGCCTGGAATAGATCCTGGACAGCTCAAAGAGCTGTTCAAGGGGCAGCAGGGCGGAATATTGAACCTGTTCAATATGTTCTCCGGTGGCGCTTTGTCACGATTCACGGTTTTTGCGCTGGGCATCATGCCCTATATCTCTGCATCCATCATCATGCAGTTGCTCACTTATGTCCTTCCGACATTTGAACAGCTGAAAAAAGAGGGTGAAGGCGGACGTCGGAAAATAACGCAGTACACGCGTTACGGCACGCTGGGTCTCGCATTGTTTCAGTCCATGGGCATTGCGATAGCGCTGGAAAGCTCGCCAGGTCTGGTTCTGGTTCCAGGTTTCGGTTTCCGCATGACTGCTGTTGTTAGTTTGACTGCCGGCACCATGTTTCTGATGTGGTTGGGTGAACAAATTACCGAGCGCGGTCTTGGCAACGGGATCTCGATCCTGATTTTTGCCGGTATTGCTGCTGGTTTGCCGAGCGCCATGGGTGGTCTGCTTGAGCTGGTTCGTACCGGAGCAATGAGCATTCTGGTTGCGATCGTCATTGTTGCGGTTGTGGTTCTGGTGACCTATTTTGTGGTGTTTGTCGAACGTGGTCAGCGAAAAATCCTGGTCAATTACGCCAGACGCCAGGTTGGCAACAAGGTGTATGGCGGTCAGTCATCACATCTGCCACTGAAGCTGAACATGGCAGGTGTGATTCCACCGATCTTTGCGTCGTCCATCATCTTGCTGCCCGCCACGGTTGTCGGCTGGTTCAGCACAGGTGAGAGCATGCGCTGGTTGAGGGATATCGCCAGCACCCTGACACCTGGTCAGCCGATCTATGTGTTGCTGTATGCAAGTGCGATTGTGTTTTTCTGCTTTTTCTATACGGCACTGGTGTTCAACAGCCGCGAAACTGCAGACAACCTCAAAAAGAGTGGTGCGTTCATTCCGGGTATCCGGCCTGGTGACCAGACCGCAAAATATATCGACAAGATACTGGTGCGTTTGACACTGGCAGGTGCGGTATACATCACATTTGTGTGTTTGTTGCCCGAGTTTCTGATCTTGAAGTACAACGTGCCGTTTTATTTTGGCGGGACATCGTTGATGATTATTGTTGTGGTGACCATGGATTTCATGGCGCAGGTACAGAATTACATGATGTCGCAGCAATATGAATCGTTGCTCAAAAAGGCGAACTTCAAGACTTCACCGGGCGGTTAACAGAACTGCTGATGGAAAATGTCCGGAAATGAGGCATCTTCAATGCCGGGCCAGGTTTCAAAAGACCTTGCCTGAGCAGGATTCCGTTAATGACTGGAAAATGGATGCCAGGTTTCAGGACAGATCAAGAAAAATACGCATGTAGTGCATACGTGTTTTTTGCTGACAAGGCAATCGTCAAATTGATGCCATACGATTTATCGCGTGAGCGTATTGTGTTTCGTGCCGAATAAGCACAGTTGGAAAGTTTAGGAGAAAAGAAATGAGAGTTTCAGCTTCGGTCAAGAAAATTTGCCGCAACTGTAAAGTTATCCGTCGCAAGGGCGTTGTCCGTGTGATCTGTACAGACCCACGCCATAAACAGCGTCAAGGCTGATTTCAAGAGTTTTAGAGGACGAATATGGCTCGTATCGCTGGTATTAATATTCCGCCGCAGCAACATGCTGAAATCGGCTTGACTGCAATTTTTGGCATTGGCCGTACACGTGCACGCAAAATTTGCGAAGCATGTGAGATTGCTTATTCCAAAAAGATCAAAGACCTGACCGACGGTGATCTGGAAAAAATTCGTGACCAGATCGCTCTGTTCACAATTGAAGGTGACCTGCGTCGTGAGACCACCATGAACATCAAGCGTTTGATGGACATTGGTTGCTATCGCGGTTTCCGTCATCGCCGCGGTTTGCCAATGCGCGGTCAGCGCACGCGAACCAATGCCCGCACTCGCAAGGGTCCGCGCAAGGCAGCCGCTTCGCTGAAGAAATAATTAAGAGGTTCCCATGGCTAAGTCCCCCAGTAATAACGCAGCTCAACGCGTTCGCAAAAAAGTACGCAAGAACGTTGCTGACGGCATTGCACACGTGCATGCTTCCTTCAACAACACCATCATCATGATCACGGACCGCCAGGGCAATGCCTTGTCATGGGCTTCGTCAGGTGGTCAGGGTTTCAAGGGTTCACGCAAATCTACGCCTTTCGCAGCCCAGGTTGCGTCGGAAGTTGCTGGTCGTGCTGCCATTGAACAAGGCATCAAAAACCTTGATGTTGAAATCAAAGGACCTGGCCCTGGCCGTGAGTCTTCAGTTCGTGCTCTGGGCGCACTTGGCATTCGGATCAATTCGATCGCCGACGTGACTCCAGTTCCACACAACGGCTGCCGTCCACAAAAACGCCGCCGCATCTAATTCCCCGGTTTTGACTGGCGACCGCATTTACTGCGGTTTGCCCGGTCAAAGCTTTTAACCAAGCCCACCGCCATCAGGCCCAAAAGCCGAAGGCTCCTGCAGCAATGCAGCAGATGACACAAGGATATTCAAGTGGCACGTTACCTAGGCCCCAAGGCCAAACTTTCCCGCCGTGAAGGCACAGACCTGTTTCTGAAAAGCGCACGACGCGCTATTGCAGACAAGGCAAAATTCGATTCCAAGCCTGGTCAGCACGGCCGCACCTCCGGTGCCCGTACCTCAGACTTCGGCCTGCAACTGCGTGAAAAGCAGAAGGTCAAGCGCATGTACGGCGTGCTGGAAAAACAATTCCGCCGCTATTTTGAAGAAGCTGATCGCCGCAAGGGCAACACTGGTGCCAACTTGCTGTTCATTCTGGAATCGCGTCTGGACAATGTTGTTTATCGCATGGGCTTTGGCTCAACCCGCGCTGAAGCACGTCAGCTGGTGTCGCACAAGGCCATTACCGTCAATGGCGGCTCGGTCAACATCCCTTCATACATGGTGAAAGCCGGTGATGTGGTGGCAGTGCGTGACAAGTCCAAAAAGCAGACCCGTGTTGCCGAAGCTCTGCAACTGGCTCAACAGGTCGGTATGCCTGCCTGGGTTGATGTGAGCATTGACAAAGGTGAAGGAACCTTCAAGAAGGTTCCTGACCGTGATGAATTCGCCGCTGACATCAACGAATCGTTGATCGTCGAGCTGTATTCACGCTAATTTCGTTCCTGCAGATACAGCTGCCTGTATCTGCAGACTCCGCTTCGCCGGCCTTATCGGTGTAACGAGCCGAGGGTATTGAGAGGAAGATTGCATGCAGACTAATTTACTGAAACCAAAAACCATTAACGTCGAGCAACTTGGCATTAACCGTGCCAAAGTGACGCTTGAGCCATTTGAGCGTGGCTATGGTCACACTTTGGGAAATGCGCTTCGCCGTGTTTTGCTGTCATCCATGGTTGGACATGCAGCTACCGAAGTGACTATTGCCGGCGTGCTTCATGAGTATTCGTCCATTGATGGCGTTCAGGAAGATGTTGTCAACATCTTGTTGAATCTCAAGGGTGTGGTTTTCAAGCTCCATAACCGCGACGAAGTCACGCTGAGCCTGCGTAAAGATGGCGAAGGTCCTGTCACGGCGGCCGATATCCAGACTCCGCATGATGTGGAAATCATCAATCCGGATCATGTGATTGTCAATTTGTCGCACGGCGGCAAAATCGACATGCAGATCAAGGTTGAAAATGGCCGTGGTTATGTACCGGGCACCATGCGCCGTTATGGCGATGAGTCCACCAAGTCGATTGGTCGTATTGTTCTGGATGCATCCTTTTCTCCAGTCAAACGTGTCAGCTACACAGTTGAGAGTGCACGTGTCGAGCAGCGCACTGACCTGGACAAGCTGGTTCTGGAAATTGAAACCAACGGTGCCGTGACTGCAGAAGATGCAGTCCGCGCTTCGGCTAAAATTCTGGTCGAGCAACTGGCCGTGTTTGCACAACTCGAAGGCAATGAACTTGCCGCGTTTGATACGCCGGTACAGCGCAGCTCGCAACAGTTTGACCCGATCCTGCTCCGCCCTGTGGATGAGCTGGAACTGACGGTTCGTTCTGCCAACTGCCTGAAAGCTGAAAACATTTACTACATTGGCGATTTGATTCAGCGTACGGAAAACGAGTTGCTGAAAACGCCAAATCTGGGCCGTAAATCACTGAACGAAATCAAGGAAGTCCTTGCCTCGCGTGGTTTGACCCTGGGTATGCGTCTTGAAAGCTGGCCACCTGCCGGCCTGGACAAACATTAATCTGAACAGACTGTTTCAAGCCTGAAACAGCGCACAGGCAGTACCTGATACGGCTGCCTGAATATTAAAAAGGAAATTATCATGCGTCACGGACACGGACTACGTAAACTCAATCGCACCAGCGAGCACCGCCTCGCCATGCTGCGCAACATGATGAATTCGCTGCTCCAGCACGAAGCCATCAAAACCACCTTGCCAAAAGCCAAGGAGTTGCGCCGTGTTGTGGAGCCAATGATTACCCTGGCCAAAGAACCCACGCTTGCCAACAAACGTCTGGCATTTGACCGTTTGCGCGATCGTGACATGGTCGTCAAACTTTTTGCAGAGCTTGGCCCACGTTACAAGGCTCGTCCTGGTGGTTATACCCGTATTTTGAAAATGGGTTTCCGCGTGGGTGACAACGCACCTATGGCTTTGGTTGAACTGGTTGACCGTCCTGATGTAAATGAAGTTGAAATTGCTGACGCAGCCAAACCAAACTAAGCTATAATAAGGAATACCGCGCGGTGGAGCAGCCTGGTAGCTCGTTGGGCTCATAACCCAAAGGTCGTAAGTTCAAATCTTGCCCGCGCAACCAACATGCTGGTTAACCAAACCAGTTCAAAAAACCCGCTTCAGGCGGGTTTTTTGTTTTTCGGCTGAAGTTTTTATATCGTTTCCAGTTCTGGCTAGTTCGTTGCCAGCTACCGCTTTATTGAGAGTCGGACCGCATTTTTGTTCAAGTTTCGGGTATCGAGCAGCATGCCTGTGGTCAAAACCATCGCAATACAGTCATGCTTGCTTGGCGCTAAGTGCGTTTTGTCGGCGTTTCCATGCGTTTGATTACGTTTCTTGTGTATTCAGTCATGAATTCCAGAAACACGCTGGTTCGTTTGGGGATGAACTTGCGGCTAGGCAATGCGGCATACAAGGTGTTGCGTCCTGTAATCCAGGGTGACAGGATGCGCTGCAGTTCTCCGTTGTTCAGATGATTGGTTATCAGGTCTATGGACTGGCTGCTGATGCCTGCTCCGTCCACACAAGCCCTGATCAGGGTATCGGTGTGGTTGACCAGCATTGCTGGCTCTATCTGTATCTCCACTTCACGCCGGTTTTCGGCGGGATTGATAAGCCGCCAGATGCGATGCCGGTTGGCCGGGAACTTGACGCGCAGGCAGCGATGGGCTGACAGCTCTTCTGGCTGCTGTGGGGTGCCATAACGGCGCAAATATGCTGGTGATGCACACAAAATACCGTCTGACGAAGCAATTGGCCGGGCAATGATGTTGGCATCAAAGGCTTCACCTGCACCCATCAAGGTCAGGTCGTAGTCTTCGACCGGTGGCACCAGCGGTGAGTCCACATGAATATCAAGCACCACCTTGGGATAACGCCAGCCAAACTCCGCAATCAGCGGCCCCAGGATGTGTACGCCGAAAATTGGCGGTGTCAGTATGCGTATGACGCCTGACATTTCCTGTGCATGGGATTGGGCTGCGGCATGGGCTTCGTCAATGTCATTGAGGATATGCCGTACCCTGGCGAGGTAGGCTTCACCCGCATCGGTCAGGGCCAGGCGCCTCGTGGTGCGTTGCAGCAGACGTACGCCAAGATGCTCTTCCAGGTCGCCGACCAGGCGGGTTACAACCGCTGCAGACATGTTGAATTTGCGTGCTGCAGCTGCAAAACCACCGTCGTCCACCACTTGCTGAAAAACCCGCATTGATTGCAGTCTGTCCATGGTTTACCCTTAATTTCAGTGCTTTTTATTGCTATTTCAGCAGCAATGTATTGTCTTGTTTGCTATTTTTACATTGACTTGATAGTAATACAGTACATACATCGATGAGCCAGAGCCAAGACAAGGCGACTCACCGAGGCTGGACAGACGGGAACACCCGGTGAA
>JAZKIK010000681.1:0-2999 GCA_040384925.1 Pseudomonadota bacterium | reverse complement strand
CTGCCACAAACGCATCTATGGGGCCAGTGCCGGTACCGTGGATGTGGTGCTGTTGGCCTGAGACCTCGACATCAGCCGTCAAGGTGACCTGCTTGCCAGCAGCACCTGCGCTGCCGGCTGTTTCAAGCACCTGGTGCTGGGGTGCTGCAATGTCCCGCACGCCGTATTCACGCTCAAACAGCTCGTACAGGTCTTGCGCTGTCAACTCTTTGCCCGTCGCGTCCATCACAGTCTGCACCACCTGGCTGAATTCAATCTGCAGGCGGCGTGGAAGCTCCAGCCCGTATTCGCTTTCAAGCAGATAAGAAATACCGCCCTTGCCCGACTGGCTGTTGACGCGGATCACGGCTTCATAACTGCGCCCAAGGTCCTTGGGGTCCACGGGCAGATAGGGCATGTCCCAGATGTCACCTTCCTTGCGGGCTGAAAAAGCCTTCTTGATGGCGTCCTGATGTGAGCCCGAGAACGAGGTGTAGACCAGATCACCAGCGTAGGGATGGCGCGGATGCACGGGCAACTGGTTGCAGTGCTCCACGGTGCGCCGGATTTCGTCAATGTCTGAAAAGTCCAGACCGGGGTCAACACCCTGGCTATAGAGGTTGAGCGCCACATTGACCAGGTCAAGATTCCCGGTACGCTCGCCATTGCCAAACAAACAGCCTTCCAGCCTGTCAGCCCCCGCCATCACGGCAAATTCACCGGCTGCGGTGCCGGTGCCACGGTCATTGTGTGGATGGACTGACAAGACGATCGAATCACGCCTGGCCAGATGGCGGTGCATCCACTCGATCATGTCTGCAAAAATATTCGGAGTTGAATGCTCTACCGTCGAAGGCAGATTGACGATGCATTTGCGCTCGGGCGTTGCCTGCCAGACCTCGGTCACTGCATCAACCACACGTTTGGAAAAAGCCAGTTCGGTGCCAGAAAACATTTCAGGCGAATACTGAAAGGTCCAGCGGGTTTGCGCTTGCGCCGCTGCCAGTTCGGTAAAAAGTCTGGCCTGGCTGGTGGCCAGTTCAACGATTCCGTCTTCATCCAGGCCCAGAACCACCTTGCGCATGACGGGCGCTGTCGCGTTGTACAAATGCACGATGACGCGCTTGGCACCCTGCAAGGCCTCAAAAGTGCGGCGTATCAGCGGTTCACGCGCCTGCGTCAGCACCTGAATGGTCACGTCGTCGGGCACCAGATTCTCATCTATCAGCTTGCGCAAAAAGTCGAACTCGATCTGTGATGCCGATGGAAAACCAACCTCGATTTCCTTGAAGCCGATCTCGACCAGGGCCTTGAACATGCGCAGCTTGCGCGGAATATCCATAGGCTCGATCAGCGCCTGATTGCCGTCACGCAGGTCAACACTGCACCACACGGGTGGACTGCTCAGAACGACGTCTGGCCAGGTGCGGTCGGTCAAACGAACTGGCGGAAATGCCCGGTATTTGCTGGCTGGGTTCTTCAACATGATCGGTTCTCTCAAGTAGCTGAAAAGCTAAGGTAAACCAGCAGCCCAAAGAAAAACGGCCCGCTGCTGGTGCAAACGGGCCGTTTGAGATGGGTAAACGCGTGCGCTACCAGCTCCGCCCGTTGGCAGATAGCAGTAGTGCTAGCGAAATTTTTTTCATGACCAAGAATGTATCACAAATTATTTATGCAGGCCGCGCTCGTCAGGCTCGTCAGTGGACGTCGAAATGACGCTGGTCTGCAGACCCTTGGCCTTGCGCCAGCCATAAACGGCATAACCGGAAAAACCATAAATGACAAACAGGCTGAACATGACGATAGGCGGGTGAATGTTGATGATGGCAATCACCAGAGCGATCAGCACGATGACGGCAAACGGCACACTACGCTTCACGCTGACATCCTTGAAGCTGTAAAACGGCACATTGGTCACCATGGTCAGGCCAGCATACAGGGTGAGCGCAAAGGTAAACCAGCGCACCTCCAGCCCGCTGATGCCGTAGTCGGACATCAACCAGATAAAACCGGCGACCAGGGCGGCAGCGGCCGGCGAAGGCAGACCCTGAAAAAAGCGCTTGTCAACCACAGCGGTGTTGACGTTAAAACGCGCCAGGCGCAAGGCTGCACAGGCGCAATAAACAAAAGCGCCGATCCAGCCCCAGCGACCCAGGCTGGTCAGGGCCCAGACATAGGCAATCAATGCCGGTGCAGCGCCGAATGAAACCATGTCCGACAGCGAATCCATCTGCTCGCCGAACGCGCTTTGGGTATTGGTCATGCGGGCCACGCGGCCATCAAGGCTGTCAAGAATCATGGCACAAAAAACACCCACGGCTGCCTGGTCAAACCGGCCGTTCATGGCCATCACGATGGCATAAAAGCCGCCAAACAAGGCGGCGAGCGTGAACAGATTGGGCAATATGTAAATGCCCTTGCGGCGCTTGCGAACCACCACTTCGGGTGACGGTGTAGCGGCTTCTTCGCCATCATGCATAAAAAGTACTCCTGGCGCGCGACTATAGTGCGCAGACAGCTATCAATAAAATAGCGAATGAGCGGCCCGAAAAGGCCGCGACCGGATGAGGATACCAAACCCGGACGATGGTTTGACCGCTCCCGGCAGATAAAAAATACCTGTGTCCACTATTCACCGGAAACAAAAAAAGCCGCGCAAGTATTTTGCGCGGCTTGATGCAGGACAAAACCTGACTCGGTATCGGCTTAGTTGCGGGTCTGGTCAACCAGCTTGTTTTTTGCAATCCAGGGCATCATCGCGCGCAACTGGCCGCCGACTTTTTCGATGGAGTGCTCAGCGGTCAAACGGCGGCGTGCCGTCATGCTCGGATAGCCGGTACGGCCTTCGAGGATGAACATCTTGGCATATTCACCGGTCTGGATGCGCTTGAGGGCGGCGCGCATGGCAGCACGTGACTGTTCGTTGATGACTTCAGGGCCAGTCACGTACTCGCCGTACTCTGCATTGTTGGAGATCGAGTAGTTCATGTTGGCGATGCCGCCTTCATAGATCAGGTCAA
>JAZKIK010000680.1:6873-8005 GCA_040384925.1 Pseudomonadota bacterium | reverse complement strand
CGGAACCGGCTTAGCCGGGCCGCAGGCGCAGCGGCCCCCTCGGGGGGCAGGGAGCGACACGCAGTGCGCGACCGTGGGGGCACAATATCACCATGAGCCAACCTCTTTTCAGCATTCAGGGATTGACCAAACGTTACGGCAGTGCCGTGGTGGTCAATGAGCTGTCGTTCGATATTGCGCCTGGCGAATGCCTGGGTGTGATTGGACCCAACGGTGCCGGCAAAACCACCACCATTCGCATGTGCCTGGGGCTGACGGCACCCGATGCGGGTGATATTTCATTCTTTCCGGACAACAAGGGCCAGGCGCTCAAAATGCCGCAGGACGCCCTGGCCATCAAGGAAAAACTGGGCATCGTCAGCCAGTTTGACAGTCTGGATCCTGACTTCAGCTGCGCAGAAAACCTGCTGGTGTTTGGCCGTTATTTCGGCCTGAAAGATGCTGTCATCAAGGAGCGAATCCCGCAACTGCTTGAATTTGCCGCCCTCACGCACAAGGCCGATGCCAAGCTGAGCGAGCTGTCGGGCGGCATGAAACGCCGCCTGAGCCTGGCACGGGCGCTGGTCAACAACCCGCAGTTGCTGCTGCTGGATGAGCCCACCACCGGGCTGGACCCGCAGGCCCGGCATCTGATGTGGGAGCGCCTGCAGCGCCTGGTGCAGCAGGGCAAGTCGATTTTGCTGACCACCCACTTCATGGACGAGGCCGAGCGCCTGTGCGACCGGCTGCTGGTGCTGGACCATGGCAAAAAAATGACCGAAGGCACGCCACGCCAGCTGATTGCCGACAACCTGGAGCCCGATGTGGTTGAGGTCTACGGCGCAGGCGCGCTGGCCCTGATTGATTCGCCGCTGAAGATTCTGGCTGCGCGCACCGAAATCAGCGGCGAAACCGTGTTTTTCTACACCCAGGACGCCAGGCGTTTGCTGCACGCGCTGAGCGACTACCCGGAACTGCGCACCCTGCACCGCCCGGCCAATCTTGAAGACCTTTTTCTTAAACTGACCGGCCGCCAGATCAGGGAGGACGCATAAATGGCAAACACTCCAAGCCCATGGAAAGAGCTGTTCAAGCCACCACAAATCAGCCTGCGCTGGCTACCGGTGTTTCGCCGCAACCTGCTGGTCTGGAA
>JAZKIK010000680.1:1301-6818 GCA_040384925.1 Pseudomonadota bacterium | reverse complement strand
CTGATCACGCTGGTCGCCTTTGGTTACGGCCTGGGCGCGCTGGTCGGCCAGGTCCAGCTGGGTGGCAACACGGTGCCCTACATCCTGTTTCTGGCCAGCGGCTCGATCTGCATGAGCGCCATGCAGGCCGCTTCATTTGAAGCACTGTATTCAGCCTTTTCACGCATGCAGATCCAGCGCACCTGGGACGGCATCATGAACGCGCCCGTGCGGCTTGACGACGTGGTGTTTGCCGAAATGTTGTGGGCCGCGTTCAAGTCCCTCTTCACCACCACGGTGATTCTGGCCGTGATGCTGGTGCTGGGCATCAGCCACAGCCCCATGCTGCTTCTGGCCTGGCCGCTGCTGGGTCTGGTCGGCATCGTGTTTGCCAGCATTGCCCTGATCTTCAACGCCCTGGCCAAGGGTTACGACTTTTTCACCTACTACTTCACCTTGTTTCTGACACCCACCATGTTTTTGAGCGGCGTGTTTTTCCCGCGCGACCAGTTGCCCGGCGTGATGCGCGTGATTTCAGACTGGTTGCCATTGACCGCAGCAGTCGAGCTGATTCGCCCACTGTTTCTGGGCCAATGGCCGGCGCATGGACTGCAGCACCTGGCGCTGCTGGTGTTTTATGCGGTAGCGGGGTTTTGGGTGGCGCTGGCGATGACGCGGCGGCGGTTTAGTGCTTGAGTCTGGCGAGTTGCAGCTTAAAAAGCTATTACCTGTAACTGAGGAACCCGCTCAAAGTCACGGGCATTGGCGGTCACGACAGGCAAACCGCGCAAGGTGGCCGTAGCCGCAATAAATGCATCGGGCAGCTTCAGTTTGCACTCACGCCGGATGCGCGCAGCCTCGTCTGCAACGGCTGCATCCACGCCCACCTGCTCAAAAACCCGCCATGCCAGCAATGGCAGCCTGAATCGACTGCGCTGTATGAGAAGGCCATGCCAGCACTTCCGCCCGCGTAACAACGGAAATGGCACCTGTGCCCTGTTCAATTGCTTGCGATATCAGCGCCAGCGAATCGGCAGAAAGCGCATCGTTGAAATACAAAATGACAGCGCTGCTGTCAAAAAGAGCCCTCACCACCATCAGAGACGCTCGCCGCCCAAGGGATCACGCACCCAGTCTTCACGAAGCGCCGCCAAACCCGCCAGAATCTCATCTCTACCTGCCCGCCCCATGCAGCCCCGTGCATTGGCGAAGGCACGCACCCGATCAGCAGTGACCGCGCTTGCAGCATCTGCAGAAGGGCTGGTCACATCCTCAACAACCACAACAACGCGCCGACGCGTCAATGGCACTGGCGGCTGGTCAATCCAGATGAGCTGTGAGCCGTTCAATTCGGCTTGATAGGTTTGCAACATGTATGCTCCGTGCTTTTGTTGATCTTGGCGTAATTTGCATTTTAGATATCCACACAGATGATCCGGCCTTGCGACTTCTATCTATAAGGCAAACACTCCTCCAGCAAACCCGCCCCCGGCTCAAACTCCGGGTCTTTGTGAACCATCGTCGCTTCACACAGCAGCGCCGTGGCAACGATCCATGTGCCAGCCAAAGACATCGGGTAAAGCGCTTTCATACGCGCTGCAGTTTCCAACAGTTCGGCGCTTTCATGCCCCCAGACTACGGGCAGGGCCTGGCATTGCGCATAAGCTGCGCGGATGAATCAGCGCTGCAAGAAACAGCCGTTTTCGCTCAGCTAGCAGGCTGGCCAGCCAGTCGCTTTCGGGTTCAATGGGTGTCGTGGTGATGGGTTCCTGCGCAGCATTTCAGCTCAATAGTTTTGGTGTGAGGTCAAAGCAAATGACCAAAATAATCTTGCAAAAGACCTTGATCAATTCCAAGCTCACCATGCCACCAGCAGGCTGGGTAAGCCATGTCAATAAAATGCCGGTCAGGAAGGCAACGCTGACGGGCGGGAACAAAACCCGCAGAGAAGCCCGGATGTTGAGGTGTTCCGAGAATGCCGCAGTATCCAAGAATTCCCACCACGACATCCCGCTCGGCTTTGTTGGCCTTGATTTCCTTGGGCAGGTGTGCGTGAAGCTTTGCACTGGTGACATTCGCCGGAACATTTGTGATGGCCTGGACCAGACCGCGAAACATACGGATGTCATCGCCGTTTGGTTGTGGAAGCGGCTCTTTCAGTAGCAGGTTCAAATCGATTGCCGCATAGACGGGCTGGTCATGCGTCACCCCGCCCCACTTGAGGCGTGCGAAATTGAGCATATTGAGGTCGTATGTGAGCTGTTCCGTATAAAGACCACAAATGGCACAGCGTTTGCCATCACCCTCATGGTCATGCGGCGAGAGGTGCTGAAACACGGCATAACTTCCCAGAGCAGATCGCCAGTCAAGCCGTCGAGTGGAAAGGCTGGCAACAAAAGCATCCGCGACCGAGCGCCTGTCAAGTTTGCCAATTGCCGCCAACAACAGATTCAAGGCCTGCGTGTGAGTCAGTTGTACAGGGTCAAACATCACGCCTCTTGACTTGGCATAGTCAAAGTCTGCCGGTGTTGCAGGCTCCGGCCCACGCTTCCAGCCAGCGCTTGACCAGAAAACATCAAACAGAATCTTCACCGCCCGTTTATCCATTTTTTGAATCCTGAAAGTCTGAAACCAAGGCCGCGACAACAAACCAGCGATGCTCCACTTATCTGCAACATTGCAGTGAATCAAAATTTTTGCTTTGAATTAAAGACCACAAGATCACGATGATCGCGCAATCGCCACTATTGACACGTGACTACCAACCCGTTAAATCACAGCCATTCTTGCTCCCTCTCCCTCTGGGAGAGGGGGTAAAACCAACGCAGATACCTTTGCAGTTACATTGACACAAAAATGGTCGGATTGACAGGATCACCCAGTTTTTACCTGTTGGCAAAACAAGCCAAGCAAAACCGTTCTACGCCTGCGCTGGATAAAAGTGCCTGCAAACCCGCCATTCATGCCCCGGAAATCGCAATGACTGTACCTTGTAAAGCCTACAAAACAACCATCTTGTCGGCAAACGCCTTACCCCAGATCAGCAGTTGGTAGCTTCTGCAGGACGGCACGTAGTAGGGGTCGTTTTCAATCAGTTCCACGGCCCGCTCACGCGAATCCACAGACAGAACCCAAAGGCCACCCACAAACACAGCACCCGGCGCTTCACGGCAACCTCCTGCGATCAGAATTTCCGAATCATTGGCCTGGAGGTAGGCCAGATGCAGGTGTTCACGCTCTCTTCTGATGTCCAGCATTTCAGGCGTATCGGTAAAAATGGCAATCCAGCGCATAAAAACTTTCATTTTGCAAAGTAACTTTTCAACAGCTTTCGCGCGGCAAGCAACCCGACAGCCGCCACACCAGCCCACAGGCAAAACTCATGCAAAACATCAATCGGCACCAGCAGATAAAGCCAATTGGCCTGGCTGAACGGGGCCAGGGGCCGGATGTCGGCATGCATCACGCTGTCAAGAACGATGTGTGAATAACTCCCTGCCGCCGCGCCCGCTATCACCTGGGGCAGTTTCAGTGACTGCCAGTCAAACAGATCCGGCAACCAGAGCCGCGAAGCAAGTTTTCGCGCCAGCATAAACAGCAGAACCGTGGCCCCGGCAATCAGCGTGGCACCGATGTAGGTATGAAAAAAGCGGTGCAGATGGTCTTGCCTGGTCAGCATGTAATACAGGGGCTCAATATCCATCAGCACATTGGCCGCTACAAATGCGATGAAACTGACCTGACGCGGGGCCACTGCGTGAATGACGCCGCCTGGGCCGAAGTGAAAAGGTGTGAAGGGCATGTATTCAAACTCCAGTTCATCACCAGAAAACCACAAACAATATGGCAAATCATGCCCATAAGACAGGCACAAAAGCCTGACTTGATCAGACCGACCTAAACACCCTCATTTCAGTGCCGGGCTTCCCTGACAGTTACCACCAGCAAACCCAGCCCCAGCGCCCCGACCGCCGCCGACGCGACCCGGTTGGCGGTGGTGCGCGCGCCGGCATAGGCGGCTCGCACACGCTGGCGTGAAAACAGCCAGGCCAGCAAGGTGTGCCAGCACAGCGCGTTGGTCACGATCATCAGCACAGCGCACAGCTGCAGCAGCGGGCTGGGCGCTGGCGGAAAACAGGCGGCAAACACACTGCCGAAAAACAGCGCCGACTTGGGGTTGGTGATATTGGTCAAAAAGCCCAGCCGGAAAGCCGCCGCGTTTGACACCGAGGCCGCAGCGCCATTCAAGTCCGGCCCACTGGAGTTCCACAGCCGCACGGCCACATAAAGCAGATACAAGCCACCAGTCAGCTGCAGCACAAAGCGCAAGCCAGGGAAAAGCGTAAACACCACATTCACCCCCAAAACCGCCGCCGACACCCACATCAACGCACCCGCCGTGACGCCCAAAGCGGCAAAAGTCGCACTGCGGACGCGGTCACTGGCGGCCAGTTGAGATACCAGCAAGACATTCGCGCCAGGGCTGGCCATGGCGGCGATATGGAGGAACCAGATGGGGATAAGGGTGGAGAGCATTGGGGATGTTGTCCGGTTTTGGATAAGCCGAGTCTACAGAGCAAAATCAGCCCTTCGACACAACACCAGCCCGGTTTCTGAACCATGCAACACCTGACCCCAGAACTTCTGAAAACCGCCGCCAGCCAGACTGAACCCAAAGCCTGCAAATGCCCGCTACGTCCGCGAGCGGGTTGGGAGAGTTTTACCGAAGACCGCTGGCCCAAAGCACAGATGCAGGCGCTGGGCACCTTGCGTGATGTCGATGTGCATGAACCCACAGCTGAAGAATTCCACCCGCAGGGCACCCGCTATGCCTCACCCGACGCGCCGGTGGCGGTCGGGTTTTTTCCCTACAACGTCTGTGATGTGTATGCCTGCAACAGCTGCAGCAAGGTGCTGCTGCGTTACACCGAATTTGGTGGTTATTACATTGACCACCGGGTCAGGGAACTGGATGCGGCTTTGGTGGTTGGTTGAGTTCTTTCGTCTGCACGAGGGACAAAACCAGTCACAAACCATTGATTTCAAAGGGGTTTCAGAACCCCAGAATCCCCGCCACCGAACTTTGCAGTTCCTCCACCAGCGCCGGATCCATGTATCTGTATTCATCGGGAATATCCAGCACATGCACCGGTTTGGTCTCGATCACCCGGCGAAACGAGGCCACAAGGCGTGATTTGTGTTTTTCTTCCATCACAAAAATCACATCAGCCCAGCGCAGGTCGTCTTCAGACACCGGGTGTCTGGCATTCGGGCTGGTGCCGGCAGAACGGGCTGCTACCTGCGGATGCCGACGCCAGATATTTTCAGCTGTCGGGCTGCGCCACTGGTTGCGGCTGCAGATAAACAGGATATTGACAGGCGCTGAAGCGGCCTTTTCAGTGGCGGGTTGAACCATCAGCTGTGCTTCTGTCACACGCGGGTAGTCGATAGCCAGTTGCTCGGCGCGGGCGAGCTTGTTGGACCGGGTGTAGAGATGTTTCCAGTTCTTTTCACGTTTGCTAGCGTTGGGCATGAGGT
>JAZKIK010000680.1:0-1291 GCA_040384925.1 Pseudomonadota bacterium | reverse complement strand
AAAAAGCAGGCTTAATCTTGCCATGTGACAACTCATATGCAAACACCCAACAGATAGACCGTGTCCTTGATCTCCGGCTTGGTCCTGGCGAACCACCAGTTGTTCGCATGAGCTGCAGGGGCTCGATAGAGCCTGCACTGAGCCCATCGAAGGGCTCAGCCTGAATGGTATTGGAGCCCAAGCAAGCGCATTGGAGCCCGACCCGCAATCCAGACGGCCTTTGACCGTAGCGCGGTGCTTTTTCTGGTGATTTGTCAACGATGGATCCCGGATCAAGTCCGGGATGACACCTGAATGCTTACCTTTTTTAAGACAAATCAGCCTTGTCAAACTCTCCCTCAAAGATCAAAAAACACCGTTTCCTGTTCACCCTGCATAAAAATGCTGAAGTGGTAAACCGCCCCGCTGTCCAGTTCTTCACGCCGGGCTATCAGTGTGGCGCGGCGGTCGGTGGGTACGCTGTTCAGCACGGCGTCCTGCTCGTTGGCGGCGGTTTGGTCGTCAAAGTAGATGCGGGTAAAGGTGTGTACCAGCAGGCCGCGCATGGTGACGCAGACGTTGATAAACGGGGCCTGGCCGGCAGCGGCTGCACCGGGTTTGACGGTTTTGAATTCAAAGAAGTTTTGCGGGTCGGTGCCGGTGCCGCAACGGCCAAAACCGGTGAAGCCATTGGCTTCGGCATCAGCCAGAGACACCACGGGCTTGCCGCTGGCGTCTGGCTGGCTGATTTCGACCATGGCGTCAAGAATGGGCTTGCCTGCGCCGTCAATCACCTGGCCGGTGATGCGTATGTGTTCGCCCCTGGCATTGGGTTTGGCCAGCACCGGGGTGAACAGGCTTTTGAGGTCGTAGCCATACTGGGTGGGCGTGAGACCATAGGCAAAGTAGGGGCCTACGGTTTGAGAGGGGGTCTGGTTCAGTTTGGTGCTTGTTGTCATTTGGTTTGCCTCTTTTTTGTTATTCAAAACGTGTCTGCCTGGCACCGCGCAGCACGATGTCAAACACGTAACCGAGGGCGTAGTCAGGCTGGGTCACGTCAAGGCTGAATTTGGCAACCATCAGCTCGCGCAAGTGGGCAGGTGCGCCCTGGTACATGGGGTCAAAGGCAAACAGCGGGTCGCCGGGGAAGTACATCTGCGTGATCAGGCGGCTGGCAAAATAGTCGCCAAACAGTGAAAAGTGGATGTGATTGGGCCGCCAGGCATTGTGGTGGTTACCCCAGGGATAGGCGCCGGGTTTGATGGTCTTGAAGGTGTAGCGGCCTTCGTTGTCGGTCATGCAGCGGCCTGCG
>JAZKIK010000679.1:0-6336 GCA_040384925.1 Pseudomonadota bacterium | reverse complement strand
GGCCGAAGGTGGCGGCTTGCGTGCCAGAATTGTTCTGCCTTTTAAGTCAAGCTAAAGTCTTCTGATGACCAAACCTCTCAAATTCGCCGTCATGGGCGCAGGTGCTGTCGGCACCTATTACGGCGGCATGCTGGCCCGCGCCGGCCACGACGTGCTGCTGATTGCCCGGCCCCACCATGTTGAAGCCATCCAGCGTGACGGCCTGCACATGCAAACGCTGAGCTTTGACGAACATGTGCGCCTGGCCGCCAGCAGCGAAGTTGCCGCAGTTGCTGGCGCAGACGTCGTGCTGTTCTGCGTCAAATCGACTGATACCGAATCCACAGGCGAGTTGATCCGCCCCTTTCTGGGGCCAGACACGCTGGTGTTATGCCTGCAAAATGGCGTTGACAACGCTGACCGCCTGCGCGCAGTGCTGCCAGAACACGAAGTAGCCGCAGCAGTCGTCTACGTAGCCACCGAAATGGCCGGCCCTGGCCATGTCAAACACAACGGGCGCGGTGAACTGGTCATAGAGCCCTCCAGCAAAAGCGAAGCGCTCGCCCAGGCCCTGATCACTGCCGCCGTGCCCACCGAAATTTCAGACAACGTACGCGGCGCTCTGTGGGCCAAACTGATTCTGAACTGCGCCTACAACGCCGTATCAGCGATCACCCAGTTGCCCTACGGCAAAACCTCGGTCGGCGAAGGTGTGCAGGATTTGATGCAAGACGTAGTGGTCGAATGCCTGGCCGTAGCCAAAGCCGAAGGTGTACAAGTCCCCGGTGACGTCAACGCTGCCATCCAGAAGATAGCCGAAACCATGCCTACTCAGCTTTCATCCACGGCCCAGGACCTGGCCCGCGGCAAACGCACAGAGATCGACTACCTCAACGGCCTGATCGTGCGGCGTGGTGCGGCCTTGGGTGTGGCTACACCGGCCAATCGGGTGCTTTGGGTGTTGGTGAGGCTGCTGGAGGGGAAAAATGCCGGGGTTTGATTTGATTCTTTTTAAGTTGCTTGTGACTGTGGAATAAGCTCAATAGGTGCCCATCCACCACAAACTTCATACGGCAACCGAATTCCGGCCCATTCAGGCGGAAAGTCTTTTGTATTGCGCTTGACCAGTTGCCAGCCGTTGACGCGGGCGTTGGCCCAGATCATGGCGTTGGGTAATTTCAGGCGGTGGCTGCGGCGCTTGGGATGCTCTGCATAAGCCTCGCGGTTCTGTGGCAGTCGGATCGGGATGGGCTGCAAGGCGTCTTTTTGCAGCCAATAGTATGCCTATTGGCAAGAAAAGCAAGGCAGCAGACCGCCCGAGCCCGGCTGATCACAGACCGCAGGGAGTTATGCAGAGCATCCCTAGGCAAAGCATCATCGTTGCGCCCTCTGATGCGTCCAGTTCACCACAACGCGATTCGTTGTTTTATGAGTGCTCGATTTTTTTTCACTACTGATTTGATAGCTGCTCATGTCTGCAAAATAAGAACAAATAACCGATTTGATTTATGAAACCGGTTTTTCAAGCAGTTTCAGCACAATTTGCCAGTGCCGCGCGTCTACTGGTGTGATTGACAGTCGGCTGCCTTTTTGAAGTACCAGCATGTCGGCCAATTCAGGTGCGGCGCGCAGTTCTGGCAGGCGCAGGTTGCGGGTTTTGCGCAGTGCCTGCACATCGACCAGCAGCCAGCGCGGCGCTTCGGGTTTTGACTTTATGTCGTAGTAGGGCGAATTTGCATCAAATTGCGTCGGGTCAGGGTAGGCGAGCGAGGCCACCTGGGCAATGCCGACAATGCCTGGTTCTGCACAGCTGGAGTGATAAAACAGCACGCCATCACCGACCTTCATGCCATCACGCATGAAGTTGCGGGCCTGGTAATTGCGCACACCAATCCAGGCGACGATGGAGTCGGGCGCGGCCAGGTTGTCGTCAATCGAACACTCTTCGGGCTCGGATTTCATCAGCCAGTAGTTCATGGGCATCTGGTTTGGGTTGTGAAGGGCGGCGAGCCCGTCAGAAGTTGGGGCCAGAACGCAGTTTAAGTGCTGGCAGAGTCTGCAGCCAGAGCCGCTTCCAGCGTGAAATAAAAACAAGCGCCTTTGCCTGCTTCCGCATCAAACCAGATTTGCCCGCCGTGACGCTGCACAATGCGTTTGACGATGGACAACCCTATTCCCAGGCCGGCGAAGTCACGGCTTTCGTGCATGCGCTGAAATGGTTCAAACAGTTTGCTGGCCCGCGCCGGGTCAAAACCTGCACCGTTGTCACGCACAAAATAAACCTGCTGGCCCTGGCGTGCTTCGCAGCCCACAACAATCTCGGGCTGCGGCTTGTCGGCCGTGAACTTGCAGGCATTGGACAGCAGGTTGGTAAAAACCTGCTGCAGCAGGATCCGGTCTGCCATCGCGGCGGGCAACTCACCCCTGACCTGTACCCTGTCATCCCTGAGCACGTTCTCGTTGCGCAGATGCACCAGAACCTCGTCAACCAGATCGGCCACATTGACGATTTTTTTGTCCAGCGCCTGGCGACCCAGGCGTGAAAGTCGCAGCAGTGCTTCAACCAGCTGTTCCATCAGGGCCACGCCCGCACGGATTCTGTTCAGGTAATGCTGGGTCTTGTCATCGAGTTGTCCGGCAAGTTTTGTCGAGAGCAGCTTGCTGAAACCATCCACCACATGCAGCGGCGCACGCAGGTCATGTGAAACCGAAGATGCAAAGGCCTCCAGATCCTTGTTGGCCATCTCAAGTTCGTGGGCGTGAATGCTCAGTTCGTCGCGCGAGTGGCGCAAATCGTCAGCCTGCGTCTGAATCTGCGCGGCCATGGTGTTGAAGCTGGCGGCGAGTTTTCCAAGTTCGTCATTGCCGTGGGCTGGCACGCGGGCGCTTGTATCTCCGGCTGCCAGTGCTGCCGTGGCGTCGGCAAGCTCCTGAACCGGACGCAGAATGCTTGCAGCAAAGGCCAGCCCCAGGCCGGCCGCTACAGCCATGATGCCGAGCGCAAGCAGGACTTTTTCGCGTGTGGCATTGGAGAGTGCATTCAGCAGGTCGGCCTCGGGCACCATGTAAAACACAGTCCAGGGCACACTGGTCAGGCGGTGTGCCACGCCATAGTTCATGGCCTTGTTGACCGGAGCCCAGCCCAGAAACATGTTTTTTTCTGGCGAAACTGCCCGGGATCTTTCAAACTGTTCTGGAAAAGCGTGCACCGATTCAAGCAACTCGCGTGTTTTTGGGCCGAACCGGCCTTGCGTGACTTGCGCGTCAATGACTGCTGGCTCAAGTGGTCCACCGGGGTGGTACAGCATGCTGCTTTCAGTAGACAGTGCGATGCGTATGCCCCACTGGTCTGTGAGAACGGCAAAACTTTCAGGTCCTGCCTGATTGTGGGCAGCCCTGAGCACCCCAGAAAAAATATCAGCCCTCAAACCCATTGCTATCACACAGATGATCTCGTTTGCGGCGTTGCGCACCGGCACCATATAGGCTACCGCTGGCTGCAGTTCACCCTTCCAGGGCGCAAAAGCAAGGGATGAAATGACTGACTTGCCCTGAAGTGCCTCAAGCACAACAGGACGTGCAGACAGATCAACTCCAGGCAAACTTGGGTCAGATGCAACAGCAACATGTCCGCTGGTATCAATCAGCGCCATACCGAGTATGGCTGAATCACTTTTGCTGAAGGTAGCAAAAATGCCTTGCACTCTTTCCCGATGTACTGCGCGTTCAGGCTCTGCCGCCTCGCAATAGGTCCGAACCGCAGGCAGATTGGCCACCCGCACGGTTGAGCGCTGGTAACTCTGGTGAACGCTATCCAGTTCACGGGCAACCTGGTCAGCGCGGGCGGTCAACAGGGCTTGTGCATCATTGATGCGCTGCTGCCGTATTTCACGTATGTCCACAAATGCGGAAATGCCCAGCGGCAGAACTGACGCCACGATCAGCAGCGCTGCCAGTTTTGCGCGCAGGGATACATTGAGAAGTCCTGGCAGCCTCATATCAACCTTTTCTACAGACTCGTGTTGTTCCCGATGTACAACTACGGTTGCCGTATTTTTTGGGAGGCGTGTTGCTCAATGCCGAGTTTCGTTATGGTCGCTACCGGTGCTGGTGTGTATCGAATGCTGCGAACGAGCGTTGGGAAACTCAACCGCATTGGTGTCGAGCCTGAATACATGGTTTTGCCTCCTTGTCTGTGACTATTTGTTGTGTATTGCAAATGGTAACAAAATTTCATTGAAGTGCTGAATTATTATTTTTTGCAGTTGATTTAAATCAAGTCAATTTTTTAATCATTTTCAAAGTTCATCCCTGTGAAATTTGATGACACGACCTGGAGCCACGGACCGGCATAGCTGTGTCAGACCTGATCGGTCAGTGTTTCCCGGCACCCTTGTCACAAACAGCCATGCTCAAACGTCTTGACGGTCATGAATGACACCACCCGCACCTTTAACCGTGTCAAGCCACGCCTTAAAGGCATTGCCTATCGCATGCTGGGCTCCACTGCCGAAGCTGAAGACGTTGTGCAGGACGCCTGGCTGCGCTGGCATGAAAGCGCACCGGCCACGTTTGACAGTGCCGAAGCCTGGTTGGTGACAGTGACTACACGCATTGCAATTGACAGGCTGCGCGCGGCCAAAGTCCAGCGAGACAATTACATTGGCATCTGGCTGCCCGAACCGATGCTGTCAGAGTCACCCGTCACACCCGAGCAGACGCTGGAGCGTGCAGATGACGTGTCGCTTGCCTTCCTGAGCCTGCTCGAGCGGCTGGCACCCGAGGCGCGGGCGGCTTACCTGATGCGTGAGGTGTTTGACGCCGACTATGACGAAGTAGCACACACCCTGGGTAAAAGTGAAGCCACCTGCAGGCAACTGGTACACCGCGCCAAAACACAGCTGCGCGAAGAACGGCCCCGTTATGTTGTTCCGCGCGAGACCCACTTGCGCCTGCTGCGAAGTTTTGCCGATGCCTCGACATGCGGTGACTTTTCGGCCATGACCTCAATGCTGGCAGACGATGCAGAACTGGTGGGCGACGGCGGCGGCAAGGTGCCCAGTTTTGGGCGGGTGTTGCAGGGCGGCCGGCGAATTGCCCAGCTTTATCTGGCAACCAGCCTGCGTTGCGGCAGCGGCTTGCAGGTCGACCTGGCCAGCATCAATGGTGAATGGGGTTTGCTGCGTTTTATTGATGGCGAGCTGGAGTCAGTACAGTCATTTGAAACCGATGGACAGCGCATTGTGCGCATCCACGCACAGCGCAATCCCGACAAGCTGGCGCAGCTGGTTGCCGACCTGAAGAGTGGAAAAGCCGGTTTCTAAGCGTTTTGCACGTCAACCCTGTCACAAAACGCCAAGGCTGCACGTCTTGATGGACAGGTGATCTCAATCCTGAGTCACCAAACCTGAACCCCTTGAAGGAATCATCATGACCGAAGCCCGACTCCCCTGGACAAAACTCGCCCCCAAAGCCTACCAGGCGATGGCTGGCGTTGGCGCCACACTGTCTACATCCACTCTGGGCATGCCACTGATTGAGCTGATACAGACCCGTGTGTCACAAATCAACGGCTGCGCCTTTTGCCTGGACATGCACGCACGTGACTTGCGCAAGTACGGCGAAACCTGGCAACGCATCAACAGTCTGTCAACCTGGCGCGAAGTGGGCTTTTACAGTGAACGTGAACGTGCCGCGCTGGCCTGGGCAGAAATGCTGACCCGGCTAGGCAGTGAACACGGTGACCACGACACCGCGTTTGACAGGCTCAAAACACAATTCAGTGAACAGGAAATTGTTGAGCTCACCTGGGCTATTGCCAATATCAATGCCTGGAACCGCATGGCTGTGGCGATGCGTCAGCCACCTTCGGACAAAGCGCTTGAATGAGTTGTGATGCTTGAGCTTTCGGATTTGCAGCCGGCCTCAAGGCGGAAATCCTGACGACGAATTGTCTGGCGTCTACAAAATGCGACTGCAGAAAGTGAAAAATCGGCCTCAAGAGGCAGCTTGTTGCCAATTTCGCAGCGAATAGTGGGAGTGTGGGAAAAAAATCGGCAAAAATCTGACCATTGAGGGCTGTTTTCGCCGACGATTGCTGCGTCTGACAGGCTGCCGGTGGGCTGGCGTGTCCTGCCGCCAGTTTTACGGCTGCGGCGGCCCTGTTGGATGCTGATATGTCGAGGTCAGCGCAGCACTTCCTTGACGCTATTGAAATTAGAGGAGAAAAAATGACACTTTTTATAAAACACACCAAGGTCTTTCTCGGCACAGTTGCGCTTGTTGCAATCTATGCCGGCCCTGCGCAGGCGCAGGCAACCCGCACCTGGGTATCAGGTGTGGGCGACGACGCAAACC
>JAZKIK010000678.1:0-1789 GCA_040384925.1 Pseudomonadota bacterium | reverse complement strand
TTCGGAAGATTGCAGCGGGGGACTTAATTCGCGATTAGCTTGAGTCATTCAAAAAAAGGCCCGGTTGATCCGGGCTTTTTTTTTGAATGTGACCCGTCCTGAATTGAGTTGACACCTTTTCTGTCATGAAAGGGCGAGTCAATGAATTCAAGCGTCAAACGAACGCAGCGGGACTACACACTGGCTTTTAAGCTGTCGGTGGTCGATCAGGTAGAAAAGGGCGAGATGACGTACAAACAGGCGCAGCAGCGCTACGGCATCCAGGGGCGCTCCACTGTCTTGGTGTGGTTGCGCAAGCACGGCCGCCAGGCCTGGGGCCATGCGGCATCATCGCGGCTATCCATGTCCAAGTTCAAATCACCTTCCAGCACCAGCGCGCTGACCCCCGAGCAAAGGATCAGGGCCCTCGAAGTCGAGCTTGAGCAGGCCCGTGAGAAGGCTCAACTCTTCGAGGCCGTGATCGACGTCCTCAAGAAGGACTACGGGGTGCGGATCGTAAAAAAGCCTTTGGGCAAGTCCTCTCGCAAAAGCTCGTCGCAGGGCTGAGCGTCTCGAGGGCTTGCCACCATTGGGGCATCAGCCGGCAGGCCTACTACCAGCAGTTGCGCCATCAGCGCCAGCGCTGCGCGCGCGCTGACACAGTCATCGAGCACGTGCGCCAGGTGCGGCTGCGCCAGCCGCGTCTGGGTACCCGCAAATTGCACTACCTGTTGCGCCAGCGGCTTGCGCAAGCGCAATGCACGTTGGGGCGTGACGCGCTGTTCGATGTGCTGCGTGAGGCCCATATGCTGGTGCTGCCCAGACGGGCCTACCACAAGACCACCGACAGCCACCACCGGTTTCGCCGCTATCCCAACCTGCTCAAGGAGGGGCCGAGCCAGGTTTATGCGACGGCCAGTGAGCAAGTGTGGGTGGCCGACATCACCTATCTGCCGACCGGGGCCGGTTTCGTGTATCTCAGCCTGGTGACCGATGCCTGGTCACGCAAGATCGTCGGACACCATGTCCATGACAGCTTGCACACGGCCCAGGTCAGCCAGGCATTGAAGGTCGCGCTGAAGGCGCGCCAGACGCAGCAGGCGCTGGTTCACCACTCAGACCGGGGCATCCAATACTGCTCCAGCCAGTACCAGGACCTCCATCGCCGCCACGGCATTGCCTGCTCCATGACCGATGGCTACGACTGCTATCAGAATGCCCTGGCTGAGCGTATCAATGGAATTTTGAAGATGGAGTTGCTGCTGCAGCGCCCCGCAGACCTCGCTCAGGCTCGGCGGATGGTTCAGCAGTCCGTGCAGATCTACAACCAGGAGCGACCCCACCTGTCCCTACAATTGAAAACGCCCGATGAAGTCCATCGGGCGTCTTTGGCCGGCATCACCTTGCCGGTCATGTGTCCTCCGTAGGTGTCAACCTATATCAGGACGGGTCAATGACTCAAGCTAATCGCGAATTAAGTCCCCCGCTGCAATCTTCCGAAATATTCT
The DNA here is from genome assembly GCA_040384925.1 of Pseudomonadota bacterium. Lineage (GTDB taxonomy): Bacteria > Pseudomonadota > Gammaproteobacteria > Burkholderiales > Burkholderiaceae_C > Polaromonas. Next base: position 302 of record JAZKIK010000678.1, on the reverse strand, counting down.
CTAGAGCGCTTTCTGATAAGGTCAAAAGAGCGCGAACCGCCCTTTGAGTTTGCTGGTACATGACTACCGCGAAGCCAACAGGAATGATGTAAATGACCCATCCGAGGCTGTTCCACAGTAAGGTCAAGGTGGCCAACTTGATCATTTTCTTGCGATGCACCTGAACCTCTGTCAACTTACAGCTGTCAAGTATTTCAACGCGCTCTCGCACTTCTCGCGCGAACGCCTGATCGTTTAGAAATCTGTGCCTCGCGAAAATTAACGTCATTACGTTGTAGCGCGGCATCCCCGAGATGAGGTTG
>JAZKIK010000677.1:0-2675 GCA_040384925.1 Pseudomonadota bacterium | reverse complement strand
TGGTCAACCCAGCGGCGCAGGCTGATGCTGATTGTTCCCCTCGGCGTTTTGCTAGGCTACACCCTTGGGGTCTGGCTGGCGGGCTGGCTGATGGGTGAAGATATCGTCAGTTTTATCATGAGCCAGCCCGGCAAGACCGTCAGCATGCTGGGCATGAGCCTGGTCGCCGGTGCCGTGCTCACCTATTATTTTTTAAGCCGGGAGCAACTCAATGAAGCCCGCGCCCGCGCTGAAGCACTGCAGCGGCAAGCCGCTGAAAGCCAGCTCAAGCTGCTGCAAACCCAGCTTGAGCCGCACATGCTGTTCAACACCCTGGCCAATCTGCGGGTGCTGATTGGCACCGACACAGCCCTGGCCACCGACATGCTGGACCGCCTGATTGCCTACCTGCGCGCCACCTTGCAGGCATCGCGCAGCGCAACCCACTCCCTGCAGGCCGAATTTGAACGCCTGCAGGATTACCTTGAACTGATGGCCGTGCGAATGGGGCCGCGCCTTCACTACACGCTTGATTTGCCACCTGAGCTGTCACATCAGCAGATCCCGTCCCTGCTGCTGCAGCCACTGGTAGAAAACGCCATCAAACACGGGCTTGAACCCAAGGTGCAGGGTGGCAGCATCACGGTGCGGGCCAGCCTTGAGAAGGACGACTTGATACGGCTGGAGGTGGTGGACACCGGCGTTGGGTTCACATCAGTGCCCCAAAGTCATGAAACCACAGGCGGTTTTGGCCTGTCGCAAGTGAAAGAAAGGCTGCAAACCACCTACGGTTTACTCGCCACTATTGAACTGATGGCAGACCCATCCAAGGGAACCAGCGCAATCATCGTGTTTCCCTGCAAAAACGCCAAAAGCAGGGTATTTGAATGAAACCCGCCGCCCCAAGCGCCCTGATTGCCGAAGACGAACCCCTGCTGGCGCGTGCCCTGCAGGCCGAACTGGCACGGGTCTGGCCGGAGCTGACAATTGTTGCCAGCGTCGGTGATGGAGTTTCTGCCGTGGCGCAGGCACTGCAATTTCAGCCCGATGTCTTGTTTTTTGACATACAGATGCCCGGCCTCAACGGGCTGGAAGCTGCTGCCGAGCTGGCCGACGCATGGGACATGCAAGGCGGCAGCAGCAAACCCTTTCCGGCACTGGTATTTGTAACCGCCTACGACCAGTACGCAGTGCAGGCATTTGAGGCGCAGGCGCTGGACTACCTTTTAAAACCAGTCCAGGCCGCCAGACTGCAAAAAACAGCATCCAAAGTACAGATTGCGCTGAGGCAGCGGGCACAGACCGCCATCAGCACAGATGCAAAAACAGCTGACATGGAGCACACGCTGAGCCAGTTGCGCGCCCTGCTGGCCCCGGCATCACCACCATCACCAGTGCTGCAGATCATCCAGGCCACGCAGCCGGGTTCCCTGGGCAACGCCATTCGTATGGTTCCGCTGGCTGAGGTGCTGTGTTTTGAGGCGGCTGACAAATACATCAGGGTGCTGACAGCCAGCGCCGAATACCTGATCCGCACCCCGCTCAAAGAGCTGTTGCTACAGCTTGATACACAAATTTTCTGGCAGGTTCACCGCGGCACCGTGGTGCGTGCCAGCGCGATTGAATCAGTGCTGCGTGACGATTGCGGACGCCTCACGCTCAGCCTGCGTGGCCGCGCCGACAAAATCGCCGTCAGCCGCCTTTACAGCTATCTTTTCAGGGCAATGTAAGCCCCTCTGCCTGCATCACTGGCAGCCAGGCTGCCGGCATCGCACTGCATTTACACCGTAACGCCCTGTAATGGCGCGCTTTTTGCGTGCTAATGCATCACTGTGACGCATTAGCGAAACTTATCTACTGGAACATTGCTTCACAAGAGATAAAACCCGCTATCGCTTCACACGCAGGAAACATACATTCAATTACACCTTTCGGAGTAATCCTTTTACCCTCCAATTCAAATGCCAGCCTAGCCGCCTATCCATGCAGCAAGCCAGCTACCAACCGGACTCAACGAGCTTCTCACCATGAACAAGTTAACTTACCGACGCACCACGATTTCTGCACTTCTGGCTGTCCTTGTCGCAGGCAGCGCTCTACTGGCCGGTTGCGACAACACACCCAGCACCATCAAGATTGGTGTGGCACAACCGCTGTCAGGCAATCTGGCGGCGCTGGGGCAGGACTTGCTGAACGGCGCAAAAATGGCTGCCGCCGAAATCAACAAGGAAGGTTTCAAGATCAAGGGCAAACCCGTCACGATTGAAATCGTTGCCATGGACGACCGCTCCGACCCGGCTGCCGGGGTTGAAGTCGCCAAACAGATGGTTGAAGCCGGTGTGGTCGCCGTGATTGGCAACCTGAACTCCGGCGTCAGCATTCCGGCGGCACCGGTGTATGGCGCTGCCAACATTGCGCAACTGGCCATTTCCACCAACCCCAAATTCACCCAGCTTGGCCTGGCCACCACCTTCCGTCTGGTTGCCAATGACAACCTGCAGGCCAAGGCCATTGGCTCGTTTGCCGCCAACCAGCTCAATGCCAGCAAGTTTGCCGTGCTCGACGACAGCACCACCTACGGCAAGGGCCTGGCCCAGGGTGCCATAACCGAGCTGAAAAAAGCCAACAAAGAAATCGTTGTCACCTTTTCATCCGACGACAAATCCACCGCTTTTGATGACGTGGCCGCCAAAATC
>JAZKIK010000676.1:0-13002 GCA_040384925.1 Pseudomonadota bacterium | reverse complement strand
TTGGAGAAGAAAAAGCTCAGGTTGGGCGCAAAGTCATCAATGTGCATGCCTCGGGCCAGATAAGCCTCCACAAAGGTGAACCCATTACTCAGGGTAAAGGCCAGCTGGCTGATCGGGTTGGCACCGGCTTCGGCAATGTGGTAACCCGAAATCGAGACGCTGTAGAAGTTGCGCACCCGGTTATGTACAAAATATTGGGCAATGTCGCCCATCACCTTGAGGCTGAACTCGGTGCTGAAGATGCAGGTGTTCTGGCCCTGGTCTTCTTTCAGAATGTCGGCCTGCACCGTGCCACGCACGTTTTCCTGCACCCATTCACGGATTTTTTCGGTTTCCGTCGGTGTTGGGTCACGGCCGTTGTCGGTTTTGAATTTGGTGATGTTCTGGTCAATCGCCGTGTTCATGAACATCGCCAGAATCGTCGGTGCCGGGCCGTTGATGGTCATGGATACCGATGTGCTCGGGTTGCACAAATCAAATCCGTCGTACAACACCTTCATGTCGTCCAGCGTGGCAATGCTGACACCTGAATTGCCGACCTTGCCGTAAATGTCTGGCCGTACATGCGGGTCATTGCCATACAGCGTTACTGAGTCAAACGCGGTGGACAGCCGCTTGGCGGCCATGCCTGAGCTGAGCAGCTTGAAGCGGGTGTTGGTGCGAAATGGGTCACCTTCACCGGCAAACATGCGTGTCGGGTCTTCGCCTTCACGCTTGAAGGCAAAAGTGCCTGCGGTATAGGGGTAACTGCCGGGTACGTTGTCCAGCATCAGCCATTTGAGGATTTCGCCATGGTCTTCATACTGCGGCAGCGCCACCTTGCGGATGGTGGTGCCTGACAGTGATTTGGTCGTCAGGGCGGTACGAATTTCCTTGTCGCGGATTTTGACAACGTATTCGTCCCCCGCGTAGGCCGTTTGCATGTCGGGCCACTGGGCCAGCAGGGCTTTGGCGTCGCCGTCCATACGCGATTTGCGGTGGCCGGCCAGGTCCAGCGCGGCTTCGGCGGCGGGGGCGCGTTCGGGTTTGTCGGTCTTGAGCATCGCGGCCGCGGCTTTTAACTGCTGGACTTCACGGGCCAGCTGGGCCTGCGCCTTGGCGCGCTTTTTGTAGCCGCGCACGGTGTCGCTGATTTCTGCCAGGTAACGGGTACGGGCTGCGGGCACCACCGGGGTCTGGTTGGTGCTGTGACGCACTGACACGATGGGCAGGGTGGCCGATTCATTGAGCTTCAAGCCCAGTTCAGCCAGCCGTGGTTTGAGGGCCTGGTAAAGCGCAGTCACACCATCGTCGTTAAACCGTGCGGCCATGGTGCCGAAGACCGGCATCTTGTCGGTTGGCGTGGTCCAGGCTTCCTTGTTGCGTTGCACCTGTTTGGAGACATCACGCAGGGCGTCGAGCGAGCCCTTGCGGTCAAACTTGTTGATGGCGACAAACTCGGCAAAGTCCAGCATGTCGATTTTTTCGAGCTGGCTGGCCGCGCCAAACTCGGGGGTCATCACATACATGGGCACATCGACATGCGGCACGATGGCGGCGTCGCCCTGGCCTATGCCGGATGTTTCGACCACGATCAGGTCAAATCCGGCGCATTTGCAGGCGGCAATGACGTCGGGCAGGGCTTTGCTGATTTCACTGCCGAATTCGCGGGTGGCCAGGCTGCGCATGAAGACACGTTGACCCGCAGACCAGGGGTTGATGGCGTTCATGCGGATGCGGTCACCCAGCAGGGCTCCGCCACTTTTACGGCGTGAGGGGTCGATGGAGATGACGGCTACACGCAGGCTGTCGTTCTGGTCAAGCCGCAAGCGGCGGATCAGCTCGTCAGTCAGCGATGACTTGCCTGCGCCGCCGGTGCCGGTGATGCCCAGCACAGGGATTTTTTTAATAGCGGCCTGTGCCCGCAGCGCTTGCGCAAGAGGGCTGTTTGACTCATTTTTGTCGTTTTCAAGGGCGGTAATGAGCTGGGCCAAAGCGCGCCAGGCGGCTTCGCTGTGGCCTTGAATCGCGTCAACCGACGTAGGAGCGTAGCCGGTCAAATCCTTGTCGCAGCGCATGACCATCTCGCCAATCATGCCGGCCAGGCCCATCTTTTGGCCGTCTTCGGGGCTGTAGATGCGGGTGACGCCGTAGGCATGCAGCTCGCGAATCTCGGGTGGCACGATGACACCGCCGCCGCCGCCAAACACCTGGATGTGCTCGCCGCCCCGGCTTTTGAGCAGATCAACCATGTATTTGAAGTATTCGACATGGCCGCCCTGATAGCTGCTGATGGCGATGCCCTGGGCGTCTTCCTGCAGGGCTGCGGTAACGACTTCTTCAACGCTTCGGTTGTGGCCCAGGTGGATGACTTCGGCTCCCATGCCTTGCAAAATGCGCCGCATGATGTTGATTGCGGCGTCGTGGCCGTCAAACAGCGATGCGGCTGTGACAAAGCGCACTTTGTGGCTGGGGCGGTAGCTGGCTAAGGCCTTGTATTCTGCTGACAGGTCGGTCATGTTGTGTCTCCTCGGGCGGGCGCGCATCACCTTGATGCGATCCAACATGATATTACGTTTACGTAAACGTCAACTTACAGCAGAGCAGTTCGGGCAATAAAAAACGCTGGTTTGCAAAACCCGTGTTTTGCAAACCAGCGTCTTGAAGTGAATACGCCTGGAGGGGGAGATTTCAGGCGAAGGTGCTGGGCTGGGCAACGATCAGTTTGGCCAGTTCGTCCAGCATGCTGGTCTGTACCTGCGCGGCGGGCCAACTGCTGTCCAGCACTTCAAAACCACTGGCACCGGCCACTCGAAACACCAGTTTGGCGTTTTCATGATCGGCGGTGACCTTGACGCTGCCACGTGCCTCGGTCATGTAGTCAAAACGCAAGGCCAGCAGCGAGTTTTTCTCGGGATGACGGACTTCAATGCGTTCATGCCTGACGTTGCCCGCGCTCAGTCGGCTTTCTATGCGTTTCAAGTCTGGCGGGAAGTTGGCGCTGACCGAGCCGCCCACGGGTGCGCCGATTTTCGGAACAATGTCCCAGCCAATGGCGAGGTAGTCAAACACTTCCTTGTCGCGCAGCCTTTTTTTGCGAAAATCAGCACGAAAATTCGCCAGTTTCATGCTTGGCCAGGGCACTTTGCCATCGACAGAAAAACGCGGCCCCGGTGGCTCGATGACGTTCAATTGGCGGGCCAGGTCGGACAGATAAGCCCAGGCCTTGTGGCATGCGCTTTCGGTCGCCGCTGTGCTGGCCTCGAAGTTCTGCAACTGGCCGCGCTGCTGGTTCTGCAACTCGCTGGCTTGTGACTTCAGCTGGTTTAAAAAACTCATAAATCTCCCCGGACTTGCCTGGCTTTGTGGTGTTGCTGCAATCAGGAGTCCGTTCAATATCCGGCTCCTTCCCGGATTTTAGGGGCTGCTTGTGCTTTTGACTTACGCCGTAGTCCGGCCGGAACATGCGCCTTTGTCATGCAGGCATGAAAAAAGGTGCCAAAGCACCTTTTTGTGTATGAGCGTGCCGGGTATGACCCGATCTACTTGTAAAGCACCTGTGGAAGCCACATGCCTATCGCCGGGAACTGGTACAGCAAAAAGATGGCAAATACCTGAATCGCCATGAAAGGCAGCATGCCGGAGAAAATCTGGTTCAGCGTGACATGTGGCGGGCTGACGCCCTTGAGGTAAAACGCAGCCATTGCCACGGGCGGGCTCAAAAAGGCGGTCTGCAGATTAAGTGCCACCAGCAGACCAAAAAACAGCGGGTCGATACCAAAATGCGGTAGCAGCGGTATAAAAATCGGCATGAAGATCACGATGATTTCAGTCCATTCCAGTGGCCAGCCGAGCAGGAAAATCACCACCTGCGCCAGTATCATGAACTGAACAGGTGTCATATTGAGTGACAACACCCACTGGTTGATGATTTCCTGCCCGCCCAGCAAGGCAAAAGCAGCTGAAAAAATGCTTGACCCGACAAACAGCCAGCACACCATGGCGCTGGTTTTGGCCGTCAGGTAAACCGACTCGCGCAGCACGGGAAGGTTGAGTTTGCGGTAGGCGGCTGCCAGCAGCAAACCGCCCATGGAACCCATGGCCGCCGCTTCGGTAGGTGTTGCCAGACCAAACACAATGGTGCCGAGCACCGCCAGGATCATGACGGCCAGCGGGAAAAAGGAGCCCAGCAGCATCTTGAATATTTCCAGCCGTGCGAAGCTGAAATACGCATAAAACAGCGTCAGCGCAACAACGCAGCTAGCCAGGCCGATCCAGAAGCTGGCCGGTGCCGCAACCCGTGCGGCTGCCGGTGCTGGCTCGGGTGTGGTCGCCGCCATGGCTGCAGTCTGGCTGGCTGGTGCTGCGGTTGTGGCTGGTACTGCGGCGACTGCTGCCTGGGCCGGTTCATCCGGGTTCGGTGGCGCTTGCAGGCCACCTGGATCTTCCGGTTCTGCCAGCCCGCCGGACGAAGTGGTCTCTTCGCTTGAACTGGAGAGGCTGCCGCCCATGGCCACCACACCTTCAAGCTCTTCTGCGGCGATGGGTGCTGTGACCTTCAGAAAGATGACTCCCATGATCACAACTGTTGCAAGCGCAGGCAACAGGGCAATGAACAGATGCCTCAGCAGCAGGTGCATCGGCACCTCAGCATTGCGTTTTCCCTTGATGGCACCCATGAGGCCGGGCAAAACCTTGTGGCTGATGTTGTCTGAAACAATCTGCGCGAAAGGTGGCAAAGGCACTCGCCTGTCTTCGGCAGACATGGGTGGCGCCATGCTGGGCTTTAGCTTGGCGACGATGACAACGTACACAATATAAAGGCCTGCAAGCATCAGCCCCGGAAAAAACGCCCCGGCATACAGCTTGACCACAGAGACACCTGCGGTGGCGCCGTAAACAATCAGCATGACCGACGGCGGAATCAGGATGCCGAGACATCCCCCCGCCGTGATGGCACCCGCAGACAACTGCACGCTGTAGCCGGCCCGCAGCATTGCCGGCAATGCCAGCAAGCCCATAAGCGTGACGACAGCGCCGACAATGCCAGTTGCAGTCGCAAAAATCGCGCAGGTAATGATGGTTGCAACAGCCAGCGAACCGGGAACCCGTGCCGTTGCCAGGTGCATGCTCTTGAACAGTTTTTCAATCAGGTTGGCGCGCTCGATCAGGTAGCCCATGAAGACGAACAGCGGAATCGATATCAGAACGTCGTTCGACATGACCGAGTAGGTGCGCTGCACCATCAGGTCCAGTGTCTGCTGTACGGCCAGTGAGTGGTTTTGACTTCGGTAGGCAATCCACGCAAACACCATGCCCATACCCATGAGCGTGAATGCGGTCGGAAACCCGAGCATGATGGCAACCACAACAAGCGCAAGCATCAGCAGGCCAATATGGCCATTTTTCATTTCGGATGGGGCAGGCAGCAGAACAAAAGCCGCAATCACGACGGCGGCCATGATGGACAGGCCAAACCAGACTTCTTTCCTCATTTGCGGTTCTCCCTGGATGGCGTCACCAGTTCGTCAAGTTTTGCAATGTCCTCGTCCTTGACGTGAACCATCTCCTTGAGTTTTTCAACGTCAACCTCCTCGACGTCTTCACCACGCGAGGGCCAGTAGCCCAACTGGATGCAGACCATGCAGCGGATGATCTCCACCACGCCCTGCGCCAGCAGAAATGCGCCGGCCAGCGGAATGATGGTTTTGAACGGATAAACCGGTGGGCCATTGGCCGTGATGTTCGAGTGTTCGTTGATGGCCCACGACTCGGCCGCAAAGTTGTAACCGGCCCAGGCCAGCGCCACCACACCGGGGATAAAAAACAGAAAGTACAGCAGCAGATCCAGGCTGGCCTGCAGACGTGGAGGGAAAAAGCCGTACAGCACATCGCCGCGTACATGCCCGTTTTTTGACAGGGTATAGGCACCCGCCATCATGAACAGGGTTCCGTACAGCATGCTCATGACGTCAAACGCCCAGGGGTGAGGGTTGTCGAGCATATAGCGCGAAAAAACCTCCCAGGTGATCAAAAGTGTCAGGACAACAATGAGCCAGGCAAACAGCTTGCCGACAAAGGTGCTGACCCTGTCGACCGCAAGAAGAAGGTTTTGCATTTTTTCGCTTACATAAACAAGTCAGCCATCCCTGATGTGCAGCGGATGGCTGATTGAAAGGATCACGCGGGTGATTTGGGTAGTCAGGCTTTTTTCGGTGCGGCCTTCTTGTCACCGAAGAAATGGTTGACGGCCATGCGGCGGTTGACGTAGGTGTCCTGGTCCCACTTCACCGCGCGTTCCGCAAATGCTTTTTGAGACGCAACAACTTCCTTGAACAGCGGGTTTTCTGCAGATTTTTTCTCAAGAATCTCGTCCCACAGCTTCAACTGGTCTTGCAGGACCGCGTCCGGCGTCTTGTAGAACTTGACCTTGTCCTTGGCCTGCAACTCGATGTAGTCCTTGGAGTAACGATCAATCGCCTTCCAGGACATGTCTGCCGATGCCGCCTCGGTGGCACCTGCGATGATGGCTTTCATCTTTGCCGGCAGGGCGTCATACTTGGTTTTGTTGAACATGATCTCGAATGTTTCAGCACTCTGGTGATAACTCTGCAACATGCAGATCTTCGACACATCCGGGAAACCCAGCAGGCGGTCAGATGACGCATTGTTGAACTCGGCCCCATCAAGCAGACCGCGATCCATGGCCGGCACGATTTCGCCGCCGGGCAAGGCATTGACCGCTGCGCCCATGGCCGTGAAAAGATCAATGGCCAGGCCATTGGTGCGAAACTTCAGGCCCTTGAAATCAGCAGATTTGGTGATTGGTTTCTTGAACCAGCCCAGCGGCTGGGTCGCCATCGGGCCATACAGGAAGGACTGCACATTGCCGCCAATGGAAGCATAAAGTTTGGCCAGCAGTTCAGCGCCACCGCCGTATTTGTGCCATGCCAGCACCATGTTCGCGTCCATGCCAAAAGCCGGGCCGGAATTCCACAATGCCAGCGCGTTCTGCTTGCCGTAGTGATAACCCAGAACACCATGACCGCCGTCCAGCGTGCCTTTTGACACGGCTTCAAAAAGGCCAAAGGCCGGTACAACAGAACCTGCAGGCAAGACCTCTATCTTGAGGTCTCCACCCGTCATGTCATTGACTTTTTTGGCGTAATCCAGTGCGTACTCGTGAAAGATGTCCTTGGCCGGCCAGGTGCTTTGCCAGCGCATGGAGATGGGGCCGGCTTGCGCCTTGGCCATCATTGGTGCAGTCATGGCACCGGCGGCTATGGCGGCACCTTTGAGCAGGCCGCGTCGGCCCGTTGTCTTCTTGTCGGTCATGCTTGTTGTCTCCTGAAAAATGATTAGTACACTTATGTTCCACGCTAAGCGTACGGATTCAAAGAGGGTTTTCACGGAGCATGACCATTACGCTTGTTCGACAAGCTGAAAAGGCCGGTACAGATTTTCGGGTTTTCCGGCTTCTGCGTGATGCGGCATGAACCGCCTTTTTTTCAGCTGACCTTGATGCCCTTGAGTGCCGGGTCGCTTGGCGGAAAACGCAGGTCCAGCTTCATGAAGGCATCACGCAGCACGGTGGCAATCATCAGGTTGCGATGGGTTTTTGAGTTGGCAGGCACCACAGTCCAGGGTGCCCAAGGTGTGCTGGTTGCGTTCAATAGCGCCTCGTAGGCTGCCTGATACGCCTTCCAGTGTTTGCGCGCTTCCAGGTCGCCGATGTCAAACTTCCAGTGTTTGGTTTCGTCGTCAATCCGCTCCTGCAGCCGCTCGCGCTGTTCGTCAAAACTGATGTGCAGCATGAATTTCAGTATCACCGTGCCGGTCTCACTGAGCATGCGTTCAAAGTCATTGATGTGCGCAAAACGCTGCGCCGTCTGTTCGGGTGTGATCCAGCCGCTGACCGGCGGCACCAGCACATCTTCATAGTGGCTGCGGTTAAAAATCATGATTTCACCCGCGCCTGGCATCTGCTGGTGAATGCGCCACAAATAGTCATGCGCACGCTCGTTGGCTGACGGAGCTTTCCAGCCCACCGTGTGTACACCCAGCGGCGTCATTCTGCTGAACACACCACGCAATGTGCCGTCCTTGCCCGAGGTGTCCGTGCCCTGCAGAACCACCAGCATTTTGTAGCGTCTGTCGGCATAAAACAGGTTCTGCAAGGCATCCAGCTCCATCGCCAGGGTTTCTATGGCGGCCTTGTCAGCCTGTTTGTCTCCACCTGAAAACGGTTTGGCGGCCGGGTCGTACCTTGCCATGGGCGCAGCATCGCTCTTCTTGCCTTGTTTGCTGACCGCCTTTTCGGGTTTTTCCCCAGCCAGTGGTGGCTGCCAGGCTGCGAGTCGTTTGTCGGCTGATTTTTCCCCAGCTTTGCTGCTGGTGTTTGACGGGGAGGCAGAAGGCATCAGGGTCTCCGGTAAAAAGAATGGCTGGCCAGGGTCGGCTGGCTCATTCTGCATCATGCCAGTCCTGTCTGGACTGGCATACTGGCAGCCTCGATGAGGCGGGCCCGGCCCCTGTACAGGCAGCCAAAACCCATAACGACAAACGATTTACTCCTGGGGAGTGTGATGAAACCCATTCAGCTTTTTGATGCTGCGTCCAGCACCTACACCTACATCCTGTTTGACCGCGCCACCCGCGAGGCCGTCATCATCGACCCGGTGGACGCGCAACTCGAGCGTGATCTGGCCGTTTTGCATGAATACGGCCTGACCCTGGTCTGGGCGCTTGAAACCCATGTGCATGCCGACCACATTACCAGCGCTGGCCAACTGGCCGAACACACGGGTGCCAGAATAGCCGTGCCCGCCGGTTGCGGCATTGAGACAGCAGCCATCCAGTTAAATGATGGCGATGCGATTGATTTTGGAGGCCACAGCCTGAAAGCCCTGCACACCCCCGGCCACACGGCGGGCAGCATGTGTTATCTGATGCCTGGCCATGTGTTTACCGGCGACACCCTGCTTATCAACGGCTGCGGCCGTACCGATTTTCAGTCAGGTAGCGCCGAAGCGCTTTACGACAGCCTGACCCGCATCCTGTTTGCGCTGCCAGGCGACACCACCGTCTGGCCGGGTCATGACTACCAGGGCCGACACTATTCAACCATCGCCCGCGAAAAAGCCGGTAATTCCCGAGTGGCAGGCAAAACACTGGAAGAATTCACCGCCACCATGCAGGGGCTGAACCTGCCGGTTCCTGCCCGGATTGCCGAGGCTGTACCCGCCAATCAAAGCTCGGGATTGCGCCACGATGCGGATGCCGTCCAGCTGATGCAGGTGCGTGCCGCCGAGGGCTATGCAGGCGACCTGTCTCCCCAACTGGCTTGCCAGTGGTTTTTGTCCGGCGAAGCCGTGCTGGTGGACGTGCGCAGTGACGCCGAGCGTGAATGGGTTGGTTTTGTACCCGATGCCGTGCCGCTGGCCTGGAAACAATGGCCCGGCATGGCCATGAACCCGGCCTTTGACGAAGGCCTGTCAGCCGCAGTGCCCAAAGGCAAAAAAGTCGTGTTGCTGTGCCGCAGCGGCGTGCGCTCGATTGCCGCAGCCCGTCGCGCCACAGAACTGGGCCTGGAGGCCTACAACATTCTTGAAGGTTTTGAGGGTGACCCGAACGGCCAGGCGCAGCGTGGATTTCAGGGCGGCTGGCGTTTTCGTGGTTTGCCCTGGCGGCAAAAATAGCTTGGATCGTCTGATATTGAAGTCCGCAGCTCAACAACCCGTGTTCAAGGGGGGACTGATGGAAAACCCTCTCGCCAAAAAGCAGTTTGTGTCTGGCAAATTTGTACATAATTCCGTCATATGACCTTTCTAGCACTCGATGTGGGCAATACCCGCCTGAAATGGGCTCAATACGACTCACCTGCCCCCGGTGCCAAAGTGCTGGGGCAGGGCGCGGTTTTTCTTGAAAATATCGACAAGCTGGCCGAAGGCGACTGGAGCGGTCTGCCCGCACCTTCCCGCATCCTCGGCTGCATTGTTGCCGGTGACGCCATCAAGCGCCGTGTGTCCGAGCAAATCGAGCTATGGGACGTGGCTGCACGCTGGGTGGTTTCAAGCCCCGCCGAAGCCGGTTTGACCAACGGTTACGACCACCCGGCCCGTCTGGGCGCAGACCGCTGGGTCGCCATGATAGGCGCACACCACCGCCTGCTGGCACGCGGCATCCACAAACCCTGCATCGTGGTGATGGTAGGCACGGCCGTCACCGTCGAGGCCATAGACGCCACCGGCAAGTTCCTGGGCGGCATCATCCTGCCCGGCCACGGCATCATGCTGCGCGCCCTCGAATCCGGCACTTCTGGTCTGCACGTGCCAACCGGCGAAGTCTGCGACTTTCCCACCAACACCAGCGACGCCCTGACCAGCGGCGGCACCTTTGCCATTGCGGGAGCGGTGCAGCGCATGGTGGAGAACACCACGCGTTTTTGCGGCGAAGCGCCCGAATGCATCATGACCGGCGGCGCGGGATGGAAGATGGGCCCCAGCATGTCGGTCAACTTTGAACTGGTGGAAAGCCTGATCTTCGACGGCTTGCTGGAAATTGCTTCCCGGCGCTTTTTGTTGACGGCTGCATGACACCGTCATCCCGGAATTGGATCCGAGGTTCATCCCCTGCGGCGTTTGTCGCAGCAGGCAACATCCGGGTTCTTGCAGGCTCTGCGGGTTGATTTGAAGCCGTTGGCCGGGAGTCGCCCGGCAGCGAGTCACCTTTCTTTGTCTCGCCAAAGAAAGGTAACCCAAAGAAAGGCGACCCGCAGTCTGGGTCCCTGCGCTTCGCTCCGGGCAAACCTGTGCTGCACCAGAAAAGCGGGGGTCCGCGCAGACTCGCTACGCTCAAACAGCGCGCGGCCCTGATCCCGCTTTTCTGGCGCAGCACAGGCCCAGCCAGGACGGGGCAGTCGGGAACGGGATCGGATTCGGGTACCAAGCCCTCAATAACAGGCGGGTGGTTTCACTCCCCCCAAGGCAACATCAAGGTCACGATAGACAGCTTGGCAAACTCCGGCACAAATTCATCAATGATGCGTTGCGGTTCAGGGCAGAGCAGGCTGTCGGTGATCACGCCAAACTGCACACCGCCGCCGTAGCTCAATATCGACACACCCAGGCCGACGTCGCCTGACTGTGGCACCCAGAACATGCTTTGCTCCAGTGTGGAGCCGCAGAACTTGAGCTTTTCCCGTGGGCCTGGCACGTTGGTCATGACAGCTGTGGTCTTTTTGGCGAACAGGTTGAGCATCATGTCCTGTGCCGGTTTGATCAGCAGACCGGCCACTGCCAGCAGGCTGAAGGCCAGCAGCGGCTGGTAGCTGCCCTTCAGTGCGGCCATGCGGCGGCGCACTTCGTATACCCGCTCAATCGGGTTTTCAAGCCCAATCGGCAACACCAGCGGCACCAGGCCAAAACGGTTGCCAAGCTTGTAGGCCTGGTCCATGGGCCGCAGGTTGACGGGCACCATGGCGCGGATTTCCTGGCCCTTCACGTCGTCGCCATGGGTTTTGAGGTATTCACCCAGTGCACCGGCCACACAACTGAGCAGCACATCGTTGATCGAGCAGTTCAGGGCCTTGCCCACGGCCTTGACTTCGTCCAGCGGAATCGGGTCGCACCAGGCGACTTTTTTGTGGCCGCCGGGTTTGCCCTTGAGCCGGGTGGTGGAGTCGTCGGGCATAAGCGCCAGCGCAGCGCCATCTTTCATGACCTGCAGCAACACCTTGGCCATGTCCATCGAGCCATGCAGGCCTTTTTCAAGGCCTTCGGCCATGCCTTTTTTCGGATCATTCAGCATGCCCAGCGAACGTGCCGCACCTTCGCCGACTGCGCCCAGCGCCTTGACGGTGATGTCGGTAAACGGTTTGAGCAGGGTTTCTGTGATCCAGTCTTCGGCGCCGGTGCTGGCGGCTGCGGTTTTTTTGCTGCGTTCGGGCGGCGGCGCGCCGCCGTCAACCAGCGACATGGTCACTGAAATCAGCGCAATGCCGTCGGCGATGCAGTGGTGAATGCGCACAATCAGGGCGCTGCCCTTGACGCCGTCAGGACCGGTGTAGTCCTCGATCAGGTGGATTTGCCACAGCGGATGGCTCGGGTCCAGCCGCTGGGTTGCCAGTTCGGCCACGCGGTCTTGCAGCGCCTGCTGCTGGTGTGGTGACTGGCGTGTGGTTTTGGGCAGTTTGTCGAGCACCAGATGGTTGGCCATGTCAAAGTTGCGGTCAAACACCCAGGTGGCACCGGCGGTGTCTTCCATCACGCGCTGTTTGAAGCGGTCGTACTTGAGCAGGCTGGCCTCGATGCGCTCACGCACTGCCGCGTGTTTCACTCCTGGCGCCAGTTGCCACACGCCAACAATCATCATCAGGTTGGCATCACAGTCCATGCGCAGCCAGGCGGTATCGACCTTGCTCATGCGTTCGCCCGACAAACCCAGTGTTCCGGCCACCGCGCGCTTGACATTTTTTTGTACGTTCTGGGCTACCTTGCCGGCAAGCTCCTGCGTGATTTGCCTGGTCGGCGTTTTACGGGTCGCCGGGGCGCTGATGCGCGCACGGTTGCCGCGCCAACGGTTGTACCGCTGGTGTGCGCGATCACGAACCACGCGGTGAACGTGACGATCGCAATCGACAGCACGACCGGCACGAACACCGCGCTGATTCGATCGGCAAGCGCCTGGATTGGCGCACGCGATCCCTGCGCATCGCGCATCAGCTTCACGATCGCGGCAAGCGTACTCTCGCTTCCCAGCGTGGTCGCGCCCGCCGCCTTGCCAGGCGCGGATGCCGTACTTGGCATCATAGGCGAAATCGGCGTGGCTCGGCCGGTAGATGTGGTGCCAATCCTCGTAGCTCTTGGAGCGCTGGTCGGTGTTGCGGACCAGCAGAGCGATCGGTGAGCCAAGGGTCTTGCCGGTCTCCTGGTCTAGTCCTGACAGGACTTCGACACGGTCCTCCTCGTCGCGCGCGGTGACGAGCTTAGACTGTCCCGGTCGGCGACGTGCCATCTGGGTCTG
>JAZKIK010000675.1:3270-3733 GCA_040384925.1 Pseudomonadota bacterium | reverse complement strand
AATCCGCTTGATTCTGGCTGTTCAGGTGTCAAAGTAATACGTATACTTATTAAAAACGGTCTTTCTTTGCCGTTTTGACAAGGAGACAAGATGACGTTTGTTACCGCTAACCCCGCGCTGGCTGAAAAGCTCGCCCTTGCCAACCGCATTCTTTACGACCAGGGTGTGGTCGATGGTTTTGGCCACATCAGTGTGCGCCATGACAAGTCGCCAGAGCATTTTTTACTGTCCTGCAACCGCGCCCCCGGTCTGGTCATGGCGCAGGACATCATGACTTATGACTTCAACGGCGACCCGGTGGAGCCGTCTGACAAACGCTCTTATCTTGAGCGTTTTATTCACGCTGAAATCTACAGGTCGCGGCCGGATGTGATGTCTGTCGTCCATAGCCATTCACAAAGCGTGATTCCGTTTGGTGCCACCGGACAGCGTTTGCGGCCGATTTTTCACATGAGCGGTTTTC
>JAZKIK010000675.1:0-3260 GCA_040384925.1 Pseudomonadota bacterium | reverse complement strand
TCGGCACTGTTCGAAATTCGGGATGCCGGTGGCAATACCGACTTGCTGATTTCAAACACCGGTTTGGGCAAGGCGCTGGCCGAATCGCTGGGTCAGCACAACTGTGTGCTGATGCGTGGCCACGGCTCTACCACAGTAGGGCCATCGGTTGAAGTGGTGGTTTACCGGGCGATTTACGCTGAAGTCAACGCCAGGCTGCAGCTTCAGGCTGCGGCGCTGGGCCCCATCAATTTTCTGAATGAAGAAGAAGCCGCTCTGGCCGCTGCCAGTACTGAAGGCCAGGTGCTGCGCGCCTGGGACCTGTGGCGCGGTCGTATTGGCGCGATGTAAAACGCAAAAGGCTGACTATCCCAAAGCCAATCCGACAGCCAGTGCCGCCACAAACGGGATATTTGGCATTTCCGCCTCCCTTAACTACGGCTCCGCCCAACTGGCCAAGTCGGCCAATATCAAACCCGAACAGGCCAGCCGTCCAGCCCGGCTTTTTTATGCCGCGATAAGTGTGCGGTCTGGACGGCGTCTTGTCTGATGGATTTTTGCCGGGGAAGAGCGTACAAATGATGTCTGGCCTGTTCATACCGGAGGTGGCCAGGTATTGATGCAGGTCAGTGTGCCCAAGCTGACTGGTTCATAAAATTTCCTGACCAAACAAGGAGTTACATCATGAGCAATGCATTCCAGCACATTCTGGTCCCCGTCGATGGATCAGGCGCATCCGCTCAGGCGGTTCAAAAGGCCGCAAGCCTGGCAAAAGCTTTCCAGAGCCAGGTCACGCTGATCTGTGTCATTGACAGTTATGCCTTTACCGGCGTTGGCAGCGATCTGGCTTATGGACGAAACGAGTATCTGAGCGCGGCCACTGCCGAGGCTCAACAGGCCGTCAGTGCTGCCCAAAAGGAATTTGCCGAGCAGGGCATACAGGCCGCCACACTGGTGGCGGATGGTCAGGTCATTTATAAAAGCATTCTTGACGCCGCACTGTCTTGTGAGGCCGATCTGATTGTGATGGGCTCACATGGCCGAAAAGGTCTTGAAAAACTTGTGCTGGGCAGTGTCACGGCGCAGGTGCTGTCGCACACCCATCTTCCAGTGATGATTGTTCGTGAATAGAGGAAATTGAAAATGGATTTGTTGAACCACAGTCTCGCCGCCGAATTCCCCGAGCATCTTGAAAAAATGCATGAGCTCAAAACCTCGGATGCGTATTTCGCCAAACTTTTTACGGCTTACGACGAAGACAACCACGCCATTGCCAACTTTGAGTTGGGTGGTGCCGTCATCAGCGACGAGGCGCTGGAAGAGCTGAAAAAGAAACGCCTCAAAACCAAGGATGAGATTTACCAGATTCTTGAGCGCGTTTGAGTCAGCAGCGGGTCTTTGCGGCCTGTTGCAGGGAATTCTGGCTGCAACCCAATAACTGTGGCTGCAACTTGCTATAAAGTTGATAGTTTTAATGGCTGGTGCTGAGTTGACGCTGCAAGTTCAGCCTGCCGGGTGCAGGCTTTTGTCACAGAATTGAAACGCGATCTCTGTAAGCTGGTAAGGATATTCATGCAAAGACCTTTGCCCACGAATCCCCCCCAGTGCCAGGAGAACTCTTTTGAATTCAAGCGACGAAGACTTAGTACGGCGCATACGCAATGACCTGATCGACAGCTATGACGAAGAGCTGGAAATGGAGCTTGAAGACCGCAATGTTGACGAGCTGCTGGGTGACCAGTCCCTGAGCCAGACGGCCAATGACAAGGAAGCGCGCCGCCAGTATTTTCGGGAACTGTTTCGCCTGCAGGGCGAGCTGGTTAAACTTCAGGACTGGGTGGTCGCCACCGGTCACAAGGTTGTCATTTTGTTTGAAGGCCGTGATGCCGCAGGCAAGGGTGGTGTCATCAAACGTATCACCCAGCGCCTGAATCCCCGTGTTTGCCGCGTCGCGGCGCTGCCCGCGCCCAATGACCGCGAACGCACACAGTGGTACTTTCAGCGTTATGTGTCCCACCTTCCCGCTGCCGGTGAAATGGTGCTGTTTGACCGCAGCTGGTACAACCGCGCCGGGGTCGAACGTGTCATGGGTTTTTGTACTGACGAGCAGTACGAGGAATTTTTCCGCACCGTGCCCGAGTTTGAAAAAATGCTGGTCAGCTCTGGCATTCAGCTGATCAAATACTGGTTTTCAATTTCTGACGAAGAGCAGCATCTGCGTTTTCTGGGCCGTATTCACGACCCGCTCAAGCAGTGGAAACTCAGCCCCATGGACCTGGAGTCGCGCCGCCGCTGGGAGGAATACACCAAGGCCAAGGAAATCATGCTGGACCGTACCCACATTGCCGAAGCGCCGTGGTGGGTGGTGCAGGCCGTGGACAAGAAAAAAGCCAGGCTGAACTGCATTCACCATTTGCTGCAGCAAATGCCTTACGAGGAAACCGAGCACCCGAAAATCGTTCTGCCAGAGCGCATTCGCCACGAGGACTACGTGCGCCAGCCGGTTTCGCAGGAAATTGTGGTGCCCGAGATTTATTGAGCTTTCAGCGCGTCCGCTCTGGCGGACGCTACAGGTCAGGCCTGAACCACAATATCAAACTTGGCGCGCAGCCCGTCCGTTGACGGTGCAAATGGCGCAGTGAGCGCGGTGCGTTGTGCTTCAGGCAAGGCCCGCCACAAAAAATCCCGCTGATTGAGTGCTTCGCCCGCCACATAAAGCTGGGTGGTCAGAAGTTCCCTGTTGCCGAGTTTGACCTTGACATGGATATGCGGCGTGCGGCTGTCATACGCCACTGGTTTGATGGTGCGAAAGCGGTATTCACCCTGGGCATTGACGGCGACCCGGCCAAAACCCTGAAAGGCCTTGTCAATCCGGCCGCCGTCACCCGGATGGTCGTAGTGGCCCTTGTGGTCACATTGCCAGATTTCAACCTGCGCACCGCGCACCGGAGCACCTTGCAGGTCAGTGACCGAACCATCGAGCCAGCATGGTTGACCATTGCCGTAACTCAGCGTACCGTTTTTGAGCAGGTCAAAGTCCGTGTCTTTGGGCAAGGCCACCGGGTAAAACGGCCCTTCGGTCTGGCTCGGTGTGGCGATGCGCGCGCTGGTCTGGGCAAGGGCCGATGTTCGTGCCAGCGTCCAGATGGCTGGCGCTGCGACAAGAGCTGCAGCCAGCCTGCGGCGACTCCAGGGAGTTGATGTTGCTGGAACCTGACTGGGCAGTGGCATATGGTTCTCCTGAGCTGGTCTTTGGACGCTGGTACCTGGCCCCAAGTTCC
>JAZKIK010000674.1:2796-3479 GCA_040384925.1 Pseudomonadota bacterium | reverse complement strand
AGAACTTAAAATGACCCAATGTTTGTTCACCTCCGTATCCATACCGAATTTTCAGTCGTTGACGGCACCAACCGTATTGACGAAATCATTGACGCCGCTGCCGCTGACCAGCAAGCCGCCCTGGCGATTACCGATCTCAGCAACCTGTTTGGCACCGTCAAGTTTTACAAACAGGGGCGTGGCAAGGGCGTCAAACCGCTGATTGGTGCCGATGTCTGGGTACAGGTGCCCGGCAAAGATGCTGCTGCACCACCTGCCCGCCTGTTGCTGCTGGTACAAAACAACCGTGGTTACCTTAATCTGTCTGAATTGCTGACCCGTGCCTGGACTCGCGGTGTGGTCGCGGGCAACGCCATCATCAGCCTTGAGTGGCTGAAAGAACTCAATGAGGGCCTGATTGCGCTCTCAGGCGCGCAGCGTGGCGCTGTGGGCCAGGCGCTGGTGCAGGGTGACGACAAACGTGCGATGGACTGCGCCCTGTATTTTGCAGGCATTTTTACGCACCGTTTTTATCTGGAACTGCAGCGCGCCGAACAGGCTGATGACGCCCGCCATGTGCCGGCTGCGGTGCAACTGGCTGCACGGCTGGGTTTGCCGGTGGCTGCCACACACCCGGTGCAGTTTTTGACTTATGACGACTACGAAGCGCATGAGGCGCGGGTTTGTATTTCAGAGGGCGAAAT
>JAZKIK010000674.1:1556-2786 GCA_040384925.1 Pseudomonadota bacterium | reverse complement strand
ATTTTGGGCAATGCCCGGCGTGTGCGCAAGTTCACACGTGAGCAGTATTTCAAGTCCAGCGCCCAGATGGAGGCGCTGTTCGCCGACATCCCCAGCGCAATCAGCAACACGGTTGAAATTGCCAAACGCTGCAATCTGAAGCTGGAGCTGGGCAAACCCATGCTGCCCGACTACCCTACGCCAGAAGTCAACGGTGTACGCATGCCGGCTGATGACTTCTTCAGGCAGGAGTCGTTCAGCGGACTTGAGCTGCGCCTCAAACACCTGTACCCGGACGAAAAAAAGCGTGACGAGAAGCGCCCTGAATACGTCGCCCGGCTGGAGTTTGAAATTGCCACCATTCTGAAAATGGGGTTTCCCGGTTATTTTCTGATCGTGGGTGACTTCATCAACTGGGCCAAAAACAATGGCTGCCCGGTCGGGCCGGGCCGGGGTTCGGGAGCTGGTTCGCTGGTGGCGTATGCCCTGAAGATCACCGACCTGGACCCTTTGCAATACAACCTGCTGTTCGAGCGGTTTTTGAACCCCGAGCGGGTGTCCATGCCCGACTTTGACATTGACTTTTGCCAGAGCAACCGCGATCGGGTGATTGACTATGTAAAAGACAAATACGGCAAAAATGCGGTCAGCCAGATCGTCACTTTCGGAACCATGGCGGCGCGCGCTGCGATTCGTGACGTGGGCCGGGTACTGGACTTTCCCTATGGGTTTTGTGACAGCATCAGCAAGCTGATTCCGAACAAGCCTGGCATGAGTGTCACGCTGCAGTACCCGCCCGAAGTCAAGAGCCCCAAGGATAAAAACAATTACGCGATCGAGATGGAGCCGGTACTGGCCGAGCGCATCCAGAAGGAGGATGATGTCAAGACAGTGATCGAGCTGGCGCAGAAACTTGAAGGCCTCACCCGCAACGTCGGCATGCACGCCGGTGGCGTGTTGATTGCACCCGGCAAACTGACTGATTTTTGTCCCTTGTACCTGCAGCCGGGCAGCGATTCAGCCGTCAGCCAGTACGACAAAAACGATGTGGAGGCGATTGGCCTAGTCAAGTTCGACTTTTTGGGCCTGGCGACTTTGACGATTCTTGAAATTGCGCGTGAGTTCATCATGGCGCGCCACCCGTCGCAAAAAGACTTTCAGTTTGAAAACCTGCCGCTGAATGATGCAAAGGTTTACCGGCTGTTTGCTGATGGCAATACCGAAGCGGTTTTCCAGTTTGAAAGTATCGGC
>JAZKIK010000674.1:0-1546 GCA_040384925.1 Pseudomonadota bacterium | reverse complement strand
GACCTGATTCCGACTTACATCGCCCGCAAACACGGCAAGGAGGTGCCTGACTACCCCGACCCGCGTGTCAAACCCATGCTGGAAGAAACCTACGGCATCATGGTTTACCAGGAACAGGTGATGCAGACCGCGCAGATTCTGGGCGGTTATTCACTCGGCGGCGCTGACATGCTGCGCCGCGCCATGGGTAAAAAAGACGAAAAGGAAATGGCCTCGCAGCGCGAGATTTTTCGCAAGGGCGCCGGTGTCAACGGCCTGACGCAGGAAAAAGCCGACGAAGTTTTTGACTTGATGGAGAAGTTTGCCGGTTACGGTTTCAACAAGTCGCACTCTGCTGCCTACGCGCTGCTGGCCTACCACACGGCCTGGCTCAAGGTGCACTACACCGCCGAGTTTTTTGCTGCGAATATGACGGTGGAAATGGACGACACCGACAAGCTGAAGATTCTGTTTGGTGATGCACAAAAAATGGGCATCAAGTTTGAGTCTCCAGACGTCAATCGTGGTGACTACCGCTTCGAGCCAACCGGCAATACCAGTGTGCGTTATGGCCTGGGTGCCATCAAGGGCACTGGCCAGCAGGCGATTGCGGCCATTGTGGCGGCACGCAAGGAAGGCGGGCCATTCAAGTCCTTGTACGACTTTTGTGTGCGTGTGGAGCGCACCAAACTCAATAAACGTACGGTTGAAGCCCTGATCAAAGGCGGCGCTTTTGACAGCCTGCAGTTGAACCGGGCTGCACTGCTGGCATCGGTTGAACGCGCTTTTGAGTTTGCCGCTGCCACCGAGGCCAATGCCAACCAGGGCGGTCTGTTTGACATGAGCGACTCACATGGCTCCAGCACGCAGGAACCACCGCTGGTTGAAACCGTGCCCTTTGGCGTCAAGGCCCGGCTGGTGCAGGAAAAAACTGCTATTGGTTTTTATCTGTCCGGCCATCTGTTTGACGAGGTGGAAACCGAGGTGCGCCAGTTTGCCAAACGCAAGATTGAAGACCTGATGGACTCGCGCGAGACCCAGCTGCTGGCCGCCATCGTCAGTGACCTGCGTGTCATCAACGGCAATCGCGGCAAGGTCATCATCTTCAAGCTGGATGACAAAACCGACGTGCTGGAGGCTTCGGTGGACGACGCGACCTACAACGCCCATCGCAATCTGCTCAAGGACGATGAACTGGTGATTGTGCAGGGCACCTTGCAGGGCGCATCAGAACGTTTTGGCCGTCGCTTCAAGGTCACACAGGTGTGGGACCTTGAAACGGCACGCTGCAAGTTTGGCAAATTCCTGCGCGTGGTCGTCAATGGCACGGCACCAGACATTTCACGCCTGGTGCGTGACTTTCCGCCACGCAAGGAGGCATCGGAGCAAGGTGAGTTTTTGCGTGGCCTGCCGGTGCGCCTGAGTGTGAAGCGGCAAGCCGGTTTTGGCCAGGTAGCGGCTGAAATCGCGCTTGGGGAGCAGGCGAAATTTTTCCCGACTGATGCTGCACTCGCCAGCTGGATGGCGCAGGCTGATCAGGGGCTTGCGAGTATTGTTTATGAGTGAA
>JAZKIK010000673.1:0-3968 GCA_040384925.1 Pseudomonadota bacterium | reverse complement strand
GGCGCTCAGCGCCAATGCCATGCCCTATGACATCGGGAAAGGCCTGGAGGCGGGCTTTTTCAGGTATCTGACCAAGCCGATCAAGATCAATGAGTTCATGAGCACGCTGGACGAGGCGCTGGAGTTTGTCAAAACCAGGCCTTACAAGATGTTCTTGCCGTGAGGCCGCAATGACGCTAGGCCCGCCTAAGGCATTAATTTGAGGTTTTCCATATAAATACTTGCGCCAGCGCCCATACTAGGAGCATCAATAGCTATATTTTTAAGAGCAAAAGACAAACTTCACAGCAGCCAAAGATGAGTACTGAACAGCAAGACAACAAATCGCCTGCGACACCGCTGGAAACTACGGCTGCAAGCGCCTCAAGCGCCTTCCCCATCGTGGGCATAGGCGCATCAGCTGGTGGCCTGGCGGCGTTTGAGGCCTTTTTTTCCGGCATGCCTCCTGACTCGGAGCCTGGCATGGCTTTTGTGCTGGTGCAGCATCTGGCACCAGACCACAACAGCATGCTGGTCGAGCTGGTGCAGCGCAGCACTCGCATGAAGGTTGTTGAGGTCGAAGACGGCATGCAAGTGCAGATCAACTGCGCCTACATCATTCCGCCCAACCGCGACATGGCGTTTTTAAACGGCAGCTTGCAGCTGCTTGAGCCCACCGCACCGCGCGGCCACCGTTTGCCGATTGACTTTTTGTTTCGCTCACTGGCGCAAGACCAGCACGAACGGGCGATTGGCATTGTGTTGTCGGGCACCGGCAGCGACGGCACCCTGGGCGTGCGTGCCATCAAGGGTGAAGGCGGCATGGTGATGGTGCAAAATACCGACTCATGCGAGTTTGACGGCATGCCGCGCAGCGCCGTCGCCACTGGCCTGGTTGATTTTGAACTGGCAGCGGCTGAAATGCCAAGCCATCTGATTGCCTATGCCGCCCATGCCTTTCACCGTCCGCCGGGGCTGGTGCTGGCACCTTTGCCGCAAAATGACAACGCGCTCAAAAAGATTTGCCTGCTGCTGCGCGCGCAAACCAGTCACGACTTTTCACAATACAAAACCAGCACAATTTACCGGCGCATCGAAAGGCGCATGGCGGTGCACCAGGTTGAAACCATTGGTGCTTACGTCAAATTTTTGCAGCAGACTCCGCCCGAAGTAGATGCCCTCTTCAGGGACTTGCTGATTGGTGTGACAAACTTTTTCCGCGACCCTGATGCGTTTGAGGTGCTTGAAAAAAACGTGATTCCCAAACTGTTTGAGGGCAAGGCTGGCGGCAGTACGGTGCGTGCCTGGTCAACCGGCTGCTCGACCGGTGAAGAGGCTTATTCGATTGCCATCCTGTTGCAGGAGCGGCTCGAAGCGCTTAAACAAAGCTACAAGGTGCAGGTTTTTGCCACCGACATTGACAGCCGGGCGATTGCCACGGCCCGCGTCGGTGTGTACCCGGCCAGCATTGCCGACGATATTTCGCCCGAGCGGCTGGCGCGCTTTTTTACGGCCGAGCCTGACGGCAGCGCCTACCGCGTCCACAAGGGCATACGCGACATGCTGGTTTTTTCAGAACACAACCTGATCAAGGACCCGCCATTTTCAAAACTTGACCTGATCAGTTGCCGTAATCTGTTGATTTATATGGGTTCGGATCTGCAGAAAAAGCTGATTACGCTGTTTCATTACGCCATCAACCCTGGCGGCATGCTGTTTTTGGGCACCTCGGAAACCGTGGGTGAATTTGGCGCCTTGTTCGCGGTGATGGACCGCAAATCCAAGGCATACCAGCGCAAGGAAGACTTTCAGGGCGCCAGGCGCGCCGCACTGGGCAGGTTTTTGTCTCACTCACCACCACCCGCCAAAGATACCGTCCTGCCCTCGGTGGCCGGGCAAGTCGCACCTTCGGCAAAACTGTCGCTGCGTGACCTGACCGAACAAGCCTTGCTGCAGCAGATCACACCAACCGGTGCACTGGTCAATGGCAACGGTGACATTCTTTACCTGCATGGCCGCACCGGCATGTTTCTGGAACCCACGCCCGGTGATGCAGGCATCAACAATATCCTGAAAATGGCGCGAGAAGGTCTGCGGCGTGACCTGACCACCGCGCTGCACAAGGCCGCAGCCAACAAGGAGCGGGTGCGCTGCCCGGGTTTGCGTGTCAAGACCAACGGCCACTTCACTCTGGTCAACCTGACGGTTTGCCCGGTCGTGCAGAGCCAGACGGCAGCGCTGGAGTCGCCTCTGTTTCTGGTTATTCTGGAAGAAGCCCACGTGCAGGAGGCACATCATGGCCATGCTGCCGCACTGGTCAGCGAGCTGGGCACAGACCATCACGGCAAGGACAGCAAGGCCCAGATTGCTGAACTCAATGAAGAGCTGCAGGCAAAAGAAGAGTATTTGCACGCGGCCAATGAAGAACTTGAAACCTCCAACGAAGAGTTGAAGTCGTCAAACGAAGAAATGCAGTCCGTCAATGAAGAACTGCAGTCCACCAACGAAGAACTGGAAACCTCCAAGGAAGAGCTGCAGTCCATCAACGAAGAGCTGGCCACCGTCAACACCGAGCTGCAAACCAAGGTGGCTGATTTGTCGCGCGCCAACAATGACATGAACAACCTGCTGGCCGGCACCGGCATTGGCACTGTATTTGTTGACCACAGCCTGCGCATCTTGCGTTTTACGCCAGCCGCCACCCTGATCATCAACTTGATTTTGAGTGACGTGGGCAGGCCGGTCGGGCATATCGTCTCCAATCTGGTCGGATATGACCAACTGGTGGTCGATGTGCGGCAGGTGCTTAAAACCCTGATGCCCAGGGAAATCGATGTTTTGACGATTGAAGGCAAGTCCTACACCATGCGCATACTGCCTTATCGCACGCTGGACAACGTGATTGAAGGCGCGGTGATTACCTTTGTTGAAATCACTGAAATGATCAAAACCCGCGAAGCCCTGAAGAAAGCCAATGAACTGATGCAGTCACTGGCCACCGTAGCAGCCAGCGAAGCCGCGCAGGCACTGGAGTCGGCAGAAAACAGGGCAGACAAGAATGCAAAACCCGACTGAATCTGAAGCCAGCCCGGCACAAGCCCTGCGCCTGCGCGCCGAAGATATGGCGCAGAAAAGCGCACTCCTGTCATCCAGCCACCATGTCACCTCAGGTCATGCAGGAACTGCTGCACGAGCTGCAGGTTCACCAGATTGAGCTGGAAATGCAAAACGAGGAACTGCGCGGCGCGCAGTTGCGGCTGGATGCCGTGCGGGCGCGCTACTTTGATTTGTATGACCTGGCGCCGGTAGCTTATTGCACCGTCAGCGAGGAGGGCTTGATTCTGGAGGCCAATATTGCCGCCGCCGCCCTGCTGGGTGTGACCCGCAGCAAGCTGGTGGGCCAGCGTATCAGCAGTTTTATCGTCAAGTCGCAACAGGACAGTTTTTACCTGCACCGCAAGCTGGCGATGCAGTCAGGCATGCACCACAACTGCGAGCTGCAGATGCAGAGGGACGATGGCAGCACCTTCTGGATCAAACTTTCAACCGCCGCCGCGCTGGACTCCGGCGGCCAGCCGCTGCAACGTATGGTGATGAACGACATCACCGAGGCCAAAGAGCTGTTGATGGTGATACAGCAAAGCGAAGAAAAATTTCGCTCCCTGCTGGAGTCTTCACCCGACGCCACCATCATTGTTGGGAGGCAGGGTCAGATCGTGCTGGCCAATGCCCGAACCGAGGCCGTGTTTGGTTATGAACGTGCCGAACTGCTGGGCAAGCCGGTCGAAATGCTGATGTCCCCCCATTTGCACCAACAGCATACACAACTGCGTGAAAATTTTATGCAGCGGCCACATACCCGCGAGATGGGCGACAACCTGATGCTGATGGGGCGGCGAAGGGACGGCCACGAGTTTCCGATTGAAGTCAGCCTGAGCCCGCTGCAAACCGCGCAGGGTTTGCTGGTGTCATGCGCGATTCGTGACGTG
>JAZKIK010000672.1:0-1769 GCA_040384925.1 Pseudomonadota bacterium | reverse complement strand
TTGGGTTTTCAAACCCTTGACCAGTCCGTGATGTTTGAAAAAGCGATGCACCCAGCTGGCAAAATTGCCTGCACCATTGGTCAGAACAGCATCTGGCGGCAGATGTTTTTGCAGCATACCGACAATGGCAGGCATGTCGATATCACCGGGCAAGGCTTGCGGCAACAGGTTGCCAAGGTAGTCTTCGTTGGCAGACGCCGCCCAGGCTTCCCAGGGAACGGAAATCGGTGCCGTCAAGACCTCCAGCGAACGCGCAGCCGCATTCATGGTGGCGTGAATCGCCAGGTCAGCCTGATACACCCGGTTCAGTTCTTCAGCGCTGCTGTGGATGTGTACCAGTTTTTGTCTGGGTTTTGGTGCCTCAAGCAAGGTGTAGTTGCCAGTTGTCATCTCGCCCAGACGCGGGCCTATGGCAATGATCAGATCGCTGGCCTTGATTCTTGCTGCCAGTTTGGGGTTCAGCCCTATGCCTACGTCACCGGCATAAAGCGGGTGGTGATTGTCAAACGTGTCCTGAAAACGAAAGGCATTGCCGACTGGCAACTTCCAGTTTTCAGCAAAACGCTGCAAGGCCTGAGCCGCCTGCGGTGTCCAGCCGCCACCACCGGCAATGACCAATGGATGCTCCGACTTCAATAGCATCTCACGCAGGCTGCGCAGGGAGCCGGGGTCGCTCCATGCCTGAATCGCCTCGACACGGGGCAGTGGCTGGGCACTGGTCATTTGGGTCAGCATGTCTTCGGGCAGCACCAGCACGACCGGGCCGGGGCGGCCATTCATGGCCGTGGCAAAAGCGCGCGCCACATATTCGGGAATGCGGTCAGCGTCGTCAATACGTTCAACCCGTTTGGCAAAACCCTTGGTGCTGGGGCCAAAAAAACTCGAATAATCGACTTCCTGAAAAGCCTCGCGGTCACGGCAATCACTGGCGACATCACCTACCAGCAAAATCATGGGCGTCGAATCCTGAAAAGCCGTATGTACACCGATGGATGCATTGGTAGCCCCTGGCCCGCGTGTGACCATACAAACGCCGGGCCGCCCGGTCAGCTTGCCGTGCGCCTCGGCCATAAAAGCCGCCCCGCCCTCCTGGCGACAGGTGATAAAACGAATTTTGTCCTGTCGGGCGTGCAGGCCGTCCAGCACGGCCAGATAACTTTCCCCCGGAACACCAAATGCATGGGTTACGCCCTGGGCCAGAAGGCAATCGACTAAAAGGTGGCCGGCAATTTGTGAGTTCATTCACCCATTGTGCCGCCAGATCCCCTTGCAAAAGCCTGTACACCAGGCCGTTGCCTACCCTCCCGGACTGACGCACTTCCAACGTCAGGTCAGACGGCCCCTCAAAAGCTGGATGAATCTCTCCTGCGGTTGAACGCTCAGATCTGGCACTTAATTTGCTTGCGGTATAGACAATGTTAATCCTGTATAGGTTGGTTAAACAAAAACATGAAAAATGCACCAGCAGAAGGCAAAAAAAATCCAAAACAATGCTTTTCAGGCTTTGAAAGACAAATTCAGGCAGCCCATATATACAAGACAAGAATCCAGCCATGAAGACACCTCACCTACGCCGCATAACAGGACACAAGATGCACAGGAGTCACTGCCATGAGCAACGATAAAGCCACATTCCGATCAGTGAAGGCACTTTCCCTGGTCAAGGCAACACTCCCCCTGACAAGCGATACCGCGCGTTACCAGCAGGTCAAGGACTTCATCACCGAACAAATCCAGCAAGGCACCTGGAAAACCGGTGAACGCCTGCC
>JAZKIK010000671.1:0-7758 GCA_040384925.1 Pseudomonadota bacterium | reverse complement strand
ATCAGCACCGTGGCCACGGCATGAACCATATGGGAAATCTGCATGGTGCTGCGTTCATAAATCAGCCCGGGAATCAGCTTGTCCAGAACCAGACCCGACGCCACCACCACCAGCCCCAGAAAAAACACCCCGCCCCAGAACACCAGTTTTTCACCTGCGTTAAACCGGTGCGACGGTACCTCCTTGCCCTGCAGAATGCCGCCACCCTTGAGCAGCCAGCCGATGTCGCCGCGCGCAGGAAGGTTGTCGCGCACAAAAGTCAGAAAAACAATGACCAGCGACACGGCAAACAGCGGACCTGCAAAGTTGTGCAGGTTTTTGAGTGCGTAGGTCAGCCAGCCAAACAGCGTGCCGCCAATCACCGGCAGGATAAAAAACTTGCCAAAAGCCATCACCAGCCCAGAAACAGCCAGTGACACAAACGCAATCGCATTGGCCCAGTGTGCAGCGCGCTCAAACGGGGTGAAACGCTCGATCTTGCGGCCGGTGTCTGGTGCATGGTTCTTGATCGTGCCCTTGCTGACGTAAAAGATGCCTATGGCCAGCAACACAATCAAAAGCAGCGAACCGCCATAAGGTATCAGCCAGTTGTTGCGCACCTGCCTCCAGGCTTCACCCGCATTGGTCAGGCGTGAACCGGGGTACTGCACAAAGGGCTGGATCAGGTTGCCGGCTTCGGGGGCTTCGCTTTTTGGCAGGCTGCTGTAGCCCGTCACACCGGCACCCACCTGCCGCCACATGGGCGCGTTGTTGCCGGGCTGCACCTTCATGCGCTCGCCATTGCTCTGTTCAGCGTATTTGGGGTCAGCGCTGGCGTCGGGTCTGAGCTCAAAAATATTCTGGCTCTGAATGCCGCCCGTGGCCAGGGGCATGGCTGCCGATGACGCAGCCGGCGCAGGTGCCTGCACGGCTGCTGCTGCCGCAGCAGGTGTGCCAGCCGGCGTTTGCGCACCAGCCCATCCCCACAAGCCGGACGCCACCAGAAATATAGCTAGATGAGCATGTCGCATAAGTGCTCCGGCTGTTATTTGGGTGTGTTTAGCTTGGAATACTCATTTTGGGTGTTTTGCAGGCGCGCCTTCAGGCCCTGTTCCCAGCTGGCCTTGTCGCCGGCTTTCCAGCCAGGTGCCACAAAACCATTGTCAGTACCCTGGTAAGCTGAAACGTCGCTTTTGACACCGTTCAGGGTCTGCGGTTTTTCCCCACAGGCAGACAGCAGGACCAGCACGGATGAAACCGCCAGCACAAGTCGTTTCATGATTTGGCTCCTGCTGGTGGCTGACCCGCCTGTTTGCTGCCATAAGCCGTACCCCAGCCCCAGACTTCAGCGCCCTTGCCGCGCTGCACCACCCGGTTGCGGAAGATGTCGGCCACCACATCACCATCACCCGCCAAAAGCGCCTTGGTCGAGCACATCTCGGCGCAGGCTGGCAGCTTGCCTTCGGCCAGACGGTTGCGGCCATATTTTTCAAATTCTGCTTCACTGCCATTGGCTTCTGGGCCACCGGCACAGAAGGTGCATTTGTCCATCTTGCCGCGCACCCCAAACGTGCCGGCAGACGGAAACTGCGGCGCGCCAAACGGGCAGGCGTAAGAACAATAACCGCAGCCAATGCAAATGTCCTTGTCATGCAAAACCACGCCTTCATCGGTGCGGTAAAAGCAGTTGACCGGGCACACAGCCATGCAGGGTGCGTCACTGCAGTGCATGCAGGCAACTGAAATGGATTTTTCGCCCGGCACACCGTCGTTCAGCGTCACCACACGGCGACGATTCACACCCCAGGGCACTTCATGTTCGTTTTTGCAGGCGGTCACGCAGCCATTGCATTCAATACAACGCTCTGCGTCGCAGACAAATTTCATTCTTGCCATGGTGTTATGCCTTTTCCACGTTACAGACTGTGGTCTTTGTTTCCTGCATCATCGTCACGCTGTCGTAGCCGTAAGTGGTGGCAGTGTTGATGGCTTCACCACGCACCACGGGCGCCGCACCGTTGGGGTAATAAGCCAGCATGTCGGCACCCTGCCAGCGCCCTGAAAAGTGAAACGGCATGAAAACCGTGTCTGGCCCCACACGTTCGGTCACCATCGCCTGCACATTGATGCGGGCACCAGTCGGTGTGCTGACCCAGGCCCGCTCACCGTTGCGGATGCCTTTGTCTGCGGCAACCTTGGGGTTGATTTCTATGAACATTTCCTGCTGCAACTCGGCCAGCCAGGGGTTGGAGCGGGTTTCTTCCCCGCCCCCCTCGTATTCCACCAGGCGGCCCGATGTCATCACCAGCGGGAACTTCTCATGCACCTTGTCGGCAATATTTTTCTGCTGAATGGTTTTGTAGAGGGTGGGCAAACGCCAGAAGGCTTTTTTGTCGTCATGCGTCGGATACTTGGCCTGCAGGTCAGCGCGGTTGCCATAAAGCGGCTCGCGGTGCTGGGGAATTGCATCGGGAAAGTTCCACACCACGGCACGCGCCTTGGCGTTGCCAAAGGGGTGGCAACCGTGGTTCTTCATGACCACACGGATGATGCCGCCTGATGAATCGGTCTTCCAGTTTTTGCCTTCTGCAGCGGTTTTTTCGGGTTCGGTGAGTTCGTCCCACCAGCCGAGTTTTTTCATCAGCAGATGATCAAATTCCGGGTAGCCCGTGGTGATGTCTGCGCCTTTGGAGCAGGAGCCGTCTTCAGCCAGCAGGTTTTTGCCCTCGCGCTCCACACCAAAATTGGCGCGGAAGTTGCCGCCCCCGTCCATCACGTGTTTGGAGGTGTCATACAGATTGGGCGAACCAGGGTGTTTGAACTCGGGTGTGCCCCAGCAAGGCCATGGCAGGCCAAAATAGTCGCCCGTGGTGTCGTAGCCGGTTTCCTTGTCCTTGCCACCTTTTGAGCGCAGAGTCTTGACATCAAACAGATGCATGTTGCGCATGTGCGCCTTCAGGCGCTCAGGGCTCTGGCCGGTGTAGCCAATGGTCCAGCAGGTCTTGTTGATTTCACGCAGTATGTCTTCAGGCACGGGTTCGTCCATGCCCCTGACCTTTTGCATCTTGTAGTTTTTGACCAGTTCCTTGGCAAAACCCAGTTTGTCAGCCAGCTGGTACATGATCATATGGTCGGTACGGCTTTCCCACAGCGGTTCGATGACTTTTTCGCGCCATTGAATCGAACGGTTGGACGCCGTGACCGAGCCTGTGGTTTCAAACTGTGTGGCTGCCGGCAGCAGATACACGGCGCGCTTGGGGTTCAGGTCTTCGGCCTTGCCGGGCATGGCAGCCATGGCGGCAGTTGCAGATGGGTAGGGGTCAATCACCACCAGCAGATCAAGTTTGTCCATGGCCCGTTTCATTTCCAGCCCGCGGGTTTGCGAGTTGGGCGCATGGCCCCAGAAAAACACAGCACGCAGGTTGGAGTCCTGGTCAATGAACTCGTTTTTCTCCATCACACCGTCAATCCAGCGCGACACGGTGATGCCGGGTTTGCCCATCATGGCAGGTGAGGCATAACGGCTTTTGATCCAGTCAAAGTCAACACCCCAGGTCTTGGCAAAGTGTTTCCATGAACCTTCCAGCAGACCGTAATAACCGGGCAGGGAATCAGGGTTGGGGCCGACATCGGTCGCACCCTGCACGTTGTCATGGCCACGGAAAATATTGGTGCCACCGCCCGACACACCCACATTGCCCAGTGCCAGTTGCAGGATGCAGGAGGCACGGACAATCGCGTTACCCGTCGTGTGCTGGGTCTGGCCCATGCACCAGACGATGGTTGAGGGACGGTTTTTGGCCATCATCTCGGCCGCCATGTAAACGCGTGCTTCAGGCACGCCGCAGGCTTCTTCAACCTTGTCGGGTGTCCATTTGGCCAGCACTTCTTCCTTGACCTTGTCCATTCCATAAACACGGTCATTGATGTATTTGACGTCTTCCCAGCCGTTTTTGAAGATGTGATACAGCATGCCGAACAAGAACGGAATGTCCGACCCTGAGCGCAGGCGTATGTATTCGTCGGCCTTGGCTGCGGTACGCGTAAAACGCGGGTCCACCACAATCATCTTGCAGCCGGTTTCCTTGGCATGCAGCATGTGCAGCAGGCTGACCGGGTGCGCCTCGGCGGCGTTGGAGCCGATGTACAGCGCGCACTTGCTGTTTTGCATGTCGTTGTACGAATTGGTCATCGCACCGTAACCCCAGGTGTTGGCTACACCAGCCACCGTGGTCGAGTGGCAGATGCGGGCCTGGTGGTCACAGTTGTTGCTGCCCCAGAAACTGACCCATTTGCGCAGCAGGTAAGCCTGCTCGTTGTTGTGTTTGGATGAACCGACGATGTACACGGAATCCGGGCCACTGTCCTTGCGCAACTCCAGCATGCGGGCCGAGATTTCGTCAAGAGCGGTGTCCCAGCTGATGCGCTCGTACTTGCCATTGACCAGTTTCATCGGGTAACGCAGGCGGAACTCGCCATGGCCGTGCTCACGCAGCGCAGCACCCTTGGCGCAATGCGCGCCAAGATTGATGGGTGAGTCAAAAACCGCTTCCTGGCGAACCCAGACACCGTTTTCAACCACAGCATCCACGGCACAGCCAACCGAGCAGTGGCTGCATACGGTGCGTTTGACCTCGATTTTTCCGCCTGCCCCAGGCGCTGCACCAGGCGCGGCGGCCCTGGCTTTTTTAACCAGCATCAGCTGGCTTGCGGCCAGGCCGACACCCACACCCAGGCCAGAGCGCCGCAGGAAGGCACGTCGGTCCATGGTGGGCAAGGCGCTGGACAGGCCACGCGACAGGCTCTGTACAAAACGGGAAGAACCGTTGGTCGTATTGAGGTGACTGGTTCGGGATTTTTTCGTGAGAAGCATGCAGCTCTCCGTAAGAGGTGAAACCGGTAGACAGCTAAAGCCAGCCTGGCCTAGATGCGTGTGGTTCTGTAATAACGTTTGACGTGTTCCGAAAGGCTGTAGCCGCCCCCTCTTTCGGGCGGTGGGGGCAAGCTTTCAAGCTGCGCCTCGGGAGCTGAAACACCGGGCAGTGCCACGATGGCTGCTGCAGCGGCACCTGTGGCGGCGGCACCGAAAAAGAAACCCCGGCGTGAGGGTTTTGGCTGGCTTTCCTGCATGATTGTCTCCATGAAAGCTTGGCTGTATGGCTGTGTGCTTATGCACCCGTTTGCATACTGTACGTCATAGGTGCGCATGCGGCAATGCGCTTGGCAGAGTCCCAGTGCAAGGCTAGGGAAAACGATAGGCGTACTTACGATAGGAGCGAATTGAGGCAGCAAATACAGCTCTTGCCCGAACGCCTGCCCAAGAACGTGTTCACGGTCCAAGTTCGGTCAGCCATCATTCCAGCATGTCAAAACCCTGGGCCTCGACGCTCACAAAGGCCTGGGTAAAAGCCGCAAGCTGCCGGTAAAACCGGGCCTTGGGGTGTGCCGCCACGGCATCACACATGGCCGGCAACCAGGGCAGCACATGACGGGTAAAAAACTCGCGCTGCCGTGTCAGGTTGGCCACTTCAACATCGTCACCGGCAATCAGGTAACGCATGACTTCACAAATGTAGGCCACATGGTCCTCGGTTTCCGGCATGGCATCGTCACGCGCCAGGCCCAGCGCGTTGATGTCCGTGCGCAAGGCCGCCAGCGGTTTTTCATTGAGAAAACCGCTCAGGTAATGGGAAGCAAAAAGATAGATTTCGGGTTTGCCGACGCCGCCAAACAGGGCATCGTATTCACGCCGTATCTCGGCCAGGCCCAGTGATCTGGCGGCGGCAACCAGTTCGCCCCATGAGGCTTCCAGCAGCGCGCCGGGCGCCGGTGCCTCGGTAACGGCCACTTTCAGACTGGCATGCAGTTCCGCTGACGGTGCTGCGTAATACAGCGCTGCCAGCAGGCCATAGACCTCGGCGCGGGCGGTTTCCTCGTCCAGTGTGGAGCTTGAGAGCTGGGCCTGCATCAGGGTGCCGGCCTCATCGGATGTCGGTGATCTTGAGTTCATTGTTGGCAGAGTAAATATCAATCACACGGCAGTCACCACACATTTTGAGGCGATCTGCCGCAGCGCCCTGAAACATGGCGTGACCCGCCAGTTTGCCGAGCATGGACTCAATCGCCTTGAGCGTTCCAAATGGCCTGCTGCAGCGTATGCACTCATACGGTCTGCTTTCATTGAGCACCCTGGCCTGCTTGCGCTGGGGTGTCAAAAGCAGGCGCGGCACCAGGGTGATGGCGTCTTCAGGGCAGGTGCTGGCGCACAGGCCGCACTGCACGCAATTTTTTTCGATGAATTTGAGTTGCGGACGTTCCGGGTTGTCCTGTAGCGCACTGGCCGGGCAGGCGCTGACGCAGCTCAGGCACAGTGTGCAACTGTCGGTGTTGACAAGCAGGCTGCCAAACGGCGCGCCTTTGGCGGGCAGCTCAATCGCCTCCGGCAAGGCGGCGGGCGCATGGCTGGCCAGGTGGTCCAGCGCCATGTCGAGTGTGCTGCGCTTTTCCTGGGCAACGGCAAAACGGGCCGGGCTGTCTGGCACCTGGGGCCGGCTTTTGGCCAGTGCCTGCAAATCTGCATCCAGACCGGCAACGGACGAGGTTTTGATCAGATGAAAATGCACACCGCCAAACCCAAGCCCACTCAATAGCGCCTGCGCCACCTGCATCTGCTCGGCCAGCCCCTGCAGATAGGCAGGCGCTTCTTCCTCAGTGACCAGCACGGCCACCTGTGTTGCACCAAAAACAATCGCACTCAGCCACAGATCAAGCCCGACGCTCGCGGTGTGCCACAGGGCCAGCGGAATCACATTGGCAGGCACACCACGCACGGTTTTTTGCAGCCTGGCCGCGCGCCCCAGAGCATCCACAGCCTGCTGCCCGCTGCCCTGGCTGTGCAAGAGCATCATCGCGTTGACACCGCCCGCCCTGGCATAGGTCGACAGCAGGGTTTTAAGCCGCACGCCCTGCTCGCTGGCGCGCGGGTAGGCGTAGGTCAACGCGCCTGTCGGGCAGGCCGTGGTGCAGGCACCGCAGCCCACACACAGATTGGGGTTGACGACGATCTGCTGACGGCTTTTTTCGCTGCTGATCGCCTGGGCCGAGCAGATGTCAATACAGGCGCTACAGCCCACGGTTTCATTGCGGCTGTGGGCGCAGATTTTTTGTTTGTAGTTGAAGAATTTGGGTTTTTCGAACTCCCCGACCATGTCACGCAGCTTGACCACCACAGCCAGCAGGCCAGGTGAAGCCAGGCCGGCTGATGCATTGACGGCAAAGTAACCTTGCAGGGTGATCAGCGGCCTGGCACCGAGGTCAAGCACGAGGTCAAAAGCCTCGGTTTCAACACGCGGCTCGCGGCTGAAATCAATTGCACCGGCTACCTTGCACACCGCCACACAATCGCGCTGCGAGCTGCATTTGTCTTGGTCAATCTGGTAGCTGAGGTCAATGGCACCTTCAGGGCAAACCGCCAGGCAGGCATTGCAACGGGTGCACAAGTCCAGATCAATCGGATTGTTTTTGGCCCAACTGGCCGTAAAAGCGCCCAACCAGCCCTTGACACTGAGGCTGTCGCCGCTGATCACCGGGTATTGCCGCTCCTGCGCCGGAAAACCCGCTGCCGGGTTGCCAGACACACCTTGCGCATAAATCGTCACATCCAGTGTGTCAGCCACCAGCGCCGCGACCTGCTCGGCCTGGTCCAGCGCGCCCACAATCAGCAAGCGGCCAGCGCTTTTGTAGGTGACGGTTGAAACCGGCTCTGCATCCGGCAGATGT
>JAZKIK010000670.1:0-1889 GCA_040384925.1 Pseudomonadota bacterium | reverse complement strand
ACTGTGTGGTCAGCTGGGTGTGGGTTTCAAAGCCGATGACGACTTCGTAGCCTTGCACCAGCAGGGATGCTTCTTTGCTCATGGTCTTGCTCATGCCGAGGCTCCGGGCTGGCGCTGATGCCAGTCGGTCGCCAGTTGAAACTGATGCGCCGCCCCCAGCAGTTGCGCTTCCTTGAAATAGTTGCCAATCAGCTGCAGGCCGACGGGCAGGCCGCCCTCGCCAAAACCGGCTGGCACACTCATGCCGGGCAAGCCGGCCAGGCTGGATGACAGGGTGTAGATGTCGGCCATGTAACTGGCGACCGGGTCTTTGGCGTTTTCGCCGATTTTCCAGGCGACGGTGGGCGACACCGGGCCGGCAATGATGTCGCACTGGCTGAAGGCTTTCTGGAAGTCTTCGGCAATCAGGCGGCGGATTTTTTGCGCCTTGAGGTAGTAGGCGTCGTAATAGCCGTGCGACAGCACATAGGTGCCGATCATGATGCGGCGTGTCGCCTCGTCGCCAAAACCTTCCGAGCGCGACTTTTTGTACATGTCGTTGAGGTCGGTGTAATGCGCGGCGCGGTGGCCGTAACGTACACCGTCAAAACGGCTCAGGTTGCTGCTGGCTTCGGCCGGGGCAATCACGTAGTAGGCTGGAATTGACAGCTTGGTCAGTGGCAGATCCACATCGACCAGTACCGCGCCCAGCTTTTCAAACTCACTCAGGGCAGCGCGCACGGCAGCAATCACGTCAGGTGAGCAGCCTTCGCCGAAAAACTGCTTCGGCAGGCCAATTTTCAGGCCTTTCAGCGCTGTTGCGCCCGTCCTCTGGGCACTGGCAGCGATCAGATCAGCGGCGTAATCGGTGGCTGGCAAGTCCAGCGAGGTCGAGTCGCGGTCCAGATCTGGCCCGGCCATGGCCGACAACAGCAGGGCACAGTCGAGCGCGCTGCGGGCCATTGGCCCGGCCTGATCCAGGCTGGAGGCAAAAGCCACCATGCCGTAACGTGAGCAGCGGCCATAAGTCGGTTTGATGCCGGTGATGCCTGTCAGCGACGCGGGCTGGCGAATCGAGCCGCCGGTGTCGGTGCCAGTGGCTGCCGGAATCAGGCGGGCTGCCACGGCTGCTGCCGAGCCGCCCGACGAGCCTCCTGGAATGCGGCTCAGGTCCCAGGGGTTGTGAACCGGTTTGTAGGCGCTGTTGTCATTGCCCGAACCCATGGCAAATTCGTCGCAGTTGAGTTTGCCCAGGGTCACCATGCCCGCGCCGCCAGGGCCGGTGCCGAGTTTGCTGACCACGGTGGCGTCAAAAGGGCTGCGGTAGTTTTCCAGTATTTTTGAGCCGGCAGTGGTCGCAAAATCCCGCGTGACAAACACGTCCTTGTGCGCCAGTGGCACACCAAGCAGCGCGCTGCGTTCGCCTGCGGCCAGGCGTGCGTCGGCGGCTTTGGCCTGGGCGAGGGAGACCTCGGCATCGGTAGCCAGAAAAGCACCAAGCGCCTCGTTTTGAGCGATGCGGGTCAGAAAATGCTGTGTCACTTCAAGGCTGGAGACAAGGCCTGCGGCCAGTTTTGCAGCCAGCTCGGTCACGCCGAGGTCGTGCAGGTCACGATTTAAATCTTTTGTGTTCATTCGATCACCTTGGGCACCAGAAAGAGGCCGCGTTCAACGGCGGGTGCGCTGCGCTGGCTGATGTCGCGCTGGTCTGGCTCGCTGGCGATGTCTTCGCGCAGCCGCAGGGCCACGTCGCCCAGCACGGCGGCCGGGTGGGCCAGGGGTTCGACGCCATCGGTATTGACGGCGTCCATCTGCTCTACCAGCTCAAAAAAACCATTGAGCTGGCCAAGCACGCGCTCGGTTTCGTCGGGGCGCAATTCAAGCCGCGCCAGATTGGCGACTCGTGCAAT
>JAZKIK010000669.1:19021-19311 GCA_040384925.1 Pseudomonadota bacterium | reverse complement strand
GGTTTGTAGGCACCCATCATCACACCGAGCGGAATCGCCAGCAGCGCAGCCACGGCAAAACCGCCGAGCACCCGCCACACCGTCATGCCTATGTCCTTGATGAAACCCTGGTTGGCCAGCAGGTCATAACCCGACCGGAGCATGGTGATGGGGTCAGCCAGAAATGTTTTGGACACATAACCGCCCAGCGTAAAAACCGCCCACACCACAAAAAACAGAATAAAAAAGCTGATACCCAGCGCAATGCGGGTACCGGGTTTGACGGGCTGTAAAGGACGCATCATTTAAAT
>JAZKIK010000669.1:12425-19011 GCA_040384925.1 Pseudomonadota bacterium | reverse complement strand
AGTTACGCAATCAGTGGGTGGCAGGTGTGATGATGACCATTCAAGTCATGGCTGCGGTCCGGCCTTGCCGGCCACACGCGCATCCTTCGACAAGCTCAGGGCGATCGTAAGCCCCTCGGGGGCAGGGCGCTACACGCAGTGAGCAAGCGTGGGGCTTCACTTTATAAACTGCGCGTCAGCCAGTTTGCTCATGTCAGGCAGCGCCTTGATGATGCCGGCTTCCAGCAGCAAATCCGCAGCTTCCTTGCTGAAGGCAGCATGTTCGCCGGTAAAGAACTTCAGGTTTGCAGCACGGTCTTGCCAGCGCAGGTATTTGGACGAGGCCTCAAATGCTTCGGCGCTCTGTTTGACATCTGCGCCCATGATTTCAAAACTCTTTTTCGGCTCTTTGGCAATCATGTCCACTGCCTGAAAGTAGCTCTCGGCCAGTGCCTTGGCAGCTTTGGGGTTTTCGCTCAAAAACTTGGGCGAGCAGCCAAAGGTGTCCATCACCATCGGGTAATCAAGCGTGGTGGCAATGATCTTGCCGGCTTCGGGTTTGGCGCGCACCGCGCCCAGGTAGGGCTCGTAAGTCATGGCGGCATCCACACCATCGGTGCCGGCAATCATGGCGTTGGCAGCAGCCTGGGGTGACAGGCTGACGATCTTGACGTCCTTGAGGCTCAGACCGTTTTTCTTGAGCATCCAGGCCAGGCCAAAGTAGGGCGCGGTGCCGGGTGCGTCGGCAGCCACGGTTTTACCCTTCAGGTCGCTGATCTTGCTGATGCCGGGTTTGACCACCATGCCGTCAGCCCCATAACTTTTGTCGAGCTGAAAAATCTGCGTTGTGGCCACACCTGCCGCGTTCCAGACCACCCAGGTTTCAACCGTGGTGGCGGCGCACTGTATGTCGCCCGATGCAATCGCCAGGTGGCGGTCTTTTTGCGGGATTTTTTTGATCGCCACGTCCAGGCCATTTTTCTTGAAAATGCCAGCCTCCTTGGCCAAAGTCAGCGGTGCAAAACCGGTCCAGCCCGAGATGCCGATGGCGACCTTGGTTTCCTGTGCAGATACGCTTCCAATGCTTCCAAAAGTCAGGGCAATCAGTGAGGCAGTCAGCAGTTTTTTCATGGCGAATCCTTGGGGGGTGGATGGGACAGGTTGGAAAAGGTCAAAAGAACAGTTGAATACCCATGCACGCAGGCTTTATGCCAGCCTGAGCGCGTTCAGTTCGCTGATCTGTGCTTCACCGGCCAGGCCAATATGGCCTTGGGTGACCAGCTGATGCACACGTTCCATGTCCGGTGCCAGGCTGCGGTCCAGCATCATGGCGGGTGAGGCTTCACGCACCAGTTTAAGCACACCTTCCAGCACGCTTGAACTGGTCAGCGGGCGCAAGAACTCGATTCCCTGGGCGG
This sequence comes from Pseudomonadota bacterium, assembly GCA_040384925.1. GTDB lineage: Bacteria > Pseudomonadota > Gammaproteobacteria > Burkholderiales > Burkholderiaceae_C > Polaromonas. The sequence goes on along the minus strand of JAZKIK010000669.1, from coordinate 17,614 downwards.
CAGCCAGCAGCTCGATGGCAACTATGTATTCAGTGTTGCGCAGCATGGGCTGCAGGCGGCGTGCTGCAAATGTGGCCATGCTGACATGGTCTTCCTGATTGGCCGAAGTCGGCAGGCTGTCCACGCTGGCGGGGTGTGCCATGGACTTGTTTTCAGACGCCAGCGCGGCTGCGGTGACATGCACAATCATGAAACCCGAGTTCAGCCCTGGTTCGGGTGTCAAAAACGCCGGCAGGCGTGAGGCCACGGTATCGACCAGCATGGCGATACGGCGTTCGGTAATCGCGCCGATTTCAGCTATGACAACTGCCAGTGCATCGCAGGCCAGCGCCACTGGCTCCGCATGAAAGTTCCCGCCTGAAAGCAGCGTACCGTCGCCATTTCCGTCCGCAAATACGAGAGGGTTGTCAGTCACCGCATTGGCCTCACGCACCAGAACCTGCGAGGCATAACGCATTTGGTCCAGGCAGGCACCCATGACTTGTGGCTGGCAACGCAGGCAATAGGGGTCCTGCACACGGTCGTCACCTTCAAGGTGCGACTGACGAATCTGGCTGCCTGCCGTCAGTGCACGGTAGGCGGCTGCGCAGTCGATTTGCCCTGGCTGGCCACGTACGGCGTGAATGCGCGGGTCAAACGGGCCGTCACTGCCGCGTGCGGCATCAAGCGTGACGGCACCCGAAATCACGGCCGCTTCAAACAACCGGTCTGTTGCGAGCAGGGCGTCCAGCGCCAGTGCGGTCGAAACCTGGGTGCCGTTGATCAGCGCCAGACCTTCCTTGGCCGACAGTTTGACTGGCGTCAAGCCGGCTTTGGCCAGCGCCTCGGCGGCGGGCAAACGCTGGCCCTGGTAAAAAACCTCACCTTCGCCAATCAGCGGCAGGCACAAATGCGCCAGCGGTGCCAGATCACCCGAGGCACCAACGGATCCCTGGCATGGAATCACCGGGCTCAGGCCCAGGTTGTACAAGGCCAGCAGCAAATCAATCACCACTTGACGAATGCCTGAAAAGCCGCGCGCCAGGCTGGCCGCCTTGAGCAGCAACACCAGCCGCACCACCCGCTCTTGCATCGGTTCGCCCACACCCACGGCATGCGAGCGCAGCAGGTTGAGCTGCAGGGTTTCCAGGTCAGCCTGGGCGATGCGCTGATTGGCGAGTTTGCCAAAACCGGTGTTCACACCATAAACCGCGTCCCCACCTTGTGCGGCTTTTTGCACCAGCGCTGCGCTGGCCTGTATGCCGGGCAGGGCAGACGGGTCTATCGCGACGGTTTGCTGGCTGTAGTGAAGGTCGCGCAATTGCGCCAGGGAAATCAGGCCGGGTTGTATGTTCATAAATGTCTTCTTCAAATGTCTTCAAAAGAGGTGTTGATGCTGCTGGCCATCTCGGCCAGCACCTGGTAGCTTTCGGCTTCCACAAGGGCAAAACCAGCAAGTTGCAGGCGTTCAAGCAGCGCAGCCAGTTCAGGCACGGTATTGACGGCCAGCAAGGCTGTTTGCAAGCGTGACAACTCGGCATCAGCAAGCCTGGTGGTCGCAACCAGCGGCGGTATTGGCATGGCTGCCGTGCGGGCCACCAGCCTGACCTGTGCTGCAAATGCCGGGTCATTGCGTTTGAGCAGGTCGTGGTAATAACTGTCCAGCGGGCCTGCATCAATCGTTCCGGCCACCAATGCCTCGATCACATTGCGTGCATTGACAAAACCACCAACAGTTTTGTTGTAAAGCCGTGGCCTTTGGGGTGTACGGAAAGCCTCCAGATGGCAACGCAGCGCCACACCGCCAGACATGGAGTCAACGAGTGTGTAACCTATGACACCGCCAAAAGTGTCTTCCAGCTTTTGAAAAGGCGAATCCGCACGCACCACGATGTCGGTGAAATAAACCGGTTTGCCGGCATAAGCTGCAGTGGATGGTACAGGTGCTGTGATCAGCACCGGCCTTTCAGTGCGTTTTGCAAATGGCAGGCCACACATCATGGCCAGACCCAGGTCATTGCGCGCCCATAAAACCGAAAGTGGCGCTGGCGCGTCGTAGTCAATCACCTCCCATGGCAGGCCAGCACGCTCCAGCACCCAGGCCAGCAGCTGTTTCCAGTCGGCCTTGACCGATGGGGTGGCCGAATACATGCGGGCATTGGCAACCGGAAGCGGGTTCATGGCGGTCACCGAAAACGCAGCCTTTGCCCCAGGCCCATGCTTTTTGCTTTTTCCAGCATGAAGGCACCCAGCGCAATGTCTGACAAGGACAGGCCGCGGTGCCAGAACAGATTGGTTTCCTCGTCACTTTGCCTGCCCGGCTTGAGGCCCGCCACAATCTGGCCCAGCTCGGCATGCAGGGTCTGTTCAGACAGTTTGCCTGCGTCCACATGGGCGCGCAGCGAACCAAAAGGCCCGGCCTTGGCCTGGCCCCAGTCGTCCATCACCATCTTGTCCATGATGTCGGTCAGCGAGAGTTCAACCGCACTCATGGTGCCGTAGGGAATCACACACGCCCCTTTTTTGATCCACCCGGTTTTCAGCATGGGTTCGGGTTTTTCAAGGCGCGAGGCTTCCACCACAATGTCTGCGCCGCGCACACAGGATTCCCAGTCTTCAGTCACGGTGATCTTTTTGCCCAGGTCTTTTTCAAGCCTGGCGGCAAAGACATTGCGGCTTTCTGGACGGCGCGAATGCACACGGATTTCGTCAAAGTCAAAAATCGAGTCAAGCAGACGCACATTCCAGTAAGACGTACCGCGCGCACCAATGTGGCCCAGAATTTTTGAATCCTTGCGCGCCAGATGTTTTGCACCCAGCGCCGTGACGGCACCTGTCCGCATGTCGGTGATGTCTGATGCGTCAATGATGGCAATTGGCGAGCCGTTTTTCGGGTCAAACAGGTTCAGTACCGCCAGCTCCGAGGGCAGGCCAATCTCGTAGTTTTTGTAAAAGTCACCCACCACCTTGACACCGGCCAGGCCCAGAGGACGAATGTAACCACGCAGCACGTTGAAGTGGCCGGGGTAGTCTTTTTCCGGCACCAGGTGCATGCGCGGCTCAATCGTGGTCTGTTTGTTGCCCTGTGCATGCAGCGCCTGCTCGACGGCAGCAATGATTTCTGCATCGGTCAGGGCCAGCGCCTGCACATCGGGGTGGTTCAGGTAAGTCAGATAAATTTCAGCCGTGCTGTCTGACATGGCCTTAATTTCCCATCATCGGCAGGTTCAGGCCGTTGTCCCTGGCGCTTTGTTTTGCAATGTCGTAACCGGCATCTGCGTGGCGCATCACACCTGTCGCCGGGTCGTTGAACAGCACGCGGCCCAGCTTGTCGGCAGCGTCTGCCGTGCCGTCAGCCACAATGACTACACCCGAATGTTGTGAATAGCCCATGCCCACCCCGCCGCCGTGGTGCAGGCTGACCCAGGTGGCACCGCTGGCGGTGTTGAGCAATGCGTTCAGCAATGGCCAATCGCTCACGGCATCACTGCCGTCCTGCATGGCTTCGGTTTCGCGGTTGGGTGAGGCAACCGATCCGCTGTCGAGGTGGTCACGGCCAATCACGATGGGGGCCTTGAGCTCACCGTTTTTGACCATCTCGTTGAATGCCAGCCCGGCCAGGTGGCGCTCGCCCAGGCCAATCCAGCAGATGCGTGCAGGCAGGCCCTGAAAGGCGATGCGCTCCTCGGCCATGTCCAGCCAGCGGTGCAGATGGCGGTTGGCAGGAAACAGTTCTTTCATCTTCGCGTCGGTTTTGCGAATGTCTTCCGGGTCACCCGACAGCGCCACCCAGCGGAAAGGCCCGACACCCTTGCAGAACAGCGGGCGTATGTACGCTGGCACAAAACCGGGGTAGTCAAATGCATTGGCCACACCAAAGTCCTTGGCCACCTGACGCAGGTTGTTGCCGTAGTCCACCGTTGGAATGCCCATTTCATGGAAAGCCAGCATGGCCTTGACGTGTACGGCGCATGACTCACCGGCGGCCTGTGTCAGTGCAGCGTGCCGCGCCGGGTCTTTTTGTGCTGCGCGCCAGTCGGCCACCGTCCAGCCTGCTGGCAGGTAGCCATTGATGATGTCGTGTGCCGAAGTCTGGTCGGTCACCATGTCGGGCCGCATGCCGCCAGCCTGTGCACGTTTGACCAGTTCGGGCAAAATTTCTGCCGCATTGCCGCACAGTGCGATCGACACGGCTTCTTTCTTGTCTGTGTGCTGCTTGATCAGTTCCAGCGCTTCGTCAAGGCTGGCGGCCTGTTTGTCAACATAACGGGTGCGCAGGCGAAAGTCTATGCTGGACTGCTGGCATTCAATATTCAGCGAGCAGGCTCCGGCAAAAGTGGCTGCCAGCGGCTGCGCACCGCCCATGCCGCCCAGGCCAGCCGTCAATATCCAGCGGCCAGACAAATCACCATTGAAATGCTGGCGGCCAGCTTCAACAAAGGTCTCATATGTGCCCTGCACGATGCCCTGGGTGCCGATGTAGATCCAGCTGCCCGCCGTCATCTGGCCATACATCATGAGTCCGGCGCGGTCCAGTTCGTTGAAATGTTCCCAGGTTGCCCATTTCGGCACCAGATTGGAATTGGCAATCAGCACCCGCGGTGCACCTGTGTGGGTACGAAAAACACCCACCGGTTTGCCAGACTGCACCATCAGGGTTTCGTCAGCCTTCAGGCGGCGCAGCGAGTCCAGAATGGCATCAAAAGCAGGCCAGTTGCGGGCTGCCTTGCCAATGCCGCCATACACCACCAGCTCGTCGGGGTTTTCTGCCACTTCGGGGTCCAGGTTGTTCTGGATCATGCGGTAGGCCGCTTCAATCGGCCAGTTGGCGCAGCTCAGTTCAGTGCCGCGAGGCGCACGCACCGGGCGGGCCTTGCTTTCAGGAAACGGGGGTTGCGAGAGGTCTGACATGGCACGGGCTCCGTATGAAAATAATTTCGGGTAGCGATATTTAACTTCAATATTTGCAAGTTGTCTATACAACTTGCAAAAAATGCGATAGCCTATGGTTCTGGAAATGTTTGGTTTTTTCCACCGCGATGCAAGGATGTAGGTCGGGTTAGCGCAGCGTAACCCGACAGACGGGCCAGCCTCGCGAACCCGCCGCTACAACTGCAGGCGAGTTTTGTAGGTGTACCCGTGGCTTTCGTATGCCACACGCTCGACACGCTTTCGTGCGATTCTCGCGGAGCTTCCCGAACCGCAACCCC
>JAZKIK010000669.1:9896-12415 GCA_040384925.1 Pseudomonadota bacterium | reverse complement strand
TTAGCGCAGCGTAACCCGACATTCGCCATTTTTTGCCATGCCGCCGGTTTGTCGGGTTGCGCCCTGTGGGCTAACCCGGCATACAGGTTGCCCGCTTCCTGACTTCTCATGCGTAACATGGACAAATTTCCAACCACCTGACTGCCTACATGACAAGCACCGAAACCGCCACCGAGTCGACTGCCGCAGCAAGCTCGGCTGAGTCGCCCGCTGAACTGCCAGCCTATGGCAAGGTCAAGGCCTTTATCAAGAGCCATATCAGCTCCGGCCTGTGGAAACCGCGTGACCCGGTGCCGAGTGAATCGACCCTGATGGAGCAGTTTGGCGTCAGCCGCATGACGGTCAACCGCGCGCTGCGCGAGCTGATGGCCGAGGGCCTGGTCACGCGAGTGCAGGGTTCTGGCACCTTTGTGGCCGAGCTGCACCGCATATCGTCCAAACTGATCATCCGCGACGTGCATGAAGAAGTGCTGGAGCGTGGCCACATTCACACCGTCAAGGTGCTGCTGGCCGCAACTGAAAAGGCGCGGGCCGATGTGGCGCGTTCGCTGGGACTTAAAAGTGGCGGCAAGGTCTTTCACACCATCATCATTCATCTTGAAAACGGCGTGCCGATTCAATATGAAGACCGCTACGTCAACCCGGCCGCCGCGCCCAAATACCTTGAAATGGACTTTACCCAGGTCACGCCCACCAGCCACCTGCTGCAGGTTGCGCCACTGACAGAAGCCAGTTACGCGATTGAAGCCTGCCTGCCCAGCGACCAGGAGGCTGGCCACCTGGCCATCAAACCAGGCGAACCTTGCCTGGTCATGATGCGCCGCACCGTCAGCGGCACCAATATCGCCAGCGTGGCACGGCTGTTGTACCCCGGCTCGCGTTACAGTTTTGCGGGGCAGTTTCAGGCATGAAGTGGCATGTGATTCATCTGGCCGATGTGCCCGCCACAGCCTGGAAAAACGGCGGTGGCGTGACACGCGAGCTGGCCGTCTGGCCACAGCCTGCCGACTGGGTCTGGCGCATGTCGGTGGCTGATGTGGCGCAGGACGGGCCATTTTCAGTTTTTGAAGGCATAGACCGCTGGTTTGCCGTGCTTGATGGCGCTGGTGTGCAGCTTGATATGGCGGGCAAAACCTGCACACTGACTCCCGCTGACCCGCCGTTTTTCTTTGACGGTGCCACGCCAGTGGACTGCCGCCTGTTGGCCGGAAAAACCCTTGATTTCAACCTGATGCTGCGGCGCGGCAGCGCCAGCGCCCACATGCAAAGGGTTTCAGGCAGTTTTGAAAAACGGGTGGATGCTCGCAAAATAATAGCTGTCTACACCCAGGGCAATGGTGCAAGCCTTGCTTTTGATCAGGAAAAACTGGTTCTGCCTGCTTTCAGCCTGGCCTGGCTGCAGCTTGAAGCCCCAACCCGCATTGAACTGACAGCTGAAGATGCCCTATGGATGGAGATAGCGCTTTGAATACCCAAGTCTGGACAAATTGCCACGCAGCGACCATGCAGCCGGGTGGTACCGCTTATGGCCTGATCGAGGATGCTGCCCTGGTAGTCGATGGTGAAACCATCAGCTGGACAGGTCCGCGCAGCGATCTGCCACCTGAACTGCTGGCCAGCTGCAGCGTTCAACACGACGCAGGCGGCACCTTGATCACACCCGGCCTGATTGACTGCCACACCCATCTGGTCTATGGCGGTGACCGCGCGCATGAGTTTGAGCTGCGCCTGAACGGTGCCAGTTATGAAGACATCGCCCGTGCAGGCGGCGGCATCAGGTCCACCGTCAAGGCGACGCGCGCCGCCAGCGCGGCAGAGCTGGAAACACAAAGCGCCGCAAGACTGCAGCAACTGATGGTCGAAGGTGTGACCACGGTGGAGATCAAGTCGGGTTACGGCCTGGCGCTGGAGCATGAACGCAAGGCGCTGGGTGTTGCGCGTGCGCTGGGGCAGGGCAGGGCCATTGATATACGCACCACCTTTCTGGGTGCCCACGCCGTGCCACCCGAATTTGCCGGGCGCACTGATGAATATGTGGATGCCGTGCTGGCCATGCTGCCTGTGCTGTTTGCCGAAGGGCTGGTTGATGCGGTGGACGCCTTTTGTGAAAGCATAGCCTTCAGTATTGAACAGACCGAACGGGTATTTGCTGCTGCCCAGGCTTTGGGGCTGCCCGTCAAGCTGCATGCCGAGCAGCTCAGCGACAGCGGCGGCGCGCAACTGGCCGCCAGATATGGTGCCTTGAGTTGTGACCACCTTGAGTGGCTGTCGCCCGAAGGCGCAAAAGCCATGGCCGATGCTGGCAGCGTGGCCGTTCTGTTGCCTGGCGCATTTTATTTTCTGCGTGAAACCAGACTGCCACCGCTTGCCCTGCTGCGTGAAAACCGCGTGCCCATCGCCATTTCAACCGACTGCAACCCCGGCAGCTCACCATGCACTTCGCTGCTTCTGATGCTGAACATGGCCTGCACGCTGTTCAGGATGACACCTGAAGAAGCACTGGCTGGTGTCACCCGCAA
>JAZKIK010000669.1:6765-9886 GCA_040384925.1 Pseudomonadota bacterium | reverse complement strand
GCAATGCTGGTCTGGCGCTGGGTTTGCCTGACAGGGGTGTGCTGGCTGCAGGCAAACGGGCCGATTTTGTGTTGTGGAATGTCAAACGCCCGGCCGAGCTGGCTTATGCGTTTGGTGGCAATCCGCGTGTTCAGACTGTATTCAAAGGACGAGTGTCATGACAGACAAGGTTTTCAGCCTGCAGCAAGGCAGCTCACCGCTGCTGGTCAGCATGCCGCACATTGGCACCATCATCCCGCCTGAACTGCTGCCTTCCTACGTGCCGCGCGCGCTGGATGTTGAAGACACCGACTGGCATTTGCATCTGCTGTATGGCTTTTTGCAGGGCATGGGTGCCAGCGTGTTGCAGCCGCAGGTTTCACGTTATGTGATTGACCTGAACCGCCCGCCAGACGATGCACCCATGTACCCCGGTGCCTCCAATACCGAGCTGTGCCCCACGCGCTTTTTTACCGGCGAGGCGCTGTACCAGTCCGGCCAGGAGCCCACCGCAGAAGAGCGCGCCCGCCGCCGTGACTTGTATTGGCAACCCTATCACGACGCCCTGGCTTCAGAGCTGGCGCGTATCAGGGCGGTACACGGTTTTGCGCTGCTGTGGGATGCGCACAGCATCCGTTCACACATCCCCTGGCTGTTTGAAGGCAGACTGCCTGACCTCAATATAGGTACGGCCAGCGGCACCAGCGCAGATCAGGCAATCACCGATGCAGTGGTCGCTGCCTGCGCCGACTGGCCGCATGTCAGTACCGCAGTCAATGGCCGTTTCAAGGGCGGCTACATCACCCGTCACTACGGCCAGCCTGCCAGCAATGTCCATGCTGTGCAGCTTGAGATGTGCCAGAGCCTCTATATGCAGGAAAGCCTGCCTTTTGCCTACGACGCCGTTCTGGCCGCCAAAATCCAGCCCCTGTTGATAAAAATGATCTCTGGCGCACTGTCTGCCTGCAAAAGCCATCATGAAAATTGAAGCAAAAAGCTATCTTGCCGAACAGGCCTGGATCAACGGCGGCTGGGCCAAAAACGTTGTTCTGACGGTTTCAGGCGATGGAATCTGGCAGGGTGTGCAGCCCAATGCGACTGATGAAGAACAGGCCGGCGCAAGCCGGCTGGGTGGCCCGGTTCTGCCGGGTGTCGTCAACGCCCACAGCCACGCATTCCAGCGTGCCATCGTCGGCCTGACTGAGCGGCGCAGCAGCACGGGCGATGCGTCCGATGACTTCTGGAGCTGGCGTGACCGCATGTACAGCGCCGCCAACCGCGTCACGCCCGACCAGCTTGAAGCCATAGCCAGCCAGCTCTATGCCGAGTTGCTGGCTGGTGGCTACACACAGGTCTGCGAGTTCCAGTACCTGCACAACAACATTGACGGTGCACCCTATGCCAGCCCATCTGACATGTCGCTGGCGCTGGTGCGCGCCGCACAAAACACCGGTATCGGCCTGACCCTGCTGCCCACGCTGTACATGCGCTCGGGTTTCACCGCCAGTGGTCTGCGTGATGACCAGCGCCGTTTTGCCTCGACACCCGACAGTGTGATGCGTGTGGTGCAGGACATCCAGCGCCAGACCGCAGGCGACAGGCGCATCAATTGCGGCATCGCCATCCACTCACTGCGTGCCGCAGGCCCGGCGGCGCTGCTTGAGCTGGCCAGCTCCGCCCAGGCGGCCAGCCTGCCCATACATATACATATCGCCGAACAGACCCAGGAAGTTGCCGACTGCCTGGCCCACACTGGCCAGCGGCCGATTGAATGGCTGCTAAACCACGCGTCCGTTGATGCCAGCTGGAACCTGGTTCACGCCACCCACACCACCGCTGCAGAGCTGCAGGGCGTGCGCGCCAGCGGCGCAGCCATTGTGATTTGCCCGGCGACCGAGGCCAATCTGGGTGACGGCATATTTGATTTGCCCGGTTACGCCGCAGTGGGCGGCAGATGGTCGATTGGTTCGGACAGCCATGTCACGCGCAGCTGGCCCGAAGAGTTGCGCCTGCTTGAGTACTCGCAACGCCTGAGCCTGCGGCAACGCAATATCGCCGCACGTGTGGGCAATAACAAAAGCAGCGCTGACATGCTTTTTGAGGCAGCCTGTGCCGGTGGCCCGGGTGCAAGAGGCCAGTTTGATTCAAAAAATACCGGCCAGATTGCAGTTGGCCAGCGTGCGGACTTTGTAACGCTCGATATGAACTCGCCTGCGCTGCTGGGTATGCCAGCTGACTATCTGCTCGATGCACTGGTGTTTTCCAGCCCTGGGGCAAACTTTGCCGAGGTTTTTACGGCCGGGCAACAGGTGCTGGCCGCTGGTCAGCTGACAGGCACTACATCCGGCACCGGGCAGGAAACCGGTTTGTCACCGGCAGTGGCCCGTCGTTTCACAGACGCGATGCAGCAGCTCTGGCGCTGAATCGGCAAGGGTTTTCAGGCCTTGCCCGGTTTGAAACCCATGGTCTTCATGGCCGCCGTCAGTGGGCGTGCCGAGGCTGCATAAGCGTCCCAGGGGGTATTGCCAATCGGCAGCCTTTCGCTGATATTGCGCACCGTCCATTGCGCACTGCTGCTCAAGCCAGGCAGTTCGTCCCAGGCCAGGGGTACTGAAACCCCCATGCCTGGCCTGGCCCGTGCCGACCAGGCGCTGACGGTGGTGGCGCCAAAACCATTGCGCAAATAATCGACAAATATTTTGCCAACGCGGTTTTTTGGGCCGCTTTTGGCCACAAAACGCTGCGGAATGGTCTGCGACATGTGCTGGACAATCGCCTGCGAAAAACCCTTGACCGTGTCCCAGTCATGCTGCTTTTTGAGTGGAATCACCACATGCAAACCCTTGCCACCACTGGTTTTCAAAAATGGCAGCAGGCCCAGTTCTTCAACCAGCGTGCGCACCAGGCTGGCCGCTTCCTGCATGTGCGGCCAGCTCACGCCATCGCCGGGGTCAAGGTCAAAAGTCATGCGATCCGGTTTGTTGATGGAACTGATGGCTGAGGTGAGCGTGGCATTCCAGGTGTGGAATTCAAGGGTGTTCATCTGCGCGGCAGACAGCAGGCCGGCAAGTTTGCTGATCTCCAGCAGCGAGTCATGTTCGGGGTCAAAGGCCGGGTCCAGCAGACGCACACCGGGCAGTTC
>JAZKIK010000669.1:4793-6665 GCA_040384925.1 Pseudomonadota bacterium | reverse complement strand
GCGAGTCATGTTCGGGGTCAAAGGCCGGGTCCAGCAGACGCACACCGGGCAGTTCTTCTGCCTTGATGTGCTTCTGGAAAAACAGCTCGCCCGCCACACCCGAAGGCGCCCGCACCAGCGACACCGGCCGGCCCTTCAGGTGCGGCAGCATCAGGTCTGCCACGGCGGCGTAATGCTGCACGATATCGAGTTTGGTCAGCCCGCTGCTGTCGTCGATCACACGGTCAGCATGTGTCACGCGCAATGATTTGGGTAAAGCGTTTGGTGATGCTGCTGGCCTTGCAGGCGCAGCAGATTTCAGGGCGGCGGGTGGTTTCACGGCTTTCTCCCTGGTGATGGCCTGTGGCTTTTTGTCGCTGCGCAGGCCACGAAAAACAGCATGGCGTATGCGGCCAGTGCTGGTCCAGTCTGCAAATGAGACTTCAGCCAGCAGGTTGGGTTGGACCCAGTGCGGCTTGCCGACAATGGCTGTTTTATCGTCAAACGGTTTTTTGCCGGTGCTGATTTTTTCAAGCGTTTTTGTCAGCTGCAGTAGCGTTGCATCGTCAAAACCGCTGCCCACATTGCCTGCGTACTGCAAGCTGCCTTTGTCGTCATGCACACCCAGCAGCAGGGCGCCCAGCCCGGCGCGTGAACCTTTGGGTTCGGTATAACCACAGATCACAAACTCCTGCCGTTTGCCGCATTTGAGCTTGATCCAGTCAGCCGAGCGGCGTGACTGGTAGGGCGAGTCGCTGCGTTTGCCAATCAGCCCCTCAAAACCCAGCTTGCAGGCTGACAGCATCAGGTCTTTTGATGCAGCATCAAAAGCGTCACTGAAGCGGATGTTGCTGCTGGCCTGGCTCTTGTCTGCCAGCAGTTTTTGCAGCAGCTTGCGGCGCTCTGCCAGCGGTGCATCACGCAGGTCATGGCCGTCATGGAACGGCATGTCAAACAGGTAATAAACAATGGGTGCTGCCGCCGATGTGCTGGCTACGCTTGCTGCAAGGTGGCGTCCACGTGCCTCGAAAGCGCCTTGCAGCAACTGGAAGTTGGGAATGCCGTTTTTGTCAGGCACCACAATTTCACCGTCCAGCCAGGTGCCTTCGAGCCCAAGTGCTTTCAATGAGCTGGCCAGTTGCGGCATTTTTGCCGTCCAGTCATGGCCGTTGCGGGTAAAACAGTGCGCCTGCCCACCATCAAGCCGCGTCATCAGCCGGTAACCGTCAAATTTGAGTTCGTAAATCCAGTCGCCGTGGCTGGGTGCGGACTCGACCAGTGTGGCAAGTTGCGGCTCCAGCATGGGCGGCAGTTTTGTTCGGGTGGATACAGCAAGCGTCGAGGTTTTTGCGGGTTTTGGGGCGCTGGGGCTGGCGTCAAGTCGTGACACGCTGTCGGGCTCTGCCGTCGTGATGTCATATTCACTGGCCGGCCTTTCATGCTCGTCATGCTCCTTGATCAGCAGCCAGGGCGGCTGTTTTTCATTGTTGCCGCGCATGCGCACCAGTGTCCACCGGCCCTTGAGTTTGTGGCCCACCAGTTCAAACTTGAGTTTGCCCTCACGGAAACCCTTGGCCGGGTCCTCCAGCGGCAGCCAGCTCCCTTTGTCCCAGACAATGACCTGGCCCGCACCATATTGTTTCGGCGGAATCGTGCCCTCAAAACTGCCGTAGGATATCGGGTGGTCTTCCACCTGCACCGCCATGCGCTTGTCATGCGGGTCCAGGCTGGGCCCCTTGGGTACAGCCCAGCTTTTCAGTGTGCCCTCAAACTCCAGCCTGAAGTCATAGTGCAGACGGCTGGCCCAGTGTTTCTGGATCACAAAACCCAGCGCCTTCAGGCTGCTTGCACCGCCGCCTGAAGGCTCGGGCGTGATGCCGAAGTTGCGTTTTT
>JAZKIK010000669.1:0-4783 GCA_040384925.1 Pseudomonadota bacterium | reverse complement strand
CAGCCGCCGGCCGCTCGGCCCGTGGCTGAAGTGCATCGTGGTCTTGTCGCCGCCGAACTTGGCCGCGTGCTTCGCGGTTTCCGTGATCGCGTGAACCAACAGTGCGTGCGCCCGCTCGGGCGTGATGCCGAAGTTGCGTTTTTGCCGGTACTTATCAAGCGGGTCGAGCTTGTCCATGGTCAGGCCAGAGGCAACACTGGTTCAGGCCGCACGCCGTTTGGGCATGGCCGTTTTTGCGGCAGTTGACGATGTCTTTTTGGTCGCTGCGGTTTTTGCGCTGCCTGTACTTTTTGCAGCGCTTTTTCGTGCCGGTTTTGGTGATTCGGCTTCTGCTTCGCTGTCATCCGCTGATGGCGCGGCATCCGGTTTTTTCAGGCTGCGTTTGAGCAGCTCGGTCAGGTCAATGATCTGCGCGCTGCCTTGGGCTTCATCGACTTCTTCAAGTGGCGTCACGGTTTCTGTCTTGCCAGCTTTGACACGCTGGTCCACCAGCTGCATGATGGCGCTGCGGAACTCGTCCTTGTAGTCATCCGGGTTCCAGCTGGTGCTCATGTCCTTGACCAGTTGGGCCGCCATCTTCATTTCACCCTCACGTATGCCCGATGCCTGCTGGCCTTCAGGCGGCAAATCCAGGCCAGTCGTGGGCCTGATCTCCTCGCCCCAGCGCAGCAGGTTCAGCACCATGCCGCGCCCCGAAGGAATCAGCGCCGCCAGGTGCTGTTTGGTCTGGATGACAACACGTGCCACACCTACCTTGCCGGTGTTGATCAGCGTTTCACGCAACAGCGCGTACACCTTGGCCCCCTTGTTGATGGGCGCAACGTAATAAGGCCGCTCCAGATAGATAAAGGGGATGTCTTTCGCATCAACAAAGGCCTCGATCTCTATGGTCTGCGTGGTCTTTGGGTAGGCGTCGGCAATTTCCTTTTCGCTCAGCACCACATAGTGGCCTTTTTCGTAGGCAATGCCCTTGACGATGTTGTCGCCGCTGATTTCCTTGCCGGTTTTTTTGTTGATACGTCTGTAACCCACCGGGTCCATGCTGCGTTTGTCCAGCCAGTCAAAGTCAATGCCTGACTCGGACGTGGCTGAATGCAGACCCACCGGAATGTGCACCAGGCCAAAACTGATCGCACCCTTCCATAAAACCCGTGATGATGCTTCTGCCATGCTGATGCTTTCGGTGGTTGGAGAACAGGGTGATTCCGAAATTCACAGCCTACCTGGCGAGGCAGCGGCAGCAGGTAGGACAAGGCAAAAACGGGTTGTAGGCTCTGGTGTTGTGTCAGACGCCCTGAATGTCAACTCATCAGCCTGACAAACACGTTTCAGATATTAAAAGTGACTGTTGCGTATATTCTGCGGCCGTGAGTTGCTATTAATAAAAGTAGCTTGCAGTACCGCTGTTACCGTTCTTTAAGATGGACGAGGTGAATCTGCAAATGTCGCCAAGTCATCCAGCTTTTCACTGTTCATGCCAAATTGCAAGCCCAAGGGCGCATGACCTTGTTTTTTGGTCTGAATCTTGCTGGCCTCCGGTGGTGTGTGTTTGAATGTGCTTAAGCTGCCCTTACAACTACAAGGAGTGCTAAATGGAATCCACGCAGGTCGGTCCCAGGTCTCCCACCTTCACATTGCCGATTGCGAAGGTGAGAAGTGTGTACAACACCGCAGACGTCGAGCGCAAGCTCGACAAGCTGCAAAACGGTGACTCGCGCGAACAGGACAGCCTGCGCAACACCTATCAGCGCATGCTTGAACGCGGGCCGGAGCGCTTCCAGATGAAACCCAGCGGCATCCCCGAAATGTCGTCCCTGTACGACGCGCTGCCCAACTTTACCGATGTGCTCGATGACGTCAAACGCCATGTCGCTCTGAGCCAGGACAGCGCCGACGGGCTGGAGGTCACACCCATGCTGCTGCTGGGCCAGCCCGGCATAGGCAAAACCCATTTCGCAAAACAGATGGCTGACCTGATTGGCACTGGCATGAATCTCGTTTCCATGGGTTCACTGACGGCTGGCTGGGTGCTGTCGGGCTCGGCGTCGCAGTGGAAAGGTGCCAAACCCGGCAAGGTGTTCGAGTCGCTGGTCGATGGCCGTTATGCCAACCCGGTCATCGTGATTGACGAGATCGACAAGGCCGCAAGCGATGCGCAATACGACCCGCTGGGTTCACTCTACAGCCTGCTGGAGCACGACACCGCCTCGTCTTTTGTCGATGAGTTTGCCGAAGTGCCGATTGACGCCAGCCAGGTGCTTTGGATCACCACCGCCAATGATGCACGCGCGATTCCCAACCCCATACTCAACCGCATGAATGTGTTCGAGATCCAGCCACTCACGCCCAGCCAGGCCAGGCATATTGCGCTGCGGCTTTACCAGTCGATACGTGCAGGGCATGACTGGGGTTCACGTTTTGACGACACACCGGCAGACGATTTGCTCGACAAGCTCGCCACCCTGGTGCCACGCGAAATGCGCCGTGCGCTGATGGCTGCGTTCGGCAATGCCCGGCTGGCCAGCCGCGGCACATTGCAGGTTGATGATTTGCCACGGGGTGCCGCCAGCAAGTCGCGTATGGGGTTTGTGCAGTAGGGTTTTGTGGTTGCTACAGGTCGGGTTTGCTCAGCGCAACCCGACAAAACCGATGCATCACTACTGCGTTTTTGTTGGAAATGGCGCGGCAACGCTTATGTCGGGTTACACCTTGCTAAACATGACCCGTAGGCCGGAGCTGCATGTGAGTCAGCTTTGAGGATTTATCAGGCCCGCATGCCGCTCGTGTCATTTCTTGCACCGCCCCCAGACACTCAGGCAAGCACCAAATGCCCAATTTCTGCCTTGGCTGGCCGCACTTTGATCTCAATATCGTAGCCAAGCCGGGTGAGGCAATCCATCAGCTTGCGTTCAGACAGGTTGCTAAAGTCGCCACGCATCATGTCGGAGACTTTGGGTTGGGTAATACCCATGCATTTGGCAGCCTCCTGCTGTGTCAAGCCCCGGACGCGCATGGCTTTCCTGATTTCGATGACCAAGCCTGTTTTGATCTTGAGCTTTTCAGCATCAGGCAGCCCAAGGTCGGCAAAGACATTGCCAGAACCACTGTGAACTTCAACGCCATCAATCAGTCGAGTCTTCATTTTTGCAAGCCCTTTACATACGCTTCGGCCACTTTGAGCCTCGCGTGAATGATGTCCATGTCTTCCTTTGGCGTGGCAATGCCGCGCTTGCTCTTTTTCTGGAAGCAGTGAAGGACAAACACTGCCTCAGCAAACTTGACGGTGTACACGGCACGGTAGGTGCCGCCAGCATCATCTTCTACCACTTCAAGCACACCCGCCCCGCCAAAGCCCTTGAGCACTTTGGCTGCGTCATGCCTGTCTCCAATCTGTGCCAAGGACAAAGCAAAGCCAAAAAGCCGCCGAACATCCGAAGGCAAGGCCATCAAGTCTTTGTGGCTGCTGCCTATCCATTCAAGCGTCTTTTCGTGATGGAGCATCAGTAAAAATATATATGAACTAGTATATGACGTCAATCGCTGCTTTGGGGTGCCTGTCAGATCACAACCCGTTTCCACGGGAAATGTGTAATGGGGGCCGGATTCCAATAAAATGCAGCGTCACCACGCCAGTGCGGCAGCATCAGCAGTCGTGTGAGCGTACAGCACACGAAGCGCGGCCGGAAAGAGCTTGCTCAAGCTCAAGGCTAACTTTGTTGGGCGGCGGGTCAATTGCGCAGCATCACATGTGCCCAGCGTGGGCCATGCCAGATGCCTATATGTGCTGGCATGCTGTCTAATGCCTGGGCAAAGTCGGTGATGGCCGCGTCCATGTCGCCGGTCATCAGTGGCAATCAGGCGGGTTATGCCTGCGGCTACACTGTTTTTGCGCCTGATTGCAGATGAATCAAGGCGCGTCAAAACTGAACAGCAAAACAACAAATCCGTATGAAAAACCTCGCATTTTCCTGTTCCACTTTTGTTCTCGCCTGCGCGCCTGTTCTGGCCTGTGCGCCATTTGTCGCCAGTGCCCAGGATAAGGACCTCACCAAACTTTATGCCACCTGCCTGGACAAGACTGGCAGCACCACGGTGGGCATGATTGACTGCATTGGTGCAGAACTCAAACGTCAGGACACCCGGCTCAACAATGCCTACAAGGTGGTGATGGCTGATTTGTCTCCAGCACGCAAAACCCAGCTGCAGGAGGCCCAACGTGCCTGGATCAAATTTCGTGATGCCAATTGCGCCTTTTATTTTGACCCCGAAGGCGGCACGCTGGCCCGTGTCAATGCCAATGATTGTTTGATGACCAGCACGGCGGCAAGGGCCAAAGAGCTGGAAGGTTTCAAACCCTGAGCTTAGCGTGGCACGGGCGGAGTGGCCTTGAGCAGACGCTGGTTGGTCTCGGACTCGCGCTCTATCTGCTGCGCAAAACTTTCTGCACTGCCCCCGGTCGGCACGTTGTTGACGGCCATCAAACGATTGCGCAGGCTGGGTGCCAATAAGGCCCGGTTGATTTCGGCGTTAAGCCTTTGCAGCACATCGGGCGGCGTTCGCGCCGATGCAAAAATGCCAAACAGCGAGCCTGTGTTCGCGCTGGCAAAACCCAGTTCTGCAAGTGTGGGTACATCGGGCAGTTCGGTCAGCCTGGCGGGCGCGCCAACTGCCAGCGGTTTGAAGCGGCCACTGCGGATGTACTCCAGTTGCTGGGCACCGACATTGGTAGACAGCAGCTCGAACTGGCCACCCAGCGCGTCGCTCAGTTGCTGGCCACCGCCCT
>JAZKIK010000668.1:0-8629 GCA_040384925.1 Pseudomonadota bacterium | reverse complement strand
GCCTGCCGCGTGTGGCCACCGTACAAAACCCGTATTGCCTGATCAATCGCACGGTGGAAAACGGCCTCGACGAAACCATGCACCGCCTGGGCGTCTCGCTGCTGGCCTACTCACCACTGGGTTTTGGCCTGCTGACAGGCAAATACGACGAAGTGGGCATTGCCGACCCGGCACACACCGGCCTCGGCCGCCTCAGCCTGTACGACAGCATGAAAAAGCAGCGCTGGGGCCGCCCCGAAGCCCTGACCGCCGCGCGTCGTTACAACGCCCTGGCCCGTGCCAACGGCCTGACCCCGACACAACTGGCCCTGGCCTTCTGTTACACAAAATGGCAGGTAAGCAGCACCATCATCGGTGTAACGTCAATCGCCCAGCTTGATGAAAATGTGGATGCTTTTGGCATCACCTTGTCACCGGACGTGCTGGCCGAGATTGACAGGATCCGTTGGGAGATTCGGGATCCGGCGCTGTGATGTTGTCTGTTCATCATTCACTGATGTTACGCAGGCAAAAGACACTTTCCCAATGAAAAGCTTTTTTGATTGCCCCCGTCTTTATTGGAGAGTGCGTAATATCAGGTATTCATCTGACCTTAAAAGTGGCTAAAAAAGACCATATCTCCGAAACCCCTGCCACCGCCCTGCTAAAAGCCAACAACATCCCCTTCACCGAACATCCCTACGAATACCTGGAGCACGGTGGTGCCCAGCACAGCGCCGAAGTGTTGGGGCTTGATCCGTTTACCGTGGTCAAGACCCTGGTGATGCAGGATCAGGACGCCAGACCGCTGCTGGTCTTGATGCATGGCAACCGCAAGGTTTCCACCAAAAACCTGGCGCGGCAGATCGGGGCCAAGTCGGTCGAACCCTGCAAACCCGAGGTGGCCAACCGGCACAGCGGGTATCTGGTGGGGGGTACCTCGCCGTTTGGTACACGCAAGGCCATGCCTGTTTATATCGAACAAAGCATTCTTGATTTGCCAAAAATTGCCATCAATGGTGGCAGGCGTGGTTACCTTGTTGGTATTGACCCGCAGGTTTGTGTCACCTTGCTGGGTGCAAAATCGGTGCAGTGCGCACTGGCTGATTAAATCAGCCCTTCATGGCCTATTGAACAGATTCAGGAGATTGGTTTGGACTATTTGTACTCGGGCGCAGCGGTTTTGCTGGCCTATCTGCTCGGCTCGCTCTCATTTGCCGTCATTGTCAGCCGTTTGATGGGGCTGAAAGACCCGCGCAGTTATGGCAGCAACAACCCTGGTGCCACCAATGTGCTGCGTTCTGGCAGCAAGAAAGCGGCAGTGGCAACCTTGCTGCTTGATGCGCTGAAGGGCTGGTTGCCAGTTGTTTTGGTCAAGTGGCTGGGGTCAAACTACGGTCTGGGTGATGGCACCATGGCTGCGGTGGGTTTTGCGGCTTTTCTGGGCCATCTGTTTCCGGTGTTTTTTGGCTTCAAGGGCGGCAAGGGTGTGGCGACAGCTGCCGGGGTGCTGCTTGGCATTGACTGGCTGCTGGGCCTTGGCGTGTTGCTGGCCTGGATTGTGGTGGCTTATTTTTCGCGTTTTTCTTCAGCTGCCTCAATGGCAAGCGCAGGTTTGGCACCGCTGCTTTATCTGATGGGTGATCGCGGCCCCTGGTATGCCGAACGCACGGTTCTGCTGGCAATTTTCATGATGAGTTTGCTGCTGGTGGTGCGTCACCGTGAAAACATCGTCAAACTGATGCAGGGCACGGAGTCAAAACTGGGTTTTGGCAAGAAAGACGCTGCAAAGGATGTCAAAACCGATGTCAAGGAAGCTGCAAAAAACCCCAAGGCGGCTGCCAGGAATGGAAAAGCCTGAATCCGGCTGTTGCTGAATTGCCGCTTCAGTAGCGTTTGACCAGTGTCATCTGGTCGTTTTCCCTCAGCATCTGAAACCGTGTCAAAAAGCTGTTGCCCAGCAGCATGAAGGGCATGGCCTGCGGTATGACGACGGCGTCCACGTCATAGATTTCAACATCACCAACGCGCACCGAGTTGAGTTTGACGCGATAACCCTGGGCCACGCCGTTGGCGGTGGACATATTGACGGGCTGGCCGGCCTTGAAGTTGATGCCTGTCCGTTCGGCGTCCTGCGCGCTCATGGCGACCGACGTTGCGCCGGTATCAACCATGAACTGGACCGCCTTGCCATTGATCTGGCCGGCCGTCATGAAGTGGCCGCCCGAGCTGGCCGTCAGCACAATGCGATTGCCCTTGCCACCGGCCATACCGCCACTGCCACCTGTGCTGACGGGCGCATCACCGACGCGCAAGGTTACACGTTTGCCAGCCTGCTCAATCACCGCCTGGTCGCCGCTGGTTGAAATCACCTTGACACCCTGATGTGTCTCGCCGGCCGCCACACTTTTGGGTGCGCTGCCGTCCACAATCAACAAGGCCTTGCTGCCCAGCATGCCCGCGAGGGCAACCGTTTCTGCATGCGCTGCGGTTTGCGTCAGGGCAAGCAACAGCAGCAGCGGAGCCAGGTGGCGGGTCATTTTTAATCCCTGAAGTTGTTGAAGCTCAATGGAAAGTCGGGGTTTTCAGCCTTGATGCTGGCCATGGCGGTTTGAAGGTCGTCACGTTTGGCACCAGTTACACGCACCTTGTCTTCCTGAATTGCTGCCTGCACCTTGATTTTGCTGCCCTTGATGTACTGCTGGATCTTTTTGGCCAGGTCGCTTTCAATGCCGTTGCGCACCTTGGAGGTCTGTTTGACCTTGTCGCCACCGATTTTTTCGTTCTTGCCGGGCTCCAGAAAACGTGCGTCAACACCGGCTTTGGTCAGTTTGCTGCGCAAAACGTCGTTGATCTGGTCAATCTGGAAGTCGCTGTTGCCGATCAGGATGATGTCCTTGTCTTTCAGCTCTATGGAGGCGGGGGTGCCCTTGAAGTCAAAACGGGTGCCGATTTCCTTGGCGGTGTTTTCAACGGCATTTTTGACCTTGACCAGGTCGGCTTCAAGAACGGTATCAAAAGAAGGCATGATTTTTCAGTATTCAAGTAATTTCAGGAGGTTGCCGTGTGCTGCGCCATGACGGTGACGCACGGACGGGTGAGACAATCCAAGCATGTTAGTCGAGAAAAATGTACCCCTCCAGTCTTTCAACACCTTTGGCATTGTGGCCAAGGCTCTGTCGCTGATTCGCCTGCATGGTGATGACGATATCGATGCCCTGCTGGCCGACCCGGTGCTCAGGGCGCAGCCCAAGTTTGTGCTGGGTGGCGGCAGCAATATCGTCATCACGGGTGATGTCAAACCGCTGGTGCTCAAGGTTGAAATCATGGGCAAGCGGCTGCTGGCCGAAACCGCCAAAGCCTGGATTGTGGAGGCCGGTGCCGGTGAGAACTGGCACGATCTGGTCGCCTGGACCATGGAAATGGGCTATCCAGGCCTGGAAAACCTGGCGCTGATCCCTGGCACGGTAGGTGCATCACCAGTGCAGAACATAGGCGCTTACGGTGTTGAACTGCAGGACAGGTTTGAGTCGCTTGACGCAGTTGACCTGGGCACCGGCCAGCGGTTCACGCTGAATGCCGCGCAATGCGCATTTGGCTACCGCGACTCCGTGTTCAAACACAAAAGTACCGCCGCCAGTGCAGGCAAACCTGGTTTTGGCCTGGCTGACAGGGCGCTGATCACACGGGTGCGTTTTGCCTTGCCCAAAAACTGGAAACCAGTGCTGGGTTATGCCGATATCGAGAAAAAAATGGCTCAAGTCCCGCCGGAGCAATTGGCTGGCGGGCCTGGTGCATTGCAGGTTTATGAATGGATTTGCGACATTCGTCGCACCAAGCTGCCAGACCCAAAAGTCATTGGCAATGCAGGCAGCTTTTTCAAGAACCCGACCGTGTCCAGCGAGCAGTGCGCCGACATCATCCTGCGTGAACCCAAAATTGTGCATTACAAACTCGACGACGGCGCTGTCAAGCTGGCCGCCGGCTGGCTGATTGATGCCTGTGGCTGGAAAGGCAAGTCCATAGGCAAGGCCGGTGTTTACGAGCGCCAGGCGCTGGTGCTGGTCAACCGTGGCGGCAAGGCCGACCCGGTAACCGGCGGCGAAGTCATGACCCTGGCCAAATCGATACAGACCAGTGTGTATGAACGCTTTGGCATCATGCTGGAGCATGAGCCTGTGGTGGTCTGACAATGCCTCGCCTGGCCGCCAGGGTTTACGCAGGGCCTGAAGTGTCCTTGTGGCGGCGGCTGGTCTTGCGGCATTCACGCTCAACGGCGGTGATGCTGGCCTTTGCATGGCTGGCCTTGCTGATCGCGGGTTTTGCAGCCGGCTGGCGGCCACCGGCAGGCGTGATGAGCGCTGTTTTTACCCTGTTTGCGCTGATGGCGGTGCTTGGCATCTGGGCAGCCCGTGAACGCGACCGCATGGTGCGTGAAACCCCCTTGCCGCAATTTTTGAAACGCAAACTGCGGGATGTCTATCCGCATCTGAGCGTCAAGGACACTGAACTGGTCGAGCGTGGCCTGCGCCAGTTTTTTCTGGCCTGTCAGCGCAGCCGCAAAAAATTTGTTGCCATGCCCTCACGTGTGGTGGACAGCATGTGGCATGAGTTCATTTTGCACACCGGGGCCTACCGCGAATGGTGCGATCTGGTCATGGGGCGTTTTATAGACCATGTACCGGCTGAAGTGCTGGGCAAAAACGCGGGTAGCAATGACGGCCTGCGCCGCGCCTGGTACTGGGCCTGCCGCGACGAAGCCATACAGCCACGCCAGCCCAGTCGCCTGCCGCTGCTGTTTGCGCTTGACGCAAAACTGGGCATCGCCAATGGTTTTCACTACCTGCCCGACTGCCGTGATATTGACCGCGCAGGCTCGTCAAGCGGTGTTTATTGCGGAGAAAGTTTTTCAGATGGCAGCTACAGCGGGGACGCCGACAGTTTTGGCGGCGAGGCCAGCTCTGACTCGGGTGGTAGCGGCGATGGTGATGGTGGGTCGGGTGACGGAGGGGGAGGTTGCGGGGGCGGCGGAGATTGACCAGTCAGTCTGCAAATTGCAGATTACTTCAAGCTATCCTGCGGCGGCATATCCCCATGCGGCACCAAGGCCAGCGCTGCCTCAAACCGGGCTTTGTCACCTTTTTTCGCCCGAGCCTCAACATACTCCAGCGTTGCCAATGCGGCCAGCTTTTCTGCCACGGCAGTGCTGATGAACTGGTTGATGGATACATTGTCCTGTTGCGCCCAGGCCTTCAGTCGGCTATGGGTTGAGTCTGGGATACGCAAGCTCAGTGTGCTCATTGTTTTCTCCAATCTGCGATAAAAAATCAGCAGGCCAAACGGCCTGAATACCAAACCGCTCAATACCTGCAAAGTCTTTGGTGTTAAAAGTCACGATATGTGTTGCATCTGCCGCAACGGCGGCTTCCAGCACTAGGTCATCTTTGGTGTCACGCAGGTAGGGTCGCCACATGAAAAAAACCTGATGATGGCTGGCAACTGCACAAAAATAGTCCAACACTGCCTCGGCGCTGGTGTTGTTTATGCCCAAATGCTCACGCTTGATCACATCTTCATATTCAAATAGCAGGGGCACTGTGACGCTGAGCCCAAAAAGCCCTGAATCAATGAGCGTCAGCAATTATTTCCAGATAAAGTTGGGAAATAGGCGTTCAGGCATTTTTATGCCTGAACGTTTTATGGCAAAGCCGCCCGCAAAGCCTCCAGATACTGCCGATTCTCCGACAGCGTGTTGTGCCCTTCACCCTGAAGCACCACCAGCCTGGCGATACCGGGTGCAAAGTTGGTCAGCAGCCTTTGTGTGCTGGCTGCAGGAATCATCTCGTCAGCTTCAGCGGCCAGCAGCAGCGTGGGCACCCTGATGTTTTTGGCATAACGCCAGGATTCAAACTTGTCCTTGAGCAGCCAGCGCACCGGAATGTATGGAAACTGCCCGGCTGCGATTTCTTCAATGCTGTTGTAAGGCGTGATCAGCGCCAGCCGCGACACTGGCCGCTGGCTGGCCAGCCGTATGGCCACGCCGCTGCCCAGGCTGCGTCCGGCCAAGGTGATGTCTGCGTGTTTTGCCCTGACCCTGTCAAACAGCGCCAGCGCATCCTGTGCAATGTTTTCTTCTGTCGAGCTACCAGTGCTGCCGCCAAAAGCCCGGTAATGCAGCATGTAGATGGCACGGTCGGGAAAGGCTTGGTCAAATGAGGGCAGGCTGGCCGATACGTCCTGGCCATTGCCGCCGAAGTAAATCAGGGCCTTCGGGCCATCATGGTGGCGGACTGTCACCACCAGTTCTGCATCTGCAGTCTTCAGTATCAGGGTGTTGGCCGGGCCTGAAATGCTTCTGGGTTGCGGAAAGTAGATCAGCGAACGCTGCCACCAGAACAGCGCTGCGCAGATAGCCAGGTAAATGATTGTTGAAATACCCAGTACCCATAAAGCAATTCGCATGTTGACGGTTTCTGATGTTCGAATGACTTGATATTTATTGGAAGAAACTCAGAAAAACTGTCACTACCATCACAAACCAGCCAGCTTTTTGGGCTGTTTTAACTTCACTCCAGGCAATCGGTGTCAAAGACATTCGACGCCAGCACCAAAGGTAAAAGAAAAGCGGTGCCGCAATACCAGCCGCAACTGCGACCATGAGGGTCGCGTCGGTGGCAATTGTCAGAAAGAAAACGCCCAGGAACAGCACGACTGCGCCTGCCAACGCACCTCCGGCCTGTGAAGCCGGAACATAGGCATATTTGCGGCATTGTCCGCAGCGTACCGGCGATGCAGCGCTTGCACACCATTTATCAAGCTCCTTTATGCAGCTTGATCGGCAATGAGGGCAAGGCGTCATTTTATTGATCCTTCAAAAGCGGGCGAAAGCCCTGCTTCATTCCTTTTTTGCGCTTCCAAGCTGTGGCAGGGCCGCGCCAGCCTCAGAAGACAACAAGCCGACCTGGCTGTAAATCGCCAGTTTTTCGCGGGTGTCGATGATGTCCAGGTTGCGCATGGTCAGTTGGCCGATGCGGTCCAGCGGAGTGAATGCGCCTTCGACTTTTTCCATGCTCAGGCGTTCTGGTTTGTAGGTCAGGTTGCCGGATTCGGTGTTCAGAATCGAATAGTCGTTGCCACGGCGCAGTTCGACCGTGACTTCACCCGTGATGGCGCGTGCCACCCAGCGCTGGGCGGTTTCGCGCAGCATGATGGCTTGCGGGTCAAACCAGCGGCCTTGGTACAGCAGACGGCCCAGTTTGCGGCCGTTGCCCCTGTATTGTTCAATCGTGTCTTCGTTGTGGATGCCGGTGACCAGGCGTTCATAGGCAATAAACAGCAGGGCCAGGCCGGGCGCTTCGTAAATGCCGCGGCTTTTGGCTTCGATGATGCGGTTTTCAATCTGGTCGCTCATGCCCAGGCCGTGGCGGCCACCGATGCGGTTGGCTTCAAGAATCAGCTCGACCAGACTGTCAAAACGCTGGCCGTTCAGTGCAACTGGTTGGCCTTCTTCAAAACGCACAGTGACCTCTTCGCGCCTGACTTCAACTTCGTCTTTCCAGAAAGC
Organism: Pseudomonadota bacterium; assembly: GCA_040384925.1. Classification (GTDB taxonomy): domain Bacteria; phylum Pseudomonadota; class Gammaproteobacteria; order Burkholderiales; family Burkholderiaceae_C; genus Polaromonas. Next base: position 1,086 of record JAZKIK010000668.1, on the reverse strand, counting down.
CACGCCCATGATGGGGTTGACGATCTTCATACCGCTGTTCAGGTGCTCCAGATCTTTGGCTTCATGCGTCGCGCCCAGCATGTTGGAGTCGGTCGAATAGGCTTTTTCAGCCGACATCTTGTAGCCAAAACCGGCTGCAGTCATGAAGGCCGACATTTCAGACCGGCCACCCAGTTCGTCAATGAACAGCTGATCCAGCCAGGGTTTGTAGATTTTCAGCTCGGGGTTGGTCAAGAGGCCGTAGCGGTAAAAACGCTCGATGTCATTGCCCTTGTAGGTACTGCCGTCACCCCAGATGTTGACGTCGTCCTGTTTCATTGCCGACACCAGCATGGTGCCGGTGACTGCGCGGCCCAGCGGTGTGGTGTTGAAATAGGTGACACCAGCAGTGGTGATATGGAAGGCACCACTTTGCAGGGCGGCAATGCCTTCGGTGGCCAACTGGCTGCGGCAGTCGATCAGGCGGGCTTTTTCCGCACCGTACTGCATGGCTTTGCGCGGAATCTCGTCGTAATCGGGCTCGTCAGGCTGACCCAGATTGGCCGTGTAGGCATAGGGAATCGCACCCTTGAGTTTCATCCAGTGCAGGGCTGCACTGGTGTCAAGTCCGCCGGAAAAGGCGATGCCGACTTTTTGGCCGGTGGGAATGTTTTGAAGAATGGTGGCCATGAATGTGTCCTGAAGGCGGGTTCTGAAGCGGTCTTGAATCAGCCGAAATGGCAAATATAGTGATATGCGGCGTGCCCTTCGGCGACACGAATGTCGAACTTGGCATTGCCGGGCACGCTGAATTTTTCACCCGCCGACGATTTGACCCAGACGTCGCTGCCGTCCAGTTTGTATTCACAGGCACCGGCAACACATTCCATGATCTCGGGCGCAGCAGTGTTGAAGGTCAGGGTGGCGGGCAGAATCACGCCGACTGATTTTTTGGTGCCGTCGGCAAAGGTAATGCCGTGGCTGACGCATTTGCCGTCAAAGTACACATTGGCTTGGGTCTGAACGCTGATGTTGTCGATTTTTTCGGTGGTCATTTGGGCTTGAAGTGCAGGATAAAAAACGGGGTGCAGGGGCGAGACTGCCGGC
>JAZKIK010000667.1:2367-3473 GCA_040384925.1 Pseudomonadota bacterium | reverse complement strand
ATAGGTCACCCAGACCATAGCGAAGCCCCGACCTGTCGGGGCTTTTTTGTTTGTTAGGATGCGGCGAGGAACAAGTTCCCGGTTTGACCCGAGGAGTCGGGATGCGATGTGAGGCGCAAGACGTGTCGCGTGGTGAACCACGCAAGCCGATTGCAAGCAGGCAGCGCGCCCGAATCCGACTGGACAAACCGTGAGTTTAGTTCCCGGCACATCCTTATCTGCCCTGAAGCCGCTTCAGCAGCCCCTTACCGTAGCCGAGCCCCTCATGAAATTTGTAGATGAAGCCTTTATTGACATTGCAGCTGGCGATGGCGGGGCTGGCTGCGTCTCGTTCAGCCACGAAAAATACAAGGAGTTTGGAGGCCCCAATGGCGGTGACGGTGGTCGTGGCGGCCATGTTTACGCGGTGGCAGACATCAACCTGAACACGCTGGTGGACTTTCGTTTCTCGCGCCGGCATGACGCGCGCAACGGCGGTCATGGCATGGGTTCCGACATGTTTGGTGCCAAGGGTGATGACACCATCCTCAAAATGCCGGTCGGCACCATACTGACTGACGCTGAAACCGGCGAGACGCTTTTTGAACTGCTGGTGCCTGGTGAACAGGTGTTGATTGCAAAAGGCGGTGACGGCGGTTTTGGCAACCTGCGCTTCAAAAGTTCGACCAACCGCGCACCGCGCAGCAAGACACCAGGCTGGCCTGGTGAGCGCAAAAGCCTCAAGCTGGAACTGAAAGTGCTGGCCGATGTGGGTTTGCTGGGCATGCCCAATGCCGGCAAATCGACCTTTATCACTGCTGTCTCCAATGCCAGACCCCGGATTGCAGACTACCCTTTCACCACACTGCATCCCAATCTGGGTGTGGTACGTGTTGGCCCCGAACAGAGTTTTGTGGTCGCTGACCTGCCTGGCCTGATTGAAGGTGCGTCCGAAGGTGCCGGCCTGGGTCACCTGTTCTTGCGCCACCTGCAACGTACCCGCCTGCTGCTTCATATTGTGGATCTGGCACCGTTTGACGAAAGTGTTGACCCGGTGGCGCAGGCCAAGGCGATTGTGGGCGAGCTTAAAAAATACGACGAAGCCCTGCACAAAAAGCCGCGCTGGC
>JAZKIK010000667.1:0-2357 GCA_040384925.1 Pseudomonadota bacterium | reverse complement strand
CTGGTGCTGAACAAACTCGACATGGTTGACAACGACAAGCGTGCCGCCATCGTCAAGGATTTTGTCAAACGCTTCAAGTTCAAAGGCCCGGTTTTTGAAATATCGGCCCTGACTCGTGAAGGTTGTGAACACCTGATCAAAACCATCTACAAACACGTCAAGGAAGTGCAGAAAAGCGAACAGCCGGTTGAAGAAATCGACCCGCGTTTTATTGAACTGCCGCCCGAGCCACCTGTTTCAGACTAAATCCTGCGCAGGCAATTTGTTGCCCGGCAACGCATTTGCTACAGAATAAATAGCTACTCACAGCTACTGCGATTGCGCAGCGAGCTCAAATCATTCAAAAATGCAAGTTTCAAGCACTTCCGTGGTTCTGCGCAACGCCCGACGCATCGTTGTAAAGGTCGGCTCCAGTCTGGTGACCAACGAAGGGCGCGGACTGGATGCCGAAGCCATTGGCCAATGGTGCGAACAGCTTGCCGTGCTTGTCAAGGACGGGCGCGAAGTCATCATGGTCAGCAGTGGTGCGATTGCCGAAGGCATGAAACGGCTGGGCTGGGCCACACGCCCCAAGGCAATCCACGAGTTGCAGGCGGCCGCCGCCGTAGGCCAGATGGGCCTGGCCCAGGTTTACGAAACCAAACTGCGCGAAAACGGCATTGGCAGCGCCCAGGTCTTGCTGACCCATGCCGATCTGGCAGACCGCGAGCGTTACCTCAACGCCCGCTCTACCCTGCTGACCCTGCTGCAGCTGGGTGTGGTGCCTGTCATCAATGAAAACGACACCGTCGTCAACGACGAAATCAAGTTTGGCGACAACGACACCCTGGGCGCACTGGTTGCCAATCTGGTGGAAGCCGATGCACTGGTGATACTCACAGATCAAAAAGGTCTTTACACCGCTGACCCGCGCAAAAACCCCGACGCACAATTTGTACACCAGGCCAGCGCCGGAGATGCCGCGCTGGAAGCCATGGCGGGCGGTGCCGGCTCCAGCATTGGCCGGGGCGGCATGATCACCAAAATCCTGGCCGCCAAACGGGCGGCTGGCTCCGGTGCCTCCACCGTCATAGCCTGGGGCCGCGAGCCACAGGCGCTGATCCGGCTGTCACAAGGTGAAGCCATAGGCACTTTGCTGGTCGCGCAGACCCAGAAGAACCAGGCCAGAAAACAATGGATGGCCGACCACCTGCAAATGCGCGGCTCGGTCACGGTTGACGCAGGTGCCGCCGCCAAGGTACGCGACGAAGGCAAAAGCCTGCTGCCGATAGGCATGACGGCCGTACATGGCGACTTTTCGCGTGGTGATGTGATTGCGGTACGCGATGCCGAAGGCCTCGAGATTGCCCGCGGCCTGGCCAATTATTCAAGCTCCGAAGCGCGGCTTATCTGCCGCAAGGCCTCATCGGAATTTGAAAAACTGCTCGGTTATATTGCCGAACCAGAAATGCTGCACCGGACCAATCTGGTGCTCAGCCGCTGATTTGCAAAGCGGCAGGGCACCGGACCGAACCAGCCTGCCAGTTACTCGGTGTAGCGGAAATTCGGGTTTTTCAGGCGGCGTACCACGATATCAACCGAGGTCGCCGGGCCAGACCCGTCACAGACACCCGCACGGGCCAGATACAGCGCATGTTTTGATGGCAGGTTGCCAAACATAGTGCGCCACTCGCTGCCGGAAAGCACATTCCAGCGCCCGTCGGATGAATAACGCGCATAGGTCCTGAACTCGCCGGTCGAGCAGCGAATACCCTCATACATGACGTTTTTTGCGCCGCTGTCATTCATGGCAACCAGAACATAACGCACCACACCGTCATTGCGCGAAATCTGTATCGTTGACGGGTCCACACCGTAGGTCAGCGAAGAGCTCACGGCACCGGAAAACGTCAAAAGCTTGCCCATGTCGAAAGCAGGCGCAGGTGGTACATCGGACTCTTTCCAGTCCGGGTTGTCTTCATTGCTCTGCGCATGGGCCGAAACACCTGCGCCCAGGGCGAATGCAAGCAATACGGCAGCGGCATTGCCAAGCACGGTTTTGTTCATAGGCAATGACGGCCTCAGGCTGTCAACAGCTTTTTTTAATCTCATGTTTTGTCAGTCCAGCTTCCCGAACCCAGACTGGTCTGCGGGTCGGGTTCAAAAGTAGCACCAGGCGGTAGCTCAAATGAGGCCCCCGGTCTGGCAGCGATAGGATGGGCATCAACAGACGGCCCGCTGCCTTGGTCGCGCGCCTGCAGGCCACCGCGTAAAAAGCGGTTGCGTGCTTCGAGGCGCAAGTCCATGCGGCAGTCCAGCCGCGGCACAAAACGTGACAGCTCTGTCAAGGCCATCTCGTACACACCACGCTTGAATTC
>JAZKIK010000666.1:0-7164 GCA_040384925.1 Pseudomonadota bacterium | reverse complement strand
TTGGCGAAGCAAAAGAAAAGTGAGTAGCCGCCGGGCTACCCCCGGCCAGCAGCATAAAAAACCAAAATCGCTATGAATTAGGTAGCTAAAAACACCGACCGAAATTGCGCAAAAAAACTAAAACACCCACAATAAGCCAATGACCAAAGCCCCCACATCCCACTTCTGGGCAAACCTGAAAACGACAGATTTCGCCAGCCTGGAGCTGAACCGCTGCATAGCCGTACTGCCAGTAGCCGCAACAGAACAACACGGCCCGCATCTTCCCCTCAACGTCGATGCCACCCTGGTAGATGGCGTCATCACTGCCGCCTTGCCACACATCGCTGAAAACCTGCCCGTACTGTTTTTGCCCACCCAGGCCATAGGTTTCAGTCCCGAGCACACGGCTTTTGCCGGCACATTGACCCTGAAAGCCCCCACCATCATTGCGCTGTGGACTGAAATCGCCGAGTCGGTTGCGGCCAGTGGGGTCAAAAAACTTGTACTCCTGAATTCCCATGGCGGTCAGGTCGGGCTGCTGGATGTGGTCGCGCGTGACCTGCGCGCACGGCTGGGCATGCTGGTTTACAGCGTCAACTGGTTCAATCTGCCGCTGACAGGTGAGGTCGGTGAGTCGGTTGCGGACCAGTTCAGCGCGCAGGAGCACCGTTTTGGCATTCACGCCGGTGACATGGAAACCTCGATGATGCTGGCCCTCAAACCCGAACAGGTGGACATGGGCCAGGCGCAGCATTTCCATTCCACCTCACAGGACAGGGCCCAAAAATTCAGCATTCTCGGTGATGGCAAAAGCGCCAAACTGGCCTGGCAGATGCAGGACTACAACCCCCACGGTGCTGCCGGCAACGCGGCGGCAGCCACGGCAGAAAAAGGCAAGGCCCTGCTCGGCGCTGCGGGGCGCAGCCTGGCCAAATTGCTGGGGGAGATTGATCTGCTGCCCGCAGATACGCTTCGCCCTCTGGATTAAAAGCGCGGTGTCTGCACCGCCTGTTCCGGACTCGTCCGGGCAGTACTGGTTCCTGCTGCCCCTCAAGCCTGCTGGTCTGTGTCCTACACAAAACATGGCGCTTTGTGGTGCCCGTCGGGATGGCGGCGTCTTTAGAGTTGGTCGTGCTGAAGGGCGGCATCAAACCTTGTGACCGAGGTGTGCCGCTTCAGCATGAACCTGAAAACCCTGGAGAACTTTGATGACCATGACAATTCCTGCCACCACATCCACTACAGGCCTGCTCGTGACGGGTCTTTTCCCGACCCGTGACCATGCTGAAGCCGCCTACCGCGCAGCACATGTCCGTGGCTACAACAAGGATGACATCAACCTCGTGATGTCTGACGACACCCGCAACCTGCATTTTTCCGGCACCACCGCACACAAGGAAACCGAACTCGGCACCAAGGCTGCCGAAGGTGCCGGAATTGGCGGTGCAATTGGCGGAACAATTGGTGCGATTGCGGCTGCCATTGCGGCTGTTGGCACCAGCCTGGTTCTGCCAGGCCTGGGTCTGGTGATTGCCGGCCCACTGGCCGCTGCAGTGGCTGGTGCCGGTGCCGGTGCAGCCAGCGGTGGCCTGATTGGTGCGCTGGTGGGCTGGAACATTCCTGAAGAACGTGTCAAGGACTATGAAGAAGGCGTCAAAAAGGGCGGTATCCTGATGAGTGTGCAAGCCAAGGATGAAGATGACGCCAACTACCTGATCGAGCAATGGAAGCTGCATGGCGGCCAGCAGGTTTATCGTTAAGCCTGTTCACCCGCCTGAAAATGAGCGCTAGGCGAGGGCATCAGTCATAACGATGACCCGATGCTTCCGGCTGGCGCTTTGTGATTTGTGATTCCTGAACGTCAGGGCCTAGCGCGCCAGGTACAACAGATAAGGATTGGGGTTTGTCTGCCTGTTTGTTGTTTCTGCAGCAAATCCACCGCCTTCTTATGGCACACCCGACTTGTTTTATCTAAACTCCCGCACTCTGTTCACCGCACCTTCACGGAGCAAAAAAGTGTTCTGCATCGTCGCCATCCTCTAAACCGACGCACGCCACCTGTCTCAGCTTTATCCAAAAGCAAGCCTGAGCCAGGCCGTTGCCGAAGCATTCGGTGTTAATGCCGCCAATCGCCATTGCGGCGCATGCCACCCAGTTGCCACGCAGCGCGCAAGCCAAGTCGTCGGTTCATTCAACTGAACCAGGAGACGACCATGTCAGAACACATTCAGCCGACGTTTGATGTCGGCATACACATCCATTCGCTGGAGATCCTCAAGTACCCGCGTACACCGCATATCGAGGGTTCTCGCCTTCAGGCGGGTGATGAAGGGCAAGGCCATGTACTGCTTTCGTCGCTGCGCGGCCAACATGCGGTGTTTGAAGAAAAGCTCGACGGTGCCAATGCCGCCATTTCTTTTTCGCCCGCTGGGCAGATGTTGTTGCAGTCGCGCGGCCATTACCTTGTGGGCGGCAGCCGGGAAAGGCAGTTTGCACCTTTGCGGCGCTGGGCGCAGGCCCATGAAGACCGGCTGCTGCAACTGCTGGAAGACCGTTATGTGATGTATGGTGAATGGCTGTATGCCAAACACTCGGTCAGTTATGACTGTCTGCCGCACTATTTCTGCGAATTCGATATTTTTGACAAACATGAGCAGCTGTTTTTAAGCACGCCCCGGAGACATGACTTGCTCAGGGGCTCGCCAGTGGTCAGTGTTCCAGTCCTGCATCAGGGGTTGTTACCTGCCAAGGCCAGGGATTTGCCTGCGATGCTGCGCCAGTCCCTGGCAAAAAGTGCGGGCTGGCGTTTGTCGTTTGAACAAAGCGTGCGCCGCCTTGGGCTTGATCTGGAGCTGTGCTGGAAACAGACTGACAAATCTGACCTGGCGGAAGGCCTTTACATCAAGGTGGAGGACTCCCGGCAGGTGTTGAGCCGCTTCAAATGGGTCAGGCCGGACTTTGTGCAAACCGTTGCCGAGTCCGGCTCGCACCACAGCACCCGGCCCATTGTGCCGAATGGGCTGGCTGAGGGGGTGGATCTTTATGCGCCAGTACCTGCTACAGGTTGGCCCCTGGCTGCTGGTGATGCAAGCGCTGAAGGGGTGTCATTATGAATTACGGGCCGATCAAAACGCTTTGCCCGGTGACCAATGGCGAGTCATATGACTGGGCTGATTGCTGCGAGGTTTTTCCGCAGTTGCTCAAACTGGAAATCACCCCGCAAAGTACGCGTTACCACGCTGAAGGCAATGTGGGCATCCATACCCGGATGGTGCTGGATGCGCTGCTGGCTTCATCACATTACCAGGCATCCAGCGGCGCACAGCGTGAAGTGCTGTTTCTGTCGGCACTTTTGCATGACATATGCAAACCCGAAACCACGGTGATTGACCCCGTGACAGGCGACATAGGTCAGCCAGGGCATTCCAGGCGCGGAGCCATTGATGTGAGGGCTTTGCTGTGGCAAGCTGATGCGCCTTTTGACCTGCGCGAGGCCGTTTGCCGGATCATTGCCGCACATCAGGTGCCGTTTTATGCGTTTGACTCCCGGCGCGGTGAAGCACCCGAGTTCATCGCACGCAAACTGTCGTGGGGAACTCATCTTGCAGATCTGATTTGTGTGGCACGCGCCGACATGCTGGGTCGCATTTGTATAGATCAGCAGGCGCGACTGGACGATATAGATCTTTTTGAAGAGCTCGCGCGAGAAGACGGCTGCCTGAACCGGCCAAGGCAGGCGGCGTCCGCACACACCCGCTTGCACTACGCACGCGGCGCACAACTGCATCTGGACAGCGAGCTGTTTCAGCCGCCCGGTTCCCGTGTGACGGTGTTAAGCGGCCTGCCAGCCTCAGGCAAAGACACCTGGGTCAAGGCAAATGCGGCTGGGCTGGAAGTTGTTTCATTTGACGACGCCAAGCAGGAACTGGGTTTGAAACACGGTGAAAACGATGGCATGGCCGCGCACCGGGCGGTAGAAAAGGCCAAGGCGCTGCTTCGAAAGAAGGCTCCGTTTGTCTGGAACGCCACACACCTGAGCGATCAGATGCGCGGCAAGACCCTGGATCTTCTTTATGCCTACGATGCCGAGGTGCATCTGGTCTATCTTGAAGCGGCTTGCAAAACCGTTTTTTCACGTAACCAGAAGCGGGATTCCACACTGTCAAACAAGGCCTTGTCACGCATGCTGCATCGCTGGGAAGTACCCTTGCCCTGGGAGGCGCATACGGTGACGTATCTTGTTGACCAGTAATGGCCTCTTACCGCAAGCTAAGCGTCTGCCGTTTCCACCCCGCATCCTGCCACTTTCCAAAAGCTGCCAGCAAACCCGGCTCGCTGGCCTGTTTGTCTGTGGCCAGAGTGTCCAGGCTGGTGACTTCAAAACTTCGTTTGCTGCGCCCTGCGATGCGGGTTTCGCGGGCCAGCAGCATCTGGGTGGAGTGGCCTGCTGCGGGTGTGGCTGCGCTCCAGCCTGCAAATTCGATGTAACCCAGCTCGGGCTTGCTGCTGGCAGGCGGCAGCACATCTATCGTCCACTGAGTTGCGGTTTTGCGAAAAACCCATAACTCGCGCCAGGTGTCGAGTGGCTGTACGGCGATGCTCAGGGCCTGGCCGTTGGGATGGGCGCTGGCTGAGGCGGCCCAGACGACGCCGTAGGTGCAGCGTTTGGCAAGCGCATCGCCATGGGGTTTGCCATCGCTTCGGTTTTCAAAAAGCAGCATGCAGGTTTCGCCTGTCTGGCCGGGCTCGGTGATCAGGCTCAGTTTTTGCAGTTTTGCAGGGCTGGTTTCTACAGCCCAGCGTGATGCGCCCACACGTATGGCGGCCTCGCTGTAGTCCTGCTGGTCGTTGTCGGTCAGTTCGGTTTTGTTGATGGCGGCGAGTTCGCTGATGGCGCGTTCAGCCTGTTTAGCTACTGCGACCTGGGGTTCTGCGCGGCGGGCCAACTGAAATGCCAGCGTACTGGCAACTCCGGCGCGGCGCAGGTGCAAACGGTTTTTGCTGAGTTCTGACAGCTGTGCAAATTCAACGGCGCTGACTTTGTCGAGCACCTCGGCACGCCACAGGTCAACCGCCAGCTTGTCTTTGGGATGCAGGTCTGCGCTCTGGCAGTCGTGGCGGGTGATGGCCAGTGCGGCTTTGGCATGCTGTTCTGCGCTGGCGGGCATGGCCAGTACACGGCGAAAGGCTTCGCCGTTGTAGCAAAGCTGCACCGCGCCGTCTTTGGCGTAGCCCTGTTCATACCCCTTGAAGCTCACGCCGTAAAACGCGGCAACTTCCATATGTGCAGAAATGGTGTCGCCGACGTTTTTGGGGTGTTTGAGTGATGCACGGCGCGCCAGCCTTTCAGCCAGCGTACCCAGCGCGTCAAAGGCTTCCGCGTCTATGGCTTCGGCGGGTGCCGCCTTCAAATAGGCGGCAACATAACCTATGCCCAGCGCTTCGGCGCCTGCGCTGTCTTTTAAAAAACGTACGACTGAAAGCAGCTCGGGTGCATCCTGCGGTTTGATGGACACTTGCCGCACCTGGCTGATGTGGATAAAACCTGCGCGTTCGCGCCTGTGGTCATACACCTGCAAATAATCCATGCGCTGGCCGCGAATTTCCAGCGTGTCGCCCTGCCAAAGCGCAGCTTGCTGGGCGGCTGCGTCGCGTGGTGCCGCGCGCAGGCTGGCCTGGTCCTGTGTCACGATGGCCAGGGTAAGCAAGGTGGCGGTGATCATTTAGTTGGTCTCCTTGCTGTCGGCTTCTTCGCTGGACTGTTCGGCCTGCCCGCCCATGCGCTGGGCACTGGCCTTGGGCGCGCCGCCCAGCAAACCTGCTGCCAGAAAACCGCCGTCCGTGGCCGGGGGCGCGATGATGACGGTGATCTTGTCGCTGAGTTTGTCAGCCATGGTTTTTTGTATCAGCAGCGGGTGTCTGGTGATGACCACACCTTCACGTGCCATCTGTTCACTGTTGATGCGGCCCACCTTGTCCATGCGGTAAGCCTCGGCATCAGCCAGTTTCTGGCGTGAATCGGCCTCGCCCGATGCCTCGATGCGCCTGGCCTGCGCGCTGCCTTCAGCCGTGCGTATGCGTGACTGCTTGTCGGCTTCTGCCTCCAGCTGGCGCTGCTCTATCTGTTTCTGTTTGAAGGGCAGCACGTGCTTCATGGCTTCTTCCTGCGCCCTGGCGGCAATCACCTGCTCGCTGGCGGCGGCCTGGGCATTGGTTTCGCGGCGGACTTTTTCTGCTGCTGCGTCCAGTTCGGTTTCTTTTACGCGCTTTTCTTTCAGCACCAGCGTGTAGCGCATTTTTTCAGTCTGCAACTCTTCGGCCAGCAGACTGTCCATGCCGCGCCTGTAATCTGCTGGCAGGTCAACCTTGCCAATCTGCACCACACGCAGTGTGATGCCGTCGGCAGCCAGTTTGGGTTTGAGTTCGGCTTCAATCAGCTGCTGGATTTCAGCGCGCTTGCTGGAAAAGATTTCACGCACGGTGTAACGGGTAAAAACCTTGTAGATCACGCCCTGAACGGCAGGCTTCACGATCTGGCCATTGATATCGTCAGGCAGGTTTTTCGACGCGGCAATGATGGCTGTGGGCTCCAGCGCGTAACGCACCGTCAAATCAACCCCCAGCGACATGCCTTCAACCGACTGAAAAGGCGCAGGGCCATCGGCCTTGCTGCTGTCAAGTGCCTGAAAGGTCTGGTCACGCAATGAAAAATGGCGGACCTCATGCATGCCGGGCAGCACCACCAGCGTGCCGTCACGAAACGCTTCCGTGTTGCCGGTGAACTGGTTGGTACGCACCGCCACATCACCACGTGCCACGGTTTGTACCGGGGGATGTGTCCACAATAAGTAACCCAAACCACCCAGCACAACAGTTGTGATCAGCAGGCCGCGTTTTCTGGCGAGCCGGGTGCTGACATCGGCTTTGGCGCTGACCTGTTTAATACCTGAAAAGGTATTGCGAAAAGTGCTGCGGATGGCTGCCGTGATGGCTGAAATACGTGTGTTCATGTGACGCTCCTCAGTGTGTTTTTTGACGGGTTTTTGAGACTGGCAAGCTGGCCTGTCTCTGGGTTTTATTGTCAAAAACGCAGCCGGAACATTCAACGCGGCGGCGTGGTGTCTTTGCGCGTTCTGGCGGCAACAAGCTTCCGTGAACGGAAGAAAAACTCACGCGGTCTGG
>JAZKIK010000665.1:7788-8168 GCA_040384925.1 Pseudomonadota bacterium | reverse complement strand
TGGCTAGACGCCAAAATACCATCTGACCGAGTGAAAAAACACGGGAGCAGCAAAACACAGGGCATCCACACGGTCCAGCAGGCCGCTGGCACCAGTGACCGAGCGGCCTTCGCTGCCCCAGTTGGTGATGCCGCGGTCACGCTTGAGTGCTTTCATGACCAGGTGCCCCAGCGAGCCAGCCACACATGCAATCAGCGCCATGGCCACCGCCTGAGCCGGTTTGAAAGGTGTCAAGGCACTCATCACGCCGCCAACCAGGCTGGCAACCAGCACGGCAATCAGCCAGCCGCGCCAGTTGAAACTCTGGCTGACATGCGGTGCCACTGGCTGGCGCGGCCATCTGCGATTGACCAGATGCTGCACGATCATGCAGCTTTGAA
>JAZKIK010000665.1:3381-7778 GCA_040384925.1 Pseudomonadota bacterium | reverse complement strand
TTCCCCTGGTAATCCTGAAACTTCAACAGCAACAGCGCCGGCACATGGCTGATGCCGTAAACACAGACCATGATGCCCCACTGGAGCTTGGCGTTGCGTTCCAGGAAACGCTGCGGGTCGTCGGCCAGCGCGCTGACCACCGGAATCGCCAGAAACACATAAACCGGGATAAACACCGTCACCAGGTCAAAGTTGCGATTGATGACCAAAGCAAACTGAACCGGCAACACCACAAAAAAGGCCAGCACCAGGCTGCGGTGGTCACCCTGGCGGGTTGGTGACAGGGTGATGAACTCACGCAGCGCGAAAAAAGCCACAAAGGCAAACAGCACCGTCGCCACGGTTTCACCGAGCGCCCAGCCAATCCAGAAAACCGTTGACATGGCCCACGAGGTGCCAAGCAGGTCGTTGAAATCCTTGAGCTTTTTGGTGTGCAGATCGTCTTCGTGATTGTCCTTGAGCGACAGCACCAGGGCCGCCACGCTGATGGCCGTCAGCAGCCCGAAAACAAAGACAAACAGCAGGCCGACCTGCTGGGATGGTGTCAGATTGCGCAAAAAGGTGTTCATCAGGTTTCCCGCAAGCTGATGACGGCCTGGCGTGCACGAATCAAAAAGTGCGCCCGGTCTTCGCCATTTTCTATAACAATCGGTGCGCCATAGGTGACCGAGCACAAGATCGGTACCGGTACCACTTCACCCTTGGGCATCACCCGCTGCACGTTGTTGATCCAGGCCGGCACCAGCACCACATTGGGAAACTTCTGCGCCAGATTGAACAGGCCGGACTTGAAGTTTTGTGGTTCGTCCTGGTTGCCGCGTGTGCCTTCAGGAAACAGGATAATGGAGTCACCGTTTTCAAGTGCGTCAATCAGTGGTTCCAGCGGGTCCTGCTCGCTGGTTTTGATGCGATCTACATAAATCGCGTTAAAAACTGCGGTGGTGATCCATTTTTTGAATGGCGTCTTGGTCCAGTAGTCCTTGGCGGCAATCGGCCGGGTGATGCTGCGCAGCTCGGCTGGCAGCGCCGCCCACATCAGCACCAGGTCGGCGTGGCTCTGGTGGTTGGCAAAATAAATCCGCTGTTCGGCCTTGGGCGGGCAACCCTGCCAGCGAGCCTGGGCACCTGTCAGGACACGTATCAGGCCAAGTAAAAAAAGACTCATCAGCTTGGCAAGCATCAGGGCAACTCCACGCCGCCCATACGCGCAGCAATGGTGCTGGCGCGGGACGACAAATAGCCAGAATTGGCACGGGTTTCAAAATACCTGGGTCGCGGCAGCATGACTGCCAGCCGGGCGGCTTCGTAAGCGCTCAATTTTGAGGCCGGTTTGCGGTAGTAATGCTGGGCGGCGGCCTCGGCACCAAAAACGCCTTCACCCCACTCAACACTGTTGAGGTAAATCTCTAGAATCCGCTGTTTGCTGAGCAGCGTCTCCAGCATCAGCGTCAGCACCAGTTCCTGGCCCTTGCGCAGCAGTTTGCGTTCACCTGACAAAAACAGGTTTTTTGCGAGTTGCTGGGTGATGGTGGAGCCGCCGACTATTTTTGGCGCTTTGCTGGCTGGCGGACTGGCCGCCTTTTTGGCGGATTGCTGGATACGTTTTTCTGCCAGCTGTTCGGCCCTGGTGTTTTTGTCCCAGGCTTTTTCAAGCGCTTCGATGTCCACGCCGTCGTGTTCGACAAAACTGGCGTCTTCCGAGGCTATCACCGCGCTTTTGAGATGATCTGAAATCTGGCTATAGGGAACCCATTGCTGCCGCCATTTCAGGCTGCCGGTGCTGCTGGCCACACGGTACATTTCCGAGCGCTCAAAAGCGCTGGATTCCGGGTCAATCACCACCATCAGCGCGATGCGGCTCAAAAAATACAGCTGCAAGGCCAGGCCCGCCAGCAAAACCAGACCCAGCAGGCGCAGGGCAGCTTTCATGTGCGGGCTGGCTGCAGTGCAGCGCGCATGTCGGCCAGCACCTGTGCAGACGGCGGGCGCACACCACGCCAGATCAAAAAAGCCTCGGCGGCCTGTTCAACCAGCATGCCCAGGCCATCACGCGGCACCGCGCCGTGCTTGGCAGCCCACTGCATGAAACCCTGGGCTGCCGCGCCGTACATCAGGTCACAGGCCAGCGCACCGGGTTTGAGCACGCTTGGCGGCACCGGAATCGTGCCGCCAGCCAGGCTGCTGGCCGTGGCATTGATGATCACATCAAAATCACCCTGTAGCGTATCGATATGCTGCACCAGCAGCTCGGTTTTTTGCAGCAAATCAAGGATGGACGGATGGCTGCGGTGGCGCCCGGCCAGTGCCAGTGCCTTGTCCAGCGTGCGGTTGGTCAGCACCAGCCGACGCGGCGCGGCGGCCAGCAGCGGGCCCAGCACGCCGGCTGCAGCGCCGCCAGCACCTATCAGCAGAATGTCGCGCCCGGCCAGCGGCACGCCGGCATTGATCTCAATGTCATTGACCAGACCCACACCGTCGGTGTTGTCGGCGTAAATACCGTCAGCGTCAAAACGCAGGGTGTTGGCGGCCTGCGCCAGTTGCGCCCGTGCTGTCGGGTGGGCAGCGGCCTGAAAGGCCTCAAATTTGAAAGGCACGGTGACGTTGCAGCCGCGCACACCATTTATTTGCAACTGAGTCAGCATGTCGGCAAAACCATCCAGCGCCACCAGCTGTTTGCCATAATTCAGGCGCTGCCCGGTCAGCGCGGCAAAATGCGCCTGTATCACCGGGGATTTGCTGTGTTCTATCGGGTTACCGAGTACGAAATACTGATCTGCAGGGTGATTCATGCTGTTTTTTTATTTTTCCGAAACTGGTTTGAACCAGCGGCTAACGTTCTGTCAGACGGGTTTCAAGAGTTTCGTCGCGATTGAATTTAAACCTTGAAACCACCACGATCTGGTCGGCCTGGCGACGCATTTCATCCGTGAATCTGCCAAAAGGCCCTGTGCCGCGAACGATGCTCTGGGCACGACGATCAAGTGTGAGATTGCCTGATGTTTCAACCACTTCTGTGGCGAGGACGCGGCCATCAAAGTTGACCGTAAGAATCATGGTCAGCTCACCATAAAGCTTTTTACCTGCCAGTTCAGGGAAATTCGTCGTACCCTTTTCTTCGATTTTGCGACGCAGGGTGTCGTAATAAACTGCATAGGCCTTTTCCTGTGTGGCCGGACTGATGTAACGCTTTTTCGGCCTGGAATTTTCCTCGTTGATGCGCTTCTCAATTTCAGCCAGAAGTTTGATCAGTTGCCGGCGTTTTTCTTCCCGTTCAACCTGCACCGGGTTGTTTGCCGGCATTTTGAGGTCGGGCGGCGGCAGGGTGGCCAGCTCTTTTTTGATTTGCGCCAGGAGCTGCATCTGCTGCTCCTGCATGGACTCGACCTTGCGCTGGGCATCTTCAATCGCATCGCCAATCGAGGTCAGGGCGGAAGGCGGCAGAGGTGAGGTGGCGCGGCCTTTTTCAAGTTCACCGCCACCGGCCAGAGAAGCCTGTGCAATGGCCTTGGCAATGTCGGGTTTTTCACTGGATTTGGCGTTGACCAGTATCACCTCAAGCGGCGTGTCCTGAAAAACCCGGTTGAAACCTTCCGGGTCTATAAACCGGGTCGTCAGCACCACCGCATGAATCAGGATGGAGGTTCCCAGGGCGATTTGCAGTGTGCTGAAGGATTTCAAGATGAATAATTATCAGGTCTAAACAGGCTTCACGACACAACAGAAGCACCGGCTGGCGCATCGGTTGCAGGTTCATTGACATCCACCGCAATCGAGATCGGGCCGGCCGCCATGTCGGATTCTCCATCCTCATCTTCAGCCGACTCGGCAGCGTCGCCGGCGCCAGCATCAACCGCATCCAGGCGCTCGATCACCGCGCCCGAAATGTCCAGTGTGATTTCATCAATTTCACCGAGTTTGATGCGTACCTTGGCACCGCGCGGCAAACCCATGGCACCGGTGGCTGGCAACACCAGGGGCAAATCATCGGCGCGCACCAGATTGTCCTTGAAGGAAGTGGCAACAAGCTCGGTGATGTTGTTTTGCTGCAGGTATTTGAGTGTCCAGTAACGTTCAATGCCCGACTGAAAACCGTTGTAGGCGCTGTAAGCTGCGTCAAAACCGGAAATGATGGAAAAAAGCGCGGCGTCCTTGGGTTTGAAGGGCGCGACCAGTGCTGCCGTGCGGCCATGTCTGGCGCAGGCAATGATTTGCCACTGGTTGACCAGATCGGTGTAACGACGCAGCGGTGAGGTGCTCCAGGCATAACTTTTTACACCCAGGCCGGCATGTGGCAGGGCTTTGGTGCCCATGCGTACCTTGACGCCGGGTGCCAGACTGGCCTGGCTGCGGTAAATGCCGGGCAAACCGTATTCGGCCAGCCACTGGCCCCAGGTGCT
>JAZKIK010000665.1:0-3371 GCA_040384925.1 Pseudomonadota bacterium | reverse complement strand
CAGAATCATGGCTTCGGCCACGATCAGGTCAAGCGGTGCACCGCGCTGGCGTGTGCTGATGCTGACTTTTTCATCACCCTGTGGTTCGTTGCCGCTGGGGTTGTCCAGTTTGAAGTTGTAGTCAGGACGGTTGAAGTTTTCGGGTTTGCCGCGCGCCACTTCACGCAGCGCCTTGAGGTGTCTGGCCAGCCGGTGCAAAAATGTCAGCTCGGTGGCCCAGGCGATGTCTGGTGCAGGTGCCTGACCGGCATGGGCGGCTTCAAAAAACGCTTCAGTGAAGGTGCTGTCGAGCACATCGTGGCGCAGATTGCTTTCAATCGGCACCAGTTCGATACGCGTTACCGTGTCCCTTATTTCCAGCGAAGCTTCGTCCATGGTGACGTAAAGCGACACCGCCGGGCAATTGCGTCCGGCCTGCAGGGTGTAGTTTTGTACGACTTCGTCGGGCAGCATGGTCAGTTTGTAACCCGGCATGTAAACCGTTGACAGGCGGGCGCGGCCCAGGTTGTCAATCGGGCTGCCGGGCAACACGGCCAGGCCAGGCGCTGCAATGTGGATGCCCAGCATGATGCTGCCCGAGCCCAGGCCCTGCACCGACAGCGCATCGTCAATTTCCGTGGTGCTGGAATCGTCAATTGAAAAGGCCCTGACTTCAGCCAATGGCAGCTCATCGGTATGTGCTGGTGCCTGTAGAGCCGGGAAAGCCGTGCCTTTGGGGAAGTTTTCAAACAAAAAGCGCTTCCAGTGAAACTGGTAGCTGGACGCAATGGCACCTGCGTTTTGCAGCAGGTCAAGCGGCGCGGTGTGGGTGTTGCGCGAGGCTTCCACCACGGCCTTGTATTCAGGGCTGTTTTTGTCGGGTTTGAAGAGGATTTTGTACAGCTGATCACGAATCGGCTGTGGGCATTCACCCTGGGCCAATGCTTCAGCCCAGGCCGTGATCTGCAAAACCTGCTGCTTTTTCTTTTCTATCGCGGCCAGCGCCAGTTGCAGAATATCGGCCGGTGCCTTTTTGAAGCGGCCCTTGCCCGCGCGCCTGAAGTAGTGCGGTGAATCAAACAGCCTGAAAAGTGCGGCAGCCTGTTGCTCCAGCGTGGCAGGTTTGGACGGGTCGGCGCTGAAATAGTCACGCGCCATGTCGGCAAAACCAAATTCCTCATCGTCGGCAAATTCCCAGGCCAGATCGAGTTCTATGTCCTCACTGAGTTTTTGCCCGGCAGCTATCAGGTCTGATGGCGACGGCTTCTCAAATTTAAGCAGCGCATTGGCTGCCTTGACCTTGACTCTTTTGCCCGAATCCAGCTCAACCTGCAGCGAGCTGTCGGCTTCGGACAAAATGCGACCGGCCAAAAACTTGCCGGTTTCTTCAAACAGTACAAACAAAACGTGTGCCTTTTAGCAATTAACAGAGTCTGGCAAGTGTAATCAGCCTGCCTTTCAGGCGGCGCTTCCGGTCAGATCAGAAGGTTTCAGGCGAGGTCCAGAAAGTCAAGAATTGCTGGAATATGCGGGTCAAACTGGGTCAGCGCATGGTCTCCGCCTTCCAGCAGGCGCAGATGGCTGCCTGCGTAACGCGCCGTCATTTCGCGCCAGTCGAGCAGTTCGTCGCCCTTGGCAATCACGCTCATGTAGCGGCTGGGGTCAAGCAGTGGCCCGGCGTTCAGGTCCTTCAGTTCGGCGACAAACTGTTGCCGGAAAAAGAAGCGGTCAGACGGTTTTTGCCAGGTGCTTTGCTGGCCGACGTAAGCTGCCAGGTCACGTGCCGGGTCAACCGCCGGGTTGAGCACCACCGTCTTGCAGGTCATGGTTTCAGCGACCCAGGTCGCGTAAAAACCACCCAGTGAAGAACCAATGACCGCCATGTTTTCAAAACCCTTTCGGGTTCGCCAGGTGGCGACCTGTTCCATGATCTTGCGCATGGCCTTTTTTGGCGAAGGTGGCAGTTGTGGACACCACCACGCCACATCGGGATGCTGCTGGCGCACCACGGATGCCATTTTTTTCGACTTGGCCGACAGAGGGGAAGACCTGAAGCCATGCAGGTAAAGCAGATGGGTGGTGGGCATGCCTGTATCGTAAAGCGGGATTCTGGCCTTCGCGGCCATGTATAGCCATTAAATCAGGGGTGATCCGGGGGTGCTTGTCACTTGTTATATTCAGTTCTCTACCCAGACGCGAGCAGACCCGCCCTACCCATGACCATCAGCCCGGACACCGATTCCCTGAGCAAGATCATCGATTTCCTCACCGCTATCGGCCTGGCACCTGTAGCCACTGCCATGGACGGCAGCAGCCTGCTACCGGGCGTTGATATCGCAGACGGTCAGCTGATTTATGACCCGGCACGTCTGCTCTGGCCCGGTGACCTGTTGCATGAAGCCGGGCATATCGCCGTGATGCCGCCCGCACTGCGCCCCACCCTGGGCGGCACCTTGCCTGACGAGGCGATGGCACCGCATGCCGGGGAGGTCGAAGCGACGGCCTGGGCTTACGCCGCAGCGCTGGCGGCTGGCATTGCGCCCGAAGTGCTGTTTCATTCAGGAGGTTACAAAGGCCAGTCTGAAAGCCTGGTGCTGACTTATTCGCTCGGCGTATACCCCGGTGTCGCGGGTTTGATCGCTGCAGGCCTGGCGGCGTCGCCTGTTGATGCCAAAACCCTGGGACTGGCGGCTTATCCGGTCATGTTGCGCTGGTTGCGGCAATAACAGCCATTCGGAAGGCCGCCAAATCCTTACGCTCCCAGTCGGGTGCCTGGGCAGGGTATAAGCTGGCGATTCAGCGGCTTTGTGAGCTGGCAGATAATCCCCACCATGGCAGCCGTTTTTGACAAACCTTCTTTTTTTCAGCGTATTGCACCTCTTTTTCGCGGCTTTGACGGGCTGTTGGCATTTGCGGTTTTTATGCTCGCCTGCGCGGGCTTGCTGATCATGTATTCGTCGGGTTACGACCACGGCACACGTTTTGTGGACCACAGCCGCAATATGCTGATTGCCGGGGCCATCATGTTTGTGGTGGCGCAGATCCCGCCGCAGCGGTTGATGACGCTGGCCGTGCCGCTTTACACCTTTGGTGTGGCGTTGCTGATTGCGGTGGCGATTTTTGGCATCACCAAAAAAGGTGCCAGGCGCTGGCTCAATGTCGGCGTGGTGATTCAACCCAGCGAAATCCTGAAAATTGCCATGCCGCTGATGCTGGCCTGGTGGTTTCAAAAACGCGAAGGTCAGTTGCGGCCGCTTGATTTTCTGATGGCAGGAATATTGTTGCTGCTGCCTGTCGGGCTGATCATGAAACAGCCCGACCTGGGCACCTCACTGCTTGTTCTGGCTGCGGGCGTGGCAGTGATATTTTTTGCCGGCTTGAGCTGGAAACTG
>JAZKIK010000664.1:0-3844 GCA_040384925.1 Pseudomonadota bacterium | reverse complement strand
CTGGCAGCCTGGGAAGAAATCCAGCAGGCGACCAAACTGCTTTTAAGCCAGCTCAGCCAGGCGCAGCAGGATATTGCCAACAAACGCCTGGTGGTGTCAATTGACCCCAAAAACTGGATGAGCAAGGCATAAACGGCAAGGCTTGCCTGTAAGCTTGCAAAAAAGGGGCTTTCCTACATGTCATTGATCAACAAGCTGAAATCATTCAAAACCTTTGTTGCCCGCGTCTGGGCGCTGTCTGTTCCCTACTTCAGGTCTGAAGACAAATGGAAGGCACGCGGCCTGCTGCTGGCGATTGTGCTGCTGAACCTGGGCACGGTTTACATGGCGGTGCAGTTCAACGACTGGTACCGCGTGTTCTACGACGCGCTGGAAAAAAGAGACCAGCCGGTGTTCTGGCAGCAGATGGGCCGCTTCAGTTACCTGGCCTTTATTGCCATCATCATCATTGTGTACAAGTTTTACCTGACGCAGCTGCTTGAAATGCGCTGGCGTGCATGGATGACACGCAATTACCTGACGCGATGGTTGTCAAACCATGCGTTTTACAAACTGGAACTGGCGCGTTTTTCAGGTCCGGCTGACAGCAAACTGAGCGCGGACAACCCCGATCAGCGGATTCAGGAAGACCTGAACCAGTTCACCAGTTACACCATCTCGCTGAGCATGGGCCTGCTCAACTCGGTGGTCACGCTGGTGAGTTTTATCGGCATCCTGTGGACGCTGTCGGGCTCGTTTTCATTCAGCCTGGCGGGCAGCACTTACACGATTCCGGGTTTTATGGTCTGGGCAGCGGTGGCCTATTGCGTCGTGGGCAGTGTGCTGACGCACTATATTGGCCGCAAGCAGATTGGCCTGAACTTCTTCCAGCAGCGTTATGAAGCAGACTTTCGGCACCACATGGTGCGGGTGCGTGAATACAGCGAATCCATCGCCCTCGACAAGGGCGAAAGCGTGGAACGTGCACAGCTTGACAAGCGTTTTGGCACCGTGCTGGGCAACTACCTGCAACTGATCAAGGCACAGAAAAGCCTGATCTGGTTTACATCTTTTTTTGGCCAGGCAGCGGTGATTTTCCCCTTCATCGTTGCAGCGCCGCGGTTTTTCGGCGGCGCCATCCAGCTGGGCCAGTTGATACAGATTTCGTCTGCCTTTGGCAAGGTGCAGGACTCACTGAGCTGGTTTGTGGACAGCTACAGCACCCTCGCTACCTGGCGCGCCACGACTGACCGCCTGACCAGTTTTGAAGACAATATTGTGGCTGCCGCGCAGGAGCGGCAGGTACAGGCAGCTACCGATCTGGCAGCGGATGCAGACAGCCCGAATACCTTGTCAGCCGTTTCACTGGGCGTCAGCCTGCCCGCTGGCGAGATGCTGCTGGGCAACACATCACTGCAGGCCGGCCCTGGCGACCATATTTTGTTCAAGGGCCCGTCGGGCAGCGGCAAATCGACACTTTTCCGCACCTTTGCCGGCATCTGGCCTTATTCAAGCGGCCAGACCCGGTTGCCGGACAACGCCATGTTTATCCCGCAGCGCCCCTACTTCCCCGACGGCAGCCTGCGCGACGCCCTGGCCTACCCGCAAGCCGCTGCCAACTACAGCGACGAAGCCCTGAAGCAGGCACTGTCAGACGCCCTGCTGCCCCAACTGGCCAGCCGGCTAGACGACAAGGACGCCTGGGGCCAGAAACTGTCTGGCGGGGAACAGCAAAGGCTGGCGATTGCCCGCGTGCTGCTGAAAAAACCCAGCTGGATCTTTGCCGACGAAGCCACCGCCGCCCTGGACGAAACCGCCGAAAACATCCTGTACGCCAAACTCCAGGCCCAGGTCAGCGCAGCAGGCGGCGGTTTGGTCTCCATAGCCCACAGGCCCAGCGTCGCGGCATTCCATAACAAACAATGGGCGCTGGAGAAGTTGCCTGAAGGCGCTGGGGCTAGGTATAGGTTGAAGGAAAGTGAGCTGGTTACGGGCGGTGCGTAAGCAGCTTTTGTTGTGAGGATGGTGGCTCACGCTGCGCCTCACAGTTGCGTTCAGCTTCAGAACATGATTCGCATCGGCCTTATCTCAGACACACATGGATTGCTTCGCCCCGAAGCGCTTCATTTCCTGGGCGGCTGTGATTTCATTGTTCATGCAGGCGACATCACAGACGCAAACATTCTTGAAAAACTCGCTGAGCTTGCACCTGTAACTGCAGTGCGAGGTAACAATGACAAGGGTGCCTGGGCCGAATCGCTGCCGGAAACCGCCTTTCTGGAAGCTGGCGAAGTGCTGGTGTACGTCCTCCACGATCTTGCCCGGCTCGACATAGATCCGCAGGCTGCTGGTGTCAATGTCGTGGTAACCGGCCATTCACACATGCCGCTGATTCAGAAGCGTGAATCCATCCTGTACATCAACCCCGGAAGCGCTGGGCCGCGCCGGTTCAAATTGCCGATAGCTGTCGGTGAGTTGCTGGTGGATGGCAGCCAGGTGTCGGCGCGGATTTTTGAACTTGCGCCGGAAGGTACTTTGAATATTTTGACTTGACCCGAATCCCCTGGGCAGTCCAGTTTTACTTCAGATCACATATGCAATACAAGAATGCCCGTTTTTTGATTGAAGGACAGGAAGTTTGCTTTGCGGCAAACTTAATGCTTAGTGCATTCAAGGTGGTGGCTGATGAACTGAACTTTCAGGGACAAGCAGCTACTGATTTCCACGCGGGTTTGCTTGCCGGTGAAAAGTTTCCAGTCATTGTTTACATCGGTGATGGCACGGAAAAGGTTGCGGGCGAAGCGTTCATGTATCCACAAACACCCTCCAGATTGCACGTTGGCATTTGGAAAACTTATGTATTAAACACTTCCACAGGGAAGTGGGAAGGCTAATACCGGCTTATGAACAACTTTCTATCCAAGGTATTCAGCCTGCTATATCCAGCACAAGCACAGGGCCGACTTCAACACCAGACCACAAAACAAGCCATGCCGACAAGAGTTCCACATCAGGCCAATGCACCAGGGGACTTCTATGTTGAGGACGGCTGCTGCACCTCCTGCAATATGCCGTTTACCGTTGCCCCTGATCTGTTCGCGTCGGACCCGGATGGTCATTGTTATGTGAGCAAACAGCCTGCCGATCCTGGAGAGGTTTACCGGATGGTTCAAGCCTTTTCTGTACAGGAGGTGGGGTGTATCCGTTACAAGGGAAAAAATCGGGTGATCAAGATTCAGCTGATTGCTACCGGTGAGGGTAACCAATGCGACAGTCTGGACGCAGACCTCAAGTCGCTCCATCAGGAGGTCAAGGCTGACAGGTGGGGACTTGGCGGCTGAACATGTCGGGAGACAGGCGACAGCCATGATGCAAGCCGTTCACTCAAACCACCCCGTTCAGCAAATGCTGAACACAGCTCCTTGAGTAAACAAAGGCAGTGCTCAGGCTCCCATCTGAACACGCCATTCACCGCATCATGCCATCAGGACCCAGCACACATCGCTACCCCGGAAAAAACCGGTTTTCAACCTGCGGCAGGCCCAGGTTCTGGCGCAGGGTCTTGCCTTCGTAGGCTGTGCGGGCCAGGCCGCGCCTTTGCAGTTCGGGCACGACCAGTGATACAAAATCATCCAGGCCTTGCGGGGTGCTGCTGAACATCACGTTAAAACCGTCACAGGCGCCGGTGCTGAACCAGTGTTCAAAATCATCGGCAATGGTTTGTGCTGTGCCGACCAGCATGCGGTGGCCTCCGGCGCTCCATTGGGTGGTCAGCGCACGCACCGTGGGCCTTTCGCGGCGTATCCAGTCCACCAGCAGTTTCTGGCGGCTTCTGTGGGAGTTGGTTTCGGGAATCTGCTCTGCC
>JAZKIK010000663.1:0-6561 GCA_040384925.1 Pseudomonadota bacterium | reverse complement strand
ATTGGCCCGGCGGTGTCGAATTTTCTCGGGCCTTTTACGGCTGGCCTGCTGATTGACCATGCAGGCAGTTCACCGGGCAGCCTGTCGGGTTACAGGGCGGCTTTTTTGCTGATGGCCCTGTTGCCACTGCTGAGCTGGTTTCTGGTGCAACGCACCCATGAACTGCCTCCTGTAGTTGTGGAACACAGCGCTGTCAGACCCAAAG
The DNA here is from genome assembly GCA_040384925.1 of Pseudomonadota bacterium. Taxonomy (GTDB): domain Bacteria; phylum Pseudomonadota; class Gammaproteobacteria; order Burkholderiales; family Burkholderiaceae_C; genus Polaromonas. The sequence goes on along the minus strand of JAZKIK010000663.1, from coordinate 6,356 downwards.
CCTGGGATTTGCTGCGTGAGCCAATGTTTCGCCGCCTGATGCTGGTCAACTGGTTTTTATCGTCGTGCTGGGATGTGCATACTTTTGTCGTGCCAGTGCTTGGGTTTGAGCGGGGCATCAGCGCCTCGGTCATCGGCACGATTCTGGGCGCTTTTGCGCTGGCGGCTGCTGCGGTGCGCCTGGTCATGCCGGCACTTGCTGCCCATTTGCGTGAATGGAAGGTGCTGGCCGGGGCGATGCTGATGACAGCCGTGCTGTTTGCTGTTTATCCGCTGATGCGCTCGGCGCTGGGCATGGGTGTTTGTTCAGTGCTGCTCGGGCTGGCTTTGGGCACCGTGCAGCCGATGATCATGAGCATGCTGCACCAGATCACACCCGAAGCCAGGCATGGTGAAGCGCTGGGCCTGCGGCTGATGGCCATCAATGCATCAAGTGTGCTGATGCCTATGCTGTTTGGCTCGGCAGGTGCCTTGATCGGCATTGCCGCCGTATTCTGGGCCACCGGTGCCGTGGTCGGCCTCGGTTCACGGCTGGCCTGGCAGCTCAAGGGTCACCTTGAGCACAAACATTGATCAAAACTACAGTTTGTAAAACGCCTTGATGTAGTCCCACGCAACCTGTGCATCGTCCACGTAGTGCAGCAGTTTCAAATCGTTGGGTGAAATCACACCTTCTTCGACCAGCATGTCGGTGTTGAGCAGGCGTTTCCAGTAGTTGGTGCCAAAAAGAACGATGGGCACGGGTTTTGACTTGCGGGTCTGCACCAGCGTGATCACCTCAAACAACTCGTCCAGCGTGCCAAACCCACCGGGAAAAACCACCAGCGCCTTGGCCCGCATCATGAAATGCATCTTGCGCAACGCAAAGTAGTGGAATTTGAAGGACAGGGCGGGCGGCACGTAGGGATTGGCTTCTTCTTCCATCGGCAGTGCAATTGCCAGTCCTACGCTGATGCCGCCAGCCTCATGCGCCCCACGATTGGCCGCCTGCATGATGCCGGGGCCACCGCCGGTGCAGATAAACAGCTTTTGTTCAGGCTGTTTGTCGGCGCTGTAACGGGCTACCAGGCCCCCAAAGGCGCGCGCTTTTTCGTAATAGTGGGCATTGCGCGACAGTTTGAGCAGGCGATCGGCCAGTTCCACATCACCAGCGGCTTCGGCCTGCGCCAGCAGGGTTTCGGACTCTTCTTCACTGCGAAAACGTGCGCTGCCAAAAACCACCACGGTGTTTTCAATACCGTGGGCCTGCTGTTCGAGGTCGGGTTTGAGCATTTCCAGCTGAAAACGGATGCCGCGCGTTTCGCGGCGCAGCAAAAATTCGGGGTCGGCAAAGGCCAGCCGTGAAGCGTCCGGTTCAAGCTGGTTGCCTTCGTTTGAGTGAGCCTGCAACACAGCCCATGCATCTGCCAGGCGGGGAGAGTGAAGATCGTGTGTTTTGTTGGTGGTCATGCAGCCATTGTGCGGGAAATTTGCGCCATAAATTCCGGCCGCAGATTCAAAACCACTCAGAAAATGCAGGCGTAAAAAAGGCTCCAAGACGGAGCCTTTTTGATCTGCCCTGGAGCAGTTGGAAAATCAGACGCGTTTGCGGTATTCGCCAGTGCGGGTGTCGATTTCAACCACATCGCCCTGGGCCACAAAAATGGGCACACCAATTTCAAAACCGGTGGCAATCTTGGCTGGCTTCAGCACTTTGCCTGAGGTGTCGCCCTTGACGGCGGGTTCGGTCCAGGTGATTTCGCGCTGCACGCTGGTAGGCAGTTCAACTGAAATGGCCTTGCCTTCGTAAAACACGACTTCAAGTTCCATGCCGTCTTGCAGGTAGTTGAGCGAGTCGCCCATGTTTTCGGCTTCAACTTCGTACTGGTTGTAGTCAGCGTCCATGCAGACATACATCGGGTCGCCAAAGTAGGAATAGGTACAGTCTTTTTTGTCAAGAATGACCTGGTCAATCTTGTCGTCAGCCTTGAAAACGTTTTCAGTGCCGAAACTGCCGATCAGGCTTTTGAGCTTCATGCGCACGGTGGCCGAGTTGCGGCCGCCGCGGCTGTATTCGGTTTTCAGCACAACCATGGGGTCTTTGCCGTGCATGATGACGTTGCCGGCGCGGATTTCTTGAGCGATTTTCATATCTGTTTCAACGCAAAAAGTTGCGGTTTTTCTGGAAGTAGGCCGCTCAATGCATCACTGCCTTGGGTCCTGGCTGTTGCATGTTCTGCGGCGGGATGTGCAGCTTGCCGACGGTCTTAAACGGTTTTAAGGGGCGGCAAGTTCTGCAAAGCCCCTGATTTTAACGGTTTTTATTGACGAATTGCAGCAGGCTGCTGCTCAAATCGTCCTGCGCCATCAGCCCTGACCTGGCCGCCAGCACGGCTTCTGTCCAGGCCGGCAGGTCGTCTCCAAGTGCGGGGAGTGTTGATTCGGCAGGTTTTTCTGCACTTTCAGTGCGCGCCCGGCTCCAGTTGCAATCATTCCACTGATGATGAAAAACGCGAAGTGAATCAGGTGCGCCCAGCATGTCCAGGAATGCGTCAAGCTTGGCGCTGTGTGCCCCGTCGTCCTGCGGGTAAATTTGCCAGACAAAGGGTTTGCCAGCCCACAGGGCACGAATCACCGAGTCTTCACCGCGTACAAAATTGATGTCTGAAGCCCATAAAAGGTGGTCAAAATCGTGTTGAGTGAGCAGAGGAAGGTATGAAATCAATAGTGACTCATGCCCCTTGAACTTGAGCGAAAGGCTGGTGTAATCAGCATGTTCAGTCTTTTCGATGGCCAGATCGCTCAGGGCCGCCTTGACAGCCTGTTGTGCCCGCCCGGCCGCGACCAGCAGGCGGACTGGCTGGCCTTGCTGCCCTATTCGCATCAGTTGCCACAGCAGTTGTTCAAGCGCTGGCGGCTCGTAACAAAACAGCGAAACCACCAATTCACCATTGAGAACAATGCCTTGACTTGCCAGCCAGGCAGTCCGGTCAAATGCGGCCTGGCGGCTTGCCAGATCGGTTTCACGCAGCAAACCACCCGTCTGGGCGTTGAAACCGGGGTAAAAAAACCAGCGTGTCCAGCCGGCAGCGGGGCCGCTGTGCAGCAGCGAGGGCAAACCGTGGCATCTGGCGACATAAGCTTCGGCAGACAGGTATTCAAGGTTGATCCACAAGGGTTTATGGCCTGTTGCAACTGAATGGTGAATGCAAACAGCTATAAATTCAGGAGCTATATCACAACCAAAGGCTTCCAGCATCACATCACAAGGGCTGTTTTCCAGGCTGGCCAGATCGTGCTGCTGCAGGGCAGGTGTCCATTCCAGCAGTTGCACCCCGGCGGCACCTTCAGGGCACATCCAGGCCAGCGCGCTGGCGTCGTCAACCCATAATCTGACACGCTGGCCGCGTGAGGCCAGGTCGGCAGCCAGCCGCCAGCTCACGCCAATGTCGCCAAAGTTGTCTATGACCTTGCAAAAAATGTCCCATTGAAGGGCTGGTGGGCGGCGATTCATGTCGGGATTGTCCACAATACGGCTTCCTTGCTGAAGCTAAACCATGACGACCGAAAAACGCCACGAATTTGACCCACAACTGCTGAGTGAAGTGGCTGCCTTGCCTGCCTTGCCTGGCGTTTACCGCTACTTTGATGCCGACGGTGGTGTGCTTTATGTCGGCAAGGCGCGCAACCTTAAAAAGCGTGTTGCCAACTATTTCCAGAAAAACCATGGCGGCACGCGTATCGGCCACATGGTGACCAAAATTGCGCGCATGGAAACGACGGTGGTGCGCTCCGAGGCCGAGGCGCTGCTGCTTGAAAACAACCTGATCAAGACGCTGAACCCGCGTTTCAACATCTTGTTCAGGGATGACAAAAGTTACCCTTACCTGAAGCTGGCAACACACACCTTTGCACGGGTCGCCTACTACCGGGGTGCGGTGGAAAAAAAACACAGGTATTTCGGGCCTTACCCCAGCGCCTGGGCGGTCAAGGAAAGCATTTTGCTGCTGCAAAAAGTCTTCAAGCTGCGTACCTGTGAAGACACGGTGTTCAACAACCGCACCCGGCCCTGCCTGCTGTACCAGATCAAACGCTGCTCCGGCCCTTGTGTGGGTCATATATCACCCGAGCAATATGCGCAGGATGTGGCGAATGCCGAAAAATTCCTGCAAGGTGAAACGCAGCAGATATTGACCGGGCTGGAGCAGCAGATGCTGGCCCATGCCGAAAAACTTGAGTTTGAACAGGCCGCCGAGTTGCGCAACCAGATGTCGGCGCTGTCAAAAGTTTTGCATCAGCAGTCCATGGAAATCGGCGGTGACAAGGATGTGGACATCCTGGCTGTGAAAGTCCAGGGCGGCAAGGCCTGTGTCAACCTGGCCATGGTGCGCGGCGGCAGGCACCTGGGCGACCGACCTTACTTTCCGACGCATATTGAAAATGCGGTGGATGTGGCTGAAATGGATGCAGAGCCAGATACCGAGTCAGGTGCCGAAGAGTCGCTGGCCACCGGTGCCAAGTCGCTGGAGGCGCTGGTGCTGGAGGCTTTTATCGCTCAGCACTATATAGACATTCCCGTGCCACCTACCCTGGTGTGCAGCGAGCCGGTAGACAAAAAGCTGATCGCTGCGCTGGTGGCGCAAAGCGGCGTGCGTTTTGCCGCGATTCACCAGCCACGTGAACAGCGGCGCATCTGGCTGGACATGGCGCAAAAAAATGCCGAGCTGCAACTGGCACGCCTGCTGGCCGAGCAAGGGTCACAACAGGCCCGAACGCGTGCGCTGGCTGAGGCCCTGGATTTGAAGATGGAGGATCTGGGTACGCTGCGCATCGAGTGTTTTGACATTTCGCACACAGCGGGTGAATCAACCCAGGCATCGTGTGTGGTTTTTCATGAACACAAGATGCAAAGCGCCGAGTATCGCCGTTACAACATTGATGGCATCACGCCAGGTGACGATTACGCCGCCATGCGTCAGGTGCTGACGCGAAGGTATAGCAAACTGGCCGAGGCCGTGCGCAACCCGGAAACCATGAACGATACGAGACTGCCAGACCTGGTGCTGGTGGATGGCGGCAAGGGCCAGGTGTCGATGGCGCGTGAGGTGTTTACCGAACTGGGTCTGGATCTGGGTCTGATTGCGGGGGTTGAAAAAGGCGAGGGCCGCAAGGTCGGGCTGGAAGAACTGGTGTTTGCTGATGGACGCGACAAGATTTATCTGGGCCGGGATTCTGCCGCTTTGATGCTGATTGCGCAGATACGTGATGAAGCACACCGCTTTGCCATCACCGGCATGCGTGCCAAACGCGCCAGCGTGCGCACCGGTGGCAGCAAACTTGAAGAAATACCCGGCATCGGTCCCAAACGCCGCGCCAGCTTGCTGCAGCGCTTTGGCGGCATTCGCGGAATCGCCTCTGCCAGTGCCGAAGACATTGCCACCGTGGACGGCATTTCAAAAGATCTGGCTGAGGAAATCTACCGCGCACTGCATTGAGGCATCGCCGCAGTGCGGCCAAAGTGCTGCCTTTCAGGTGTGTGGTTTAGACGTTTTTGCACAACGATGAGCCCTTGCTGTCTGGCTATTTGCTCTTGCTTGCACCAGCCGAAAGCAGTCGGGTCTGCGCACATGCCAAAATCGGTGCATGTTTTGGACTATCCCCACCTTGATGACCTGGACCCGCATTGTTGCGATTCCCCTGATAGTGGGCGTGTTTTATCTGAACATCGCCCCGGCTGAGCGCAATCTGATTGCCACAGTCATGTTTGTAGTGTTTGCAGCCACCGACTGGCTGGACGGGTATCTTGCCCGCAAACTCAATCAAACCTCGTCTTTTGGTGCTTTTCTTGATCCGGTGGCCGACAAGTTTCTGGTCTGCGCCTCGCTACTGGTGCTGGTGCATCTGCAGCGCGCCGATGTGTTTGTCGCCCTCATCATCATTGGCCGTGAAATTGCCATTTCAGCACTGCGGGAATGGATGGCCCTGATTGGGGCGACCAAAAGTGTTGCTGTACATATGCTTGGCAAGGTCAAGACCACGGTGCAGATGATTGCGATTCCTTTCCTGCTGTATGACGGCAGGCTGTTTGGTGTCATCAACACCCATGTCTGGGGCACCTGGCTGATCTGGATTTCGGCCATTCTCACGGTCTGGTCCATGGTTTATTACCTGCAAAAAGCCATTCCCGAGATTCGCGCCAGGGCGAAATAAGGCTGTACCAGACATCAGGTTTTCAAGGGATTTTTTTTGTAATGGTCTATCTGTGAGTTCTTCCCCTGCCTCCGGAAACGCGCTGATTCGCGCCATGCCTGCCGTGTTTGTGCTGATCTGGAGCACGGGGTTTATCGTCGCCAAGTTTGGCCTGCCGTATGCACCGCC
>JAZKIK010000662.1:0-2320 GCA_040384925.1 Pseudomonadota bacterium | reverse complement strand
AGGGTGCAACACACCTTTCAGCACCAGCGGCAGGCGGGTAATGGACAAAAGCCACTCGATATCAGCCCAGGTGGTGGCGTGGGCTGGCAGGCTGTCAAACAGGCTGCCTGTGCCGGAATGGGCGGTGGCGGGCATGTTTTTCAGATTCACTGCAGAAACACCGGCCGGAAGTTTGAAGCCGGCGCGCCGCTCACGGTCACGTGCACCACTGCTGGGCGCATCGACGGTCAAAACCAGGGCTTCATAGCCGGCCCGCTCTGCACGCTGAACCAGTTCACGCGTAAAGCTGCGGTCATGCTGCATGTAAAGCTGAAACCACAGCGGTCCGCGCCCTTCGTAGGAGCCAAAAGCCAGCGCCACGTCTTCAAGTGTTGTGCTGGCCTGTGTACTCAGCACCAAACCGGCACCCTGCGAGGCGGCGGCATGTGCGCTGGCGATTTCACCATCGGGGTGAGCCAAACGCTGGTAGGCCACGGGTGCAAGCAGCAGTGGGGTGGCGAGTGTTTTGCCCAGCAGTTCGACTCGGGTGTGTCCACCCGCCAGCGGGCGCAACACGCGGGGTAACAAGCGCAGTTCATCCCAGGCTGCGCGATTGGCTGCCAAAGTCAGTTCATCCCCGGCAGCACCACTGAAGTAGGCCCAGGCTTGTTCATCCATACGCTGCTGTGCCTGGGTTTCATGGTCAGCCAGGGTGAAAAGACCAGTTGGCAAGGGCTGAATCGCTGGCAGGGGAACCTGCTTGGCGGGGTGGTTCATGTATCAGCCCACATGCGCAGCAGGTTGTGATAGGTGCCAGTCAGTGCAATGGTGGCGGCGTTGTCACCCTGCTCCTGGCGAAGCTGCATCAAGGCCATGTCCATGTCAAACAGCAGGCGGCGCTGCTCGTCACTGCGCACCAGACTTTCAATCCAGAAAAAGCAGGCCAGCCGCTGGCCTTTGGTGACGGGCTGCACCTGATGCACGCTGGTGCCGGGATACAAAATGGCATGGCCGGCTGGCAGTTTGATGTGTTTTTCGCCAAAGGTATCAACAACCGTCAGTTCACCGCCTTCATAGTCACCAGGGTCGGACAAAAAAACCGTACACGAAATGTCGGTTCTTACCCTTTGCCCATTGTGTGCAAGCGTGCGGATGGCACTGTCCACATGGTTGCCGTACTGGTTGGCGGCCCCGCTGTAGCGGTTGATGCGTGGGGTAAACAGTTTTTTGGGCAGCGCTGCCGTCAGGAAAAGCGCGCTGCGCTCCAGCCCGCCAGTCACCATGGCCGTGATGGCCTGGGCGGCAGCGCTGTCATTCGGTAGTTGCTCGTTATTTTTGACCTGCCTGGCCTGTGAACCCGCACTGTCCCGGCCATCGGTCCAAGGGGCATCGGCCAGCAACTGCTGTACCCTGGCCAGGTCTTTGGCTTGCAGTATGTCGGGGATGGAAAGCAGCATGATGAATCGTGACCTGTTTGAAAACGCAAAAAGCCGCTCCCCTGGGGGAGCGGCAAAAGAAGCTTGGAGAAAAAGCCCAGGAAAACCCGGGCTGTCAAAAAATCAGAACTTGATGATGCCAGTAACCTGCAGAAGACGGGCGGCACCCGGAATGTAGTGGCCGTCATAGAGCGCGTCACCATACAGCTTGTCGGTGGCATTTGTCAGATTGGCCTTGATCGTGAACCTGTCGTTGATGACGTATTCACCCATCAGATCGAGTGTGGCGAATTTGCCAACTTCAAAGCCAGGGTTGCGAAGTGGCGTCTGTTTGCCGCGGAAATTGACACCGGCACCAAAGCGCAAAGCCGGAGTCAACTGATAGGTGCTCCAGATTGTGCCGCTATTGCGTGGTGTCAGTGAGGGGCGCGATCCGACGTTTTCAGCGCCGGATCCACCGACGTCAATCTTGGCGCTAGGAGCCCACATGTAGGAACCATAAACCTCCCATTGTGGTGTCAGGCGGCCTGAGACATCCACTTCCAAACCAGCAACGTGGCGTTTTCCTGACAACACGCTGATGCCAGGCAGGGCTGGATCGGTGTTGCGTTCGTGATACTTCTCCGAATAGAACGCCGCCAGACGTGTCGTGAACTGCTTGTTGCGGCTTGATTCCGGTGGGGTGTTGACGTTCGCGGTGCTGTAAGAATACGTATCGCCGGATGTATTGAACGACGTGCCGTAGGAGAAGTGATAGGACTGCAGGGCATTTGGCTGATAAAGCACGCCAAAGCGGTGGCTGAACTCGGAAATATCCTGGGTGAATGGCGTGAGCACACCAGTCCCCGTGTTGATCTGGTTGTAGTGCCCTATCATCTTGTCGTAGCGCAAGCCTGCCACAAGCT
>JAZKIK010000661.1:0-3070 GCA_040384925.1 Pseudomonadota bacterium | reverse complement strand
CCCTTGATGCCTTTGCCACGCAGCCTGAACTGCTTGCCGGCCTGTGTGCCTTCGGGAATGTCGATTGCAGCCTTGCCTGCCAGCGTTGGCACTTCGATTTCTCCGCCCAGTGCTGCGGTGGTAAAGCTGATGGGCACCGAGCAATGCAGGTCGTCGCCGTCACGCTCAAAAATATCGTGCTTCTTGAGGCGAATCTCGATGTACAAATCGCCTGGCGGGCCGCCATTGGTGCCGGGTTCACCATTGCCGGTTGAACGGATGCGCATGCCGTCGTCAATGCCGGATGGAATCTTGACTTCAAGCGTCTTGTTGTTTTTGGTCTTGCCCACGCCGTGGCAGGCCACGCAGGGTTCGGGAATCAGTTTGCCCGTGCCCTTGCATTGCGGACACGTTTGTTGCACCGAAAAGAAACCCTGGCGCATCTGCACCGCACCGTGGCCGTGGCAGGTGGTGCAGGTGACCACCTTGGTGCCGGGTTTTGCGCCTGAACCCTTGCAGGTCGTGCAGTCATCCCAGCTCGGGATGCGGATCTGTGCATCCTTGCCGTTGGCCGCTTCTTCCAGCGTGATTTCCATGGCGTAACTGAGGTCGCCGCCGCGGAACACCTGGCGGCCACCGCCTGCACCGCGTTGTGCACCGCCGCGCTGGCCGCCGAATACATCACCAAAAATATCACCAAAGGCCTCGGCAAAGCCGCCAAAACCTTCGGCACCAGGGCCACCTGCGCCGCGCATGTTCGGGTCAACCCCGGCATGGCCATACTGGTCATAGGCGGCGCGTTTTTGCTCGTCGGAAAGCATCTCGTAAGCCTCTTTGGCTTCCTTGAACTTTTCTTCGGCAGCCTTGGCGCTGTCACCCTGATTGCGGTCAGGGTGGTGTTTCATCGCCAGTTTGCGATACGCTTTTTTGATGTCTTCATCGCTGGCGTTTTTGGGAACCCCCAGCGTGTCGTAATAGTCTTTTTTGGCCATGGCGGGTAATTCAGGGAATCTTCGTTAACAAGGAAGCGTGAGCTTTGAAGGGCGCAGGGCGGTGTGTTTTGACAAGGCAAAAAGCGGAAATCCGGGATTGCTCCGGGTTTTCCGCCTTTTCCGCTTTTACACGAACTGCCTCACATGCAGTTATTGCGCCAGTTCAGTCGGTCGGTTGGGCTTTTCAGCCTTTTTTGACTTCCTTGACTTCGGCGTCAACCACGTTGTCGTCGTTTGCCGGTTTGGCGGCCTGCTCGGTCTCCGGTGCTGCACCTGCAGCGCCGGCAGCCTTGGAGGCTTCCATGTCGGCGTACATTTTTTCGCCAAGTTTCTGGCTGGCTTCCATCAAGGCTGCGTTTTTTGCATCAATGGCAGACTTGTCGTCGCCCTTGAGGGCTTCTTCCATGTCCTTGATGGCGGCTTCGATCTTTTCCTTTTCGCCAGCGTCGAGCTTGTCGCCGTATTCACCAAGTGATTTTTTCACACTGTGAACCATGGCTTCGGCATTGTTTTTGGCCTGCACAAATTCGACTTTTTTCTTGTCTTCTTCGGCATTCAGCTCGGCGTCTTTCACCATTTGCTGGATTTCAGCTTCGCTCAGACCTGAGTTGGCCTTGATGGTGATCTTGTTTTCCTTGCCGGTGCCCTTGTCCTTGGCGCCCACATGCAAAATGCCGTTGGCGTCGATGTCAAAAGACACTTCAATCTGCGGCGTGCCGCGTGCTGCTGGTGGAATGCCTTCCAGATTGAATTCGCCCAGCGCCTTGTTGCCCGAAGCAATCTCGCGCTCGCCCTGGAACACCTTGATCGTCACGGCCGGCTGGTTGTCTTCAGCGGTCGAGAAGGTCTGTGCAAACTTGGTCGGGATGGTCGTGTTTTTCTTGATCATCTTGGTCATCACGCCGCCCATGGTTTCAATACCCAGGGACAGCGGAGTCACGTCAAGCAGCAGCACGTCGGTGCGGTCACCGGACAAGACCTGGCCTTGAATCGCAGCGCCAACGGCCACGGCCTCGTCAGGGTTCACATCCTTGCGTGGCTCCCTGCCGAAGAATTCCTTGACCTTTTCCTGCACCTTGGGCATGCGGGTCTGGCCGCCGACCAGAATCACGTCATGAATGTCAGACACGCTGATGCCAGCGTCCTTCATGGCTGTGCGGCAAGGTGCAATCGTGCGTTCGATCAGTTCTTCAACCAGCGCTTCGAGCTTGGCGCGGCTCAGCTTGACCAGCAAGTGTTTCGGGCCGCTGGCCGGGTCGTGCGCGATGTAGGGAATGTTGACTTCGGTCGCTGCACTGTTGGACAGCTCGATCTTGGCCTTTTCAGCCGAATCTTTCAGGCGCTGCAGGGCCACAACGTCCTTGCTCAGGTCAATGCCGCTTTCTTTCTTGAATTCGGCAACGATGTAGTCAATGATGCGCTGGTCAAAATCTTCACCGCCCAGAAAGGTGTCGCCGTTGGTGGACAGCACTTCAAACTGCTTTTCACCGTCAACATCGGCAATCTCGATGATGGACACGTCAAAGGTGCCGCCGCCCAGGTCATAGACGGCAATCTTGCGGTCGCCTTTTTCCTGTTTGTCCAGGCCAAAGGCCAGCGCTGCAGCAGTGGGTTCGTTGATGATGCGCTTGACATCCAGACCGGCAATACGGCCTGCGTCCTTGGTAGCCTGGCGCTGGGCGTCGTTGAAGTAGGCGGGCACGGTGATGACGGCTTCGGTGACGGCTTCGCCAAGGTAGTCTTCAGCGGTCTTTTTCATCTTGCGCAGAATGTCGGCAGACACTTGCTGAGCCGACATTTTTTTGCCGCGCACTTCAACCCAGGCGTCGCCGTTGTCGGCAGCCACAATGGCGTAAGGCATCAGCGCGATGTCCTTTTGCACTTCCTTTTCAGTGAACTTGCGGCCAATCAGGCGTTTGACGGCGTACAGCGTGTTTTTCGGGTTGGTCACAGCCTGGCGTTTGGCCGAGGTGCCGACCAGCACTTCGCCGTCTTCCTGATAAGCGACGATGGAAGGGGTGGTGCGTGTGCCTTCCGAGTTTTCAATCACGCGTGGCACATTGCCTTCCATGATGGAAACGCAGCTGTTGGTGGTGCCC
>JAZKIK010000660.1:0-8693 GCA_040384925.1 Pseudomonadota bacterium | reverse complement strand
TTGGGCAGGCCCTTGATGCTGCTGCAGACGCTGGCCATGTTGATGATGCTGCCGCTGCGATTGGCCTGCATTTTCGGCAACACGGCCTGAATCATCCAGAACTGGGCCCGCACATTAAGTTTGAAGGCAAAGTCCAGGTCCTCATCCGTGGCTTCCAGTGCGGTGCCGCCGTGTACAAAACCGGCGCAATTGAACAGCACATTCAGGTCAGGCAACTCGGCCACCAGTTTGTGGATGGCTGCCTTGTCGAGCACATCAAGCGTCAGCGCGGTGATGTTGGCAACGCCCTGGTAGCTTTCCAGCAAGCTGCTGTTGATGTCGGTTGCCCACACCTGGGCACCCTCGGCCGCCAGCGACAGCGCACTGGCCCGGCCAATGCCCTGGCCTGCAGCGGTTACCAGCGCACGTTTGCCTTCAAGTCTCATGAATCACTCCTACAGGGTTTTGCCGGATGTTGTTATCCGGTTTTCATGGGATTATTAATTGGCCTTACCACTTGTCCAATTCTGGCTAACCCTTAACCCCCTCACGCTGAATGCCACTGCAAACCGTTGAACCCCAGCGCCTGTATCGCCAGATCGCAGAGCAGTTGCGTGCGCTGATCAACGGCGGTGAATTTGAAGTGGGCAAACGCCTGCCCGCCGAACGTGACCTGGCCAAGCAACTGGGCGTCAGCCGGCCTTCGGTGCGTGAAGCGCTGATTGCCATGGAGGTTGAAGGCTGGGTTGAAGTGCGAACCGGCTCAGGGGTTTATGTGCTTGACCACAGCAATCACGCCAGCAGCACCAGGCCTGGCCGCGCCAGCACACTGAGCACTGACGAATGGGGGCCACTGGAGCTGATTCGCGCCCGCCGTGTGGTGGAAGGCGAAGTCGCCGCAATGGCCGCTACCCAGGCCAGACATGAGCATACAGAGGCAATGCTTGCTGCCATCAGCAGCATGAAAAAAGACGCCGACCAGGGCATTTTGCCGTTGGACGGAGACCGCGCCTTTCATACCGCGATTGTTGAGTCCTGCGGCAATGTGGTGCTGATAGAGACGGTACAGCGTTTTTGGGACTCCCGGCGCGGTCCGCTGTTTGAAAAGCTGGGCGGGCATTTTGAGACCGTTGATTCATGGCGCGCCGCGATTGCCGAACACGAAGCAATTTTTGAAGCCGTGCGCAACCACGACGCCACTGCTGCACGGCTGGCGATGCACGAACACATGGACAAGTCACACGCACGCTTCAGCGTGAGCTGGAGCAAAACCAGACCCAAACCAAACAAGAGCCTGAAAAAGGCCAGCGCCTGACAAGCGCCGCGTTTACCCATCAAGTCAATAACAAACCAGAAGAAAGCGAGACAAGACCTTGAAATTACTGAGCAAAACCCTGCTGAAAACCCACCGCCTTGCAGCCCTGCTGCTGGCATTTGCCAGCCTGACCGGCATTCAAAACACTGTCCTGGCGCAAGACTACCCGAACAAGCCGATTGAAGTCATGGTCGCCTTCCAGCCCGGCGGCGGCACTGATTCCCTGGCTCGCGCTTATGCCGAAGCCGCCAAAAAGTACACCACACAGCCCGTGGTGGTTTACAACAAACCCGGTGCCAGCGGTGCAATCGGGCTGGCAGATGTGGTGAATGCCAAACCCGACGGCTACAAGATTGCGATGATGTTTGTCGAGGTGACGATATTGCCGCACCTGGGCATCACCAAAATAACGCAGGACGATTTCATTCCGATCGCCCGGCTCAATGCTGATCCGGCCGCCATCACGGTGCGCGCCGATTCACCCTACAACACGATTGAGGAATTTGTTGCCGCCGCCAAAAAAACCGGCAGCGACGTGAAAGTTGGCAACGCTGGCAATGGCTCGATCTGGCACCTGGCTGCGGCCTCGCTTGAAGATAAAACCGGTGCCAAATTCAACCACATTCCGTATCAGGGCGCAGGCCCGGCTGTACTGGCGCTGCTGGGCGGCCATGTGGACGCCGTGGGTGTCAGCCCGGCTGAAGTCGGCGTGCATGTGGCGGCAGGCAAGCTCAAGGTGCTGGCCGTGATGGCTGACCAGCGCATCAAGGGTTTTGACAACGTGCCGACGCTGAAGGAACGCAAGATTGACCTGTCAATCGGCACCTGGCGCGGCCTCGGTGTGGCCAAAGGCACACCCCCCGAAGTTGTCGAATACATCAAGACCATGAGCCGCAAGGCCGCCAGTGAACCCATCATGCGCGAGGTGATGGACAAGCTCAACCTGGGTTATTCATATGCAGACGATGCCACCTTCAAGGCGCAACTGGTGCGCGACAACGAGGCTTTCAAACAGCTGGTAGCCAAACTGAACCTGAAAAACTGAGCCAGTCCCACACCCGACCCGCAACCCCACCCGAGGAGACAGACATGAAAACATCAAGCAGCAAACGATCCACCCTCAAAACCATGGCCACCTGCGCCCTGCTGATAGGCGCAACAGGCCTTTTTGGCATGGCAGGCAGTGCAAATGCCCAGACCAAACTGAAATGGGCCCATGTGTACGAAACATCCGAGCCCTTTCACAAGTGGTCAGTCTGGGCTGGTGACGAAATCAAGAAGCGCACCAATGGCAAATACGAAGTGCAGGTTTTCCCGGCCTCCACTCTGGGCAAGGAAGCCGACATCAATCAGGGCCTGACTCTGGGCACTGTGGACATTATTTTGACCGGCGCCAGTTTTGCCGGCCGCAGCTACCAGCCGCTGGCCGTGTCATATTTCCCCTTCATCTTCCGTGATGCCGAGCACCAGCTCAAATACGCCAGCAGTGATGTTTTCAAGGAACTGGCCAAGGGCTATGACGACAAGACCGGCAACCACATCACGGCGCTGAACTACTACGGCGCACGCCACGTCACTTCCAGCGCAGCGCGGCCCATCACCAAACCCGAAGACATGAAGGGCCTGAAGATTCGTGTGCCGGATGCACCGGCTTACCTGGCTTTCCCCAAATCCCTGGGTGCCAATGCCACACCCATTGCCTTTGCCGAGGTCTACCTGGCGCTGCAAAACGGCACGGTTGACGCACAGGAGAACCCGCTGCCAACAATTGAGGCCAAAAAGTTTTATGAAGTGCAGAAAAACATTTCATTGACCGGCCACATCGTTGATTCATTGCTGACCGTGGTGTCTGGCCAGCTATGGGGCAAACTTTCAGCGGATGAAAAGAAGATTTTTGGCGACGTGATGCAGGAAGCCGCCGAAAAAACCGGCCGCGAAATCATCGCTTCCGAAGCCCGCCTGGTGGATGAGTTCAAGAAAAAAGGCAACAACGTCATCACGGTGGACAAGGCCGCCTTTCGTGAAGCCGTGCTGAAAAACACCAAGCCCACAGACCAGGGTTACCGGCAGGCTGACTATGACCGGATTGTGAATATCAAGTAGTCAGGTATTTCAGTCTTGTCTGGCTCCTTCCCCCGCTGGGGGAAGGTTGGGATGGGGGCTCTTGGCGCTTGCTGAAGGCCGCGTTTGTGCAGAGGCACAGGCCCCCATCCCCGCCTTCCCCCAAAGGGTGAAGGAGAAAAGCGGACACACACCTTAGCCCTGCGTTAAAGGGCGCAACCCCACGAGCCCCATCCAAACGGAAACCCCATGAGCGACAAGATCATCAGTGACGACGGTGAATTTCACACCGAAGACGAGGCGGTTGACCTGTCTGGCACCACACCCGAGGCCTGGCTGGCGCTGGGCCTGTTCTGGCTGCTTGGCCTGACAGTGTTCTACCAGTTCATCACCCGTTATGTATTCAACGATTCAGCCGCCTGGACTGAAGAAATTGCCCGCTACGAGCTGATTGCTGTGGTGTTTATTGGTGCAGCAGTGGGCGTGGTCAAAAACAATCATATTCAGGTTGATTTTTTCTACCGCCACATGCCAGCGGCCATGGGCCGCATCATGTCCACACTGGTCGATGTGGTGCGCATAGGTTTTTTTTTGGCCACGGTGGTGATGACGATTCAGATGATGATCAAGATTGGTAACCAGACGCGTATGACGATTGTTGATTTGCCCATGAACGTGGTGTATGCCGCCTGCCTGCTGGGGTTTGCCGCCATGCTGGTGCGCTCGGTACAGGTAGCGCTGATTCATTACCGGCGTGGTTACAGCGTGCTGGAACGGCCCGAGTCCACCATGGAAGACCGCTGAACGCGACCCACATCATCATGCTGAAAATATTCTTCCTCATCTTCATGGGCGCGGGCATACCGGTAGCCGTTGCCATGGCCGGTGCCTCGCTGGTTTACATCCTTTTCACCGGCAATCTGCCGCCGTTTGTGGTGATTCACCGCATGGTCAGCGGTATTGACAGCTTTCCGCTGCTGGCCGTGCCGTTTTTCATCCTTGCCGGCAACCTGATGAACAACGCCGGCATCACCACCCGCATCTACAACTTTGCGCTGGCGCTGGTGGGCTGGCTAAAGGGTGGGCTGGGCCATGTCAATGTGCTGGGCTCAGTGATTTTTGCCGGCATGAGCGGCACCGCAATTGCCGACGCGGCCGGCCTGGGCACGATTGAAATCAAGGCCATGAAAGAGCACGGTTATTCGTCCGAATTTGCCGTGGGTGTGACGGCGGCATCTGCCACCTTGGGGCCCATCATCCCGCCCAGCCTGCCTTTTGTGATTTACGGAATGATGGCCAATGTGTCAATCGGGGCGCTGTTTCTGGCCGGACTGCTGCCGGGTTTGCTGATGGCCTTTTTGATGATGCTGACGGTGGCCTGGTTTGCCCATAAAAACAAATGGGGTGCCGACATCAAGTTTTCAGGCACGCGCCTTGCCAAGGCCTTGATGGAACTGGCCGTGGTGGCTGCCTGGCCGCTGGTCTTGTGGGGCTTGATCAAGGCGGGTGCCCCCCCTCAAATCACGGTGTTCAGCGGGCTGGTGGCGCTGTTTGCGCTGGACTGGTTCTTCAAGTTTGAAGCCGTTTTGCCCATCATGACGCCGGTTTTGCTGATTGGCGGCATGACCACCGGCCTTTTTACCCCTACCGAAGGCGCAATTGCGGCCTGCGTCTGGGCCATGGTGCTGGGTTTCTTCTGGTACAGGGCGCTGAAGTTCAAGATGTTTGTCAAGGTTTGCCTGGACACAGTGGAAACCACCGCAACGGTGCTGTTTATTGTGGCCGCTGCCTCGATTTTTGGCTGGATGCTGACCGCCACCGGCGTCACCACCGCCATTGCGGCCTGGGTGCTTGGTTTTACGCAGGAAGCCTGGGTGTTTTTGCTGCTGGCCAACCTGCTGATGCTGTTTGTCGGCTGTTTTCTGGAACCTACCGCCGCCATCACCATCCTGGTTCCCATCCTGCTGCCCATTACCCAGAAGCTTGGCATTGACCCGGTTCATTTTGGCCTGGTCATGGTGCTGAACCTGATGATTGGCCTGCTGCACCCCCCCATGGGCATGGTGCTGTTTGTGCTGGCGCGGGTGGCCAAACTGTCGGTTGAACGCACCACCATGGCCATATTGCCCTGGCTGGTGCCGCTGCTGCTGAGCCTGGGCATCATCACCTACTTCCCCAACGCCGTGCTCTGGTTGCCCAGAATGTTCTATTGAACAGCCTGTGCGGCCCCTTGCTGCACGCATTTCATAAAAAGAGAATTTGCCCATGATCCCCTTCATTCGCCTTCACCCTGCCGACGACGTGTTGATCGCCCGCACCCAGCTGGTGGGTGGCACGACGGTTGAAAACATCACCGTCAAGGGCCTGATTCCGCCCGGCCACAAGATCGCCACGCATGCGCTGGCCGCAGGCGAGCCAGTGCGGCGTTACAACCAGATCATCGGTTTTGCCAGCAAGCCGATTGCCGCTGGTGAACATGTTCATACCCATAACCTGAACATGGGGCCGGACAAGGGCGACTTTGCACGTGACTATGCTTTTGGCGCAGACGTCAAACCAGCCCCGGCAAAACGCGAGGCCAGCTTCATGGGCATCAGACGCAGTGATGGCCGTGTTGCCACCCGCAACTACATCGGTGTGCTGACCAGCGTGAACTGTTCGGCCACCGCTGCCCGCGCAATTGCCGACCACTTTTCGCGCCAGACCAATCCAGCGGCGCTGGCAAACTTTCCCAATGTGGACGGAGTCGTTGCCCTGACCCACGGCACCGGCTGCGGCATGGACACCGAAGGCATGGGCATGCAGGTGCTGTCACGTACCCTCACAGGTTACGCCACTCACGCCAACTTTGCCGGTGTGCTGGTGGTTGGACTGGGCTGTGAGGCGAACCAGATCAATGCCTGGCTTTCAACCGGGCATCTGTCTGAAGGTGAAAACTTCCGCACATTCAATATCCAGGACACCGGCGGCACCCGCAAGACGGTTGAAAAAGGCATCAACCTGATCAGGGAGATGCTGCCGCGAGCCAACGCCGTCAAACGTGAGCCCTGCAGTGCAGCCCACATCACGATTGGCCTGCAATGCGGGGGCTCGGACGGTTATTCAGGCATCAGCGCCAACCCGGCACTGGGCGCGGCAGTTGACTTGCTGGTAGCCCATGGCGGCACCGCCATCCTGAGCGAAACACCTGAAATCTACGGTGCAGAACACCTGCTGACACGCCGCGCCGTGCGGCCCGACATTGCCGAAAAGCTGATTTCACGCATCAAGTGGTGGGAGCACTACACAGAAATCAATGGCGGCGAAATGAACAACAACCCTTCACCCGGCAACAAGGCCGGCGGGTTGACGACGATTCTTGAAAAGTCGCTGGGCGCAGTCGCCAAGGGCGGCACCTCGAATCTGGAAGCCGTGTACGAATACGCCGAATCCGTCAACACCCATGGTTTTGTGTATATGGACACACCTGGCTACGACCCGGTCAGTGCCACCGGTCAGGTTGCAGGCGGCGCCAACATCATCTGTTTTACCACCGGACGCGGCTCGGCCTATGGCTGCGCGCCCTCCCCTTCGCTCAAGCTGGCAACCAACACCATGCTGTGGCAACGCCAGGAAGAAGACATGGACATCAACTGCGGCGACATCATCGACGGTGGTGTCTCGGTGCAGGAAATGGGCCAGCTGATTTTCGAGATGGTGCTGGCCACCGCCTCAGGCGAGCAAAGCAAGAGTGAAAAACATGGTTACGGGCAAAACGAGTTTGTGCCCTGGCAGGTGGGCGCAGTGATGTGAAGGTAGCGCGGCTGTGGCTTTTTTTAGCTCCCTCTCCCTCTGGGAGAGGGTTGGGGTGAGGGCCAGCGGCGCAAAAACACCAGCTTTTGTTTGCAAAGGCCAAAAGCCCCCATCCCTGCCTTCCCCCAGCGGGGGAAGGAGTAACAACCGATCAAACCAGATTTTTATGCCGAAACCAATTCCCGCCTCATCCCTGCGGACACAGCTTGCCACCATTTTGGCAGCAGCAGGCAGCAGCAAGGAAGAAGCCAGCGCCGTCGCCAGCAACCTCGTCATGGCCAACCTGAGCGGACACGACTCGCATGGCGTCGGCATGTTGCCGCGTTATGTGGATGCGGTGCTGGAAGGGGGTTTGACGCCCAATGCCAGCATCAGGACCCTGCTGGACCTGGGCAGTCTGCTGAGCCTGAACGGCCAGCGCGGTTATGGCCAGGTGGTGGGCGAGCAGGCCATGCTGCTGGGCATGGCGCGTGCCAAAACACAAGGCAGCTGCATCATGGCACTGGCAGAGGCGCATCACCTGGGCCGGATTGGCCACTTTGCCGAGATGGCTGTAGCTGAAGGCCTTGTGTCCATGCATTTTGTGAACGTCAAGACCCGACCCGTGGTGGCACCCTGGGGCGGAACCGATGGGCGATTTGGCACCAACCCCTGCTGTATTGGCATTCCTTTAAAAGACCACCCTCCATTTGTTCTGGACTTTGCAACCAGCCGCGTTGCCCAGGGCAAGATGCGTGTCGCCCATAACCAGGGCAAACAGGTAGCCGAAGGTCTGCTGATCAACGAACATGGCCTTCCCACCACAGACCCCGGTGTGGTGGTGGTGCCGCAAACTGGCGGACTGTTTGGCGCGCTGATGCCTTTTGGTGAACACAAGGGTTACGGCATGGCCGTCGCCTGCGAGTTGCTGGGCGGTGCGCTGACCGGCGGCGGCACCTGGCACGAACCAGCCAGTGAAGCCACTTTGACGACCCGCGCCGTCATCAACAGCATGCTGACCATACTGATAGATCCGGTCAAACTCGGCACCCAGGCCGCTTTTGAGTCCGAAGCCATGGCTTTTGTGAACTGGCTACAGCAAAGCCCACCCGCAGAAGGCGCGGACACGGTGCAGATTGCCGGTGATGCAGAACGCAAGGCGCGGCTGGAGCGGGAGCGTGATGGTATAGAGATCGACCCGCACACCTGGCAGGAAATAGTGGCTGCGGCGGGCAAGGTTGGCGTCACTTTGGGTACGTGGGTGTAAATCATGGTGGTGAAAACATCCGAGTGCTCCAATGGAATAACTTGGCCAGTAGAAACGGCACTGCGTAGTGTTTGGGAGTGGCGTTTGCTTTCGCATGCTTCTTGGCATCAAGCCGTATTCAGGCACTGTGGTGTACTCGTGAAATCTAACAATCAGCGTTTATCTGCCGCGCAGAGCTGTAAACAGAGGGCGAGGACGTGAATCGCGGCAGATAAACGCTGATTGTTTTAGGCCGCAAAACTAAGCAAGGTGCCAGCATGCTCTTCCGAAGAACAGCCGAGACCGAAGACCTGGTGGCAC
>JAZKIK010000659.1:0-1941 GCA_040384925.1 Pseudomonadota bacterium | reverse complement strand
GGCAGGGAGCTACACGAAGTGAGCAACCGTGGGGGCTTCATACACGATCTATGATTTTTTCGCCGAACAGACCTTGCGGCCTGAACAACAAAAAGCCGAGCGCCAGAACATAGGCAAACCAGATTTCGATGCCGCCGCCAACAAAGGGGCCGAGATAGACTTCAGAAATTTTTTCGCCCACACCAATAATCAAGCCACCAATAATGGCACCCGGTACCGAGGTCAAGCCGCCCAGAATCACCACAGGCAAGGCGCGCAAGGCGATCGTGGTAAGCGAGAACTGCACGCCCAGCTTGCTGCCCCAGATCATTCCCGCCACCAGCGCCACCACACCAGCCACGCACCAGACAATGAACCAGATGCGGTTGAGCGGAATGCCAATCGACTGGGCTGCCTGGTGGTCATCGGCAACGGCACGCAGGGCGCGGCCAGTAGATGTTTTCTGGAAAAAGACGCTGAGCAGCGCCACCAGCGCGGCTGCAATGGCGGCAGCAATCAGGTCTTCCTTGTTGATCAGGATGCCGCCCGGAAACACTGTGTCGAAGACAAAAATCGGCTCCTTGGGCATGCCTATATCGATCTTGTAAATATTGCTGCCAAACAGCGTCTGGCCAAGGCCTTCCAGAAAGTAGGCGATGCCCAGCGTGGCCATCAGCAGCGTTGCGCCCTCCTGGTTGACCAGATGGCGCAGCACCAGCCGTTCAATCAGCCAGGCCACTATGAACATCACAAGACCCGCGATCACAAAAGCGAGGACATTGGCAAAAAGCAGGCTGTTGATACCTGTCAGCTGCGGAATCCATTCGGAAAACCTGGCCATGGCCAGTGCCCCAAACAAAACCATCGCGCCCTGTGCAAAGTTGAATACGCCCGAGGCTTTGAAGATCAAAACAAAACCCAGCGCAACCAGCGAATAAAGCATGCCGGCCATCAGGCCACCAAGAAGAGTCTCTAAAAAAAACGCCATCAGTTGCTCCTATTTCAAATGGCTGCCGCAGAACCGGCTTTGCCGGGCTGCAGGCTGCGTCCCCTGCAAGGGGAGAGGCGGCTACGCGAAGCGAGTCCGCAACAGGGGTGTGCCATATTCATTAGTGTTCCGTTCCCAAGTAGGCCCGGATCACGTCCGGGTTGTTGCGCACTTCGTCGGGGGTGCCGTCGCCAATTTTTTTGCCGTAGTCAAGCACCACCACGCGGTCTGAAATGTCCATGACCACGCCCATGTCGTGTTCGATCAGCACCACCGTGGTTCCAAACTCGTCGTTCACGTCCAGAATGAAACGGCACATGTCCTGCTTTTCCTCGACATTCATGCCGGCCATGGGCTCGTCGAGCAGCAGCACCTGCGGTTCCATGGCCAGCGCGCGGCCCAGGTCCACACGTTTTTGCAGGCCGTAGGGCAGCTGGCCAACCGGGGTTTTGCGGTAAGCCTGGATTTCCAGAAAGTCGATGATTTTTTCCACGGCTTCACGGTGGCGTATTTCTTCCCGTTCAGCCGGTCCAATCCGCAGCGCCTGCAGCAGCAGATTGCTTTTGATCTTCAGGTTGCGGCCCGACATGATGTTGTCGAGCACACTCATGCCCTTGAAGAGCGCCAGGTTCTGGAAAGTACGCGCTACACCCATCACGGCCACCTGGTGGCTGTTCATGTGTTTGAATGTCTGGCCCCTGAAGGTGATTGAGCCCTGCTGCGGCGAATAAACCCCGTTGATGCAGTTGAGCATGGAGCTTTTACCCGCCCCGTTGGGGCCGATGATGGCGCGGATTTCGTGCTCCCTGACATTGAATGAAATGTCCGAAAGCGCCTTGACGCCGCCAAAACTCAGAGAAATATTGCTGACGTCCAGAATGACGTCACCTATCTTCTTGCTCATGCTGCCGCCTTGACTGGTGCAAAAGTCTTGCTGTCGCCTATCTTCAGCGTGGCGCTCACGCTGCCGCTGC
>JAZKIK010000658.1:0-4963 GCA_040384925.1 Pseudomonadota bacterium | reverse complement strand
TGCCTGAAAGCAAGGGCCTGAACGATTTGCTGCGCGAGTTTCGCGGCAACCGCAATCATCTGGCCATCGTGATCGACGAGTTTGGCCGTGTTGCCGGCCTGATCACGATTGAAGACGTGCTTGAGCAGATTGTTGGCGAGATTGAAGACGAATTTGACATCGCCGAAGACGAAGGTGATATTTTTGGCCTGCCAGACCGCACCTTCCGCGTCAGCGGCGACACATCGATTGACCGGGTCAGCGAAGCGTTTGGGGTGCAGCTTGTTGATGCCGACTTTGACACCATAGGCGGCCTGGTAGCCCATGAAATGGGCCATGTGCCCAAACGCGGCGAAATTTTCACACTGTCAGGCCTGCAATTTACCGTGCTGCATACCAAAGGCGGTGCGGTGCGCTGGTTCAAGGTGTCGCCTGTTGCCGTCGCAGCCTGATTCAATGCAGATGTCTGACGATGAGGGCACCCAGGTGCCGGATTCTGCTTATGCACCGACGGCACCCGCAGCACTTGAACCTCATCCGGTAATTACGGCGCGGGCCAAAAGGCCGCTGCCCGGTTTCGGCCCACGCCTTAAACCCATGCCTGGCAAACCAGGGCTTTCATGGCTTCAGGTCCTTATGGTTCTGGCCGCTGGTTGTGCCCAAGCAGCCAGCATGGCCTGGCCTTTTGTGTACGAACTGGGCCTGGGGCTAGCTTTTGGGCAGCCAGTGTGGTGGCTGCAGCCCTTGAGCCTGCTGCTACTGGTCTGGCAGCTTGAACAGGCCAGCACCGTGCGCCAGGGTGTCTGGCTGGGCTGGCTGTTTGCCACGGCCATGCAGAGCGCTACCTGGTGGTGGCTGTTTATTTCACTGCATACCTATGGTGGTCTGGCGTCGCCGCTGGCAGTGTTGGCAATTGTTGGGCTGGCCGGTTTTCTGGCGCTGTATTACGCGGCTGTTTGTGGCGTTTTTGTGGCGCTCGCACGCACCGGCAGGGCATGGTTTGCCCTTGTTTTTGCATGCCTGTGGCTGCTTGCGGAGCTTGGTCGGGTTGAAATATTCACCGGTTTCCCCTGGGGTGAGGGCGGTTATGCGCAGCTTGATGGCCCGTTTGCCGATCTGGCCAAACTGGTAGGTGTTCACGGCTTGACTTTTTTTGCGGCGCTGCTGGCCGCTGCGCTGGTCGGCGTGCTGCGCCGCCCGCGCTGGCTCAATTCAGCCGTGCTGGCGGGTGGGGTGCTGGTGCTTGCAGGCGCAAGCGGGTCGCTGCACCTTGATAAAACCGGTGTTTCGGCCTTCACCCAGCCTTATCCACCAGCATCGTCAGGCGCTTCCCCATTTACCGTGGCCTTGCTGCAGGGCAATATTGCGCAGGACGAAAAGTTTCTGGGTGGCAGCGGTATCCCTGATGCACTCAAATGGTATGGCGAACAGCTTCGTGATGCCCGTACCTCGCTGATCGTCACACCCGAAACCGCTCTGCCACTGCTGCCGGGGCAACTGCCTGAAGGATATCTGGACGCGCTGGTCCAGCGCTTTTTGCAGCCACCCGCCAACTCGCCACCAACTGCTGCGCTGGTGGGCATTCCCTTGGGCAGCAGTGAAGACGGCTACACCAACTCGGTCATAGGCCTGAAACCCGCGCCGTTGGACGCTGCCGGGCAGCCGGTCGGCAGCATCCGTGACAACATTTACCGTTACGACAAACACCATCTGGTGCCGTTTGGTGAATTTGTGCACCCCCTGTTCAAATGGTTTCTGGCGGTGGTGGATATTCCCTTGTCAGACTTCAACCGGGGTGCGGTCAGCCAGCCCAATTTTGACTGGCAAGGCCAGCGGCTGGCACCCAACATCTGTTACGAAGACTTGTTTGGTGAAGAACTGGCGGCACGTTTTACAGATGCGGCGCAGGCACCCACCATGTTTGTCAACATCAGCAACATCGCCTGGTTCGGCAATTCCATTGCGATTGACCAGCATCTGGCCATTTCACGCATGCGTGCCATCGAGTTTGAGCGGCCCATGATTCGCGCCACCAACACCGGTGCCACCGTCATCATTGACCACCGCGGTGTGGTCACCCATTCCCTGCAGCGCCATACCCGCGGCATCCTGGTTGGCGAGGTTCAGGGGCGCAGCGGCATCACACCTTATGCCTGGTGGGTATCGCGGTTTGGCCTGTGGCCTTTGTGGGCGCTGGCCCTGGCTGTGGTCGGGCTGGCTTTTGTTCGCAGCCGCCGCTGAAGTTTTCTTGACCTGTTGGATTTAACGCCCCGGTGCCATCATGCCGTGCAGCAGGTCGGGCAACATGTCCAGCATGCGTTTGGCGGCCTGGCCCAGTGGTGAGCTTTTGGCACAGTAAACCGACAGCGGTACCGGTGCAAAGTCATGCAGCGGCACAGCGGTGATGCCTGAGGTGGCCAGGTTGCTGGCTGTCAAAAAGTCCACCACCGTCCAGCCCATGCCACGTTTGACCATTTCCAGCGCCAGCCTGGAGGTGTGTACCTGCAGGCTGGCGGCGGCTGTGTAACCCAGTTGCTGCGCCAGCATGTCAATCGACTGGCACATCGGGTCTTCACCGACCAGCCGCACCAGTTGCATGCTGGTCAGGAACAGCATGGGGTTTTGTTTGCGCGTGCGCACCGCACGCTCCCAGATGTCAGATCTGACCACCATGTAAAGTGGCCCGCTGACCAGCACGGTATTGGTCAGCAGCGGGTGCGGGTGTTCGTAATAACCGAGAGCAAAGTCCACGCTGCGCGTCAGCAGCGCCTCAACCATCTGGTCCTGGTGCAGGGTGCGTACCTCGACGTTGACACGCGGAAAGCGTGTCAGGTGTTTTTCAAGCACCAGGGGCAAAAACTCATGGCTGATGGACGGAATCGCCGCCAGCCGCACCTGGCCGCCTTCAAGCTGCCGCAGGTTCAGCGCAATCCGTTTGAGGTCGTCCAGCTTGCGGTGAATCAGTGTGGACTCCTCAAACAGCACCTTGGCCTCGGGCGTAGGCGCAAGCGTGCCCTTGCCGCGTATGAAAAGTTTGTAGCCCAGCTGCAGCTCGGCATGGCCTATGGTCTTGCTGACCGCTGACGGGGTGATGCAGATCAGCCGGGCCGCCGCACTCATGTTGCCGGTCTGCATGACGGCCTGAAATACTTCGAGTTGTCTGAGGTTCATGGTGTGTGGGCCTGTGCCAATGCAGGGGTGTGAGTTTTATTCACACCCGGCGGCGCATTATGCATCGCAGCCTGCCAGCTGCATCTCTACCATCTACCCACTTTGATGCAGATGTGTCAGGGCCGGAAATTGACCGGGGCATGGCCTTTGCATGTCTCTGAGTGCAATCCCGATAAATATGGACTTTTTGGAGATAAATCATGCAAGTGCAAGTAAAAATCGCAAAACTCATCACCGGTTTGGGGCTGGCCGCCATGGCCTCGCTGGCCGTTGCCCAGGCTGCCAAACCCAATGTGGTGATTCTGGCCACCGGCGGCACCATTGCCGGTGCCGGAGCGTCGGCCCTGAACAGTGCCACCTACGCCGCCGCCAAGGTGGGCGTGGACAAGCTGATTGCCGGTCTGCCCGAGCTGGCCACCATAGCCAATGTGCGCGGCGAGCAGGTGTTTCAGGTCGCGTCTGAAAGCCTGACCAATGACAACCTGTTGACCCTGGCCAAGCGCGTCTCGGCGCTGGCCAAGCAGGCCGATGTGGACGGCATCGTCATCACCCATGGCACCGACACCGTGGAAGAAACCGCTTATTTCCTGACCCTGGTCGAGCGCACCAACAAGCCCATCGTGATGGTGGCCTCTATGCGCCCCGGTACCGCCCTGTCAGCCGACGGTGCCCTGAACCTGTTTGACGCCGTCTCGGTGGCCGGCAGCAAGGATGCCATGGGCAAGGGCGTGCTGCTGACCATGAACGACACCATCGACAGCGGACGCGATGTGAGCAAGAACGTCAACATCAAGACCAACTCCTTTTCCAGCCAGTGGGGCCCGCTGGGAGTGATTGTTGAAGGCAAGAACTACTGGTTCCGCGCCCCGGTCAAGCGCCACACCATGAACTCCGAGTTTGACATCGACACCATAGACGCATTGCCAAATGTGGAAATCGCCATGGGTTATGAGGGTGTTGCCCCCACCGCCATCGAAGCCCTGGGCAAAAGCGGTATCAAGGCGCTGATCCATGGTGGCCCCGGCAATGGCTCGGTCGCCAATCGGATCGTGCCCTACCTGCAAAAAGTGCGTGCCGATGGTGCCATCGTGATTCGCAGCTCGCGTGTGCCTGACGGCTTTGTGCTGCGCAATGCCGAGCAGCCTGACGACAAGTACGACTGGGTAGTCGCCCACGATCTGCGCCCACAAAAGGCCCGCATCCTGGCCATGGTGGCTCTGACCAAAACCAGCGACACCAAGGAACTGCAACGCATTTTCTGGGAATATTGAGAGTAGCAGCGCCATCGCCTGAATGGTAAAAGCCCCCGGTGCCCGACGCACCGGGGGCTTTTTGCCTGAGGGGTGGCGATAATACGGGGTTACACGTTTTTGCCACCAATCATTTCTATGCTCACTTTCCAGCAAATCATCTTGAAGCTGCAGTCCTACTGGGCTGACAAGGGCTGCGCACTTTTACAGCCTTATGACATGGAAGTCGGTGCCGGTACATCACATACTGCTACTTTTTTAAGAGCGCTTGGGCCCGAGCCCTGGAAAGCCGCCTACGTGCAGCCCAGCCGCCGCCCGAAAGATGGCCGTTACGGCGAAAACCCAAACCGCCTGCAGCATTACTACCAGTACCAGGTCGTGCTGAAACCCGCACCGGCCAATATTCTTGAGCTTTACCTGGGCAGCCTGGAAGCCCTGGGTTTTGACCTGAAAAAAAACGACATCCGTTTTGTGGAAGACGACTGGGAAAATCCGACCTTGGGTGCCTGGGGCCTGGGCTGGGAAGTCTGGCTTAACGGCATGGAAGTCACCCAGTTCACCTA
>JAZKIK010000657.1:0-2236 GCA_040384925.1 Pseudomonadota bacterium | reverse complement strand
CCGGCTGCGCGAGCCCGAACCTGCGCAACACGCGAGGCCTCCAGCCGGCCTGGCAGCTCGGTAGTCAGGCCAACATCCCCCTGCGTTACCGTTACAACGCCTACTTCCGCAGGGGGCGGAGCGCTGCCAGCCGGTGCGCCCGTGCCATTACCGCATGCTGCCAGCAGCATTGCTGCGGCCACCACCCCTAACAACGGGCGCCCTGCTGAAAGAAATCTGGAGGACGCATGAGAAGGGGGAAAGTGGCATGAAATCGACATGGTTATTCCTGAGGAATCGGGTTCGGAGGGCAAAAACAACAGCGCGACAGATGCTGCGCGAATTGAGGAGAACTTGCAGCTGGCAGGGTTTACTCTAGCTTTTTATTTTATATACATTTTAGAATGTATGTAAATCTCAGAAGTGCTGCAAAGGATATCCGTGGCCCGCCGAACCAAAGAAGACGCTCTCGCAACCCGCAATGCATTGCTGGATGCGGCAGAGTGCCTGTTTCAGACTCAGGGCGTTTCCCGCACAAGCCTGCAGGACATTGCACGGCATGCGGGAGCCACTCGCGGCGCCGTGTACTGGCATTTCAAGGACAAGGCCGACCTGTTCAATGCAATGATGGAGCGGGTTACGCTGCCAATGGAGTGTTGCGGGTCTGATGCTGAAGGGGACGTCAGCATTATGGAAATAGAGGCGCCTGCGCTGGAGCGCATGAGGGAACTTGCCCTCAATGTTCTCGGGCAGATCGTCCATGACCCTCAAACCCGCCGCGTATTTGAAGTGGCCACCCAGAAAGTTGAATACGTCGAGGAGCTCCATGCAGTTCGTTCCCGGCACCTGTCGGCCCGCAACAATTTTGTACGCCTGATGGACAAGAGCATGGAAACCGCCGCCAGGCAGGGCGACATCAAGCTGCCAGTTGCCACCTCAATCGCAGCACAAGGCTTTCATGCGCTGATTGATGGATTGATACAAACCTGGTTGCTCGATCCACCCGCTTTTGACCTGCTTGAAATCGGTCAATCGGCTATTGACGTCTATCTGCATGGACTTGGCCTCGGCAACAGACTGCAGCCGCAAAATGGAGCGCATGCAGCGTCCAGCCAATCTAAAGCTTAAGCAAGTCAGGCACACGACCACGCTGCGCCCACAGGCGGGAGCAGAGACCTGCTAATGCAAGTGCCGGGGCTTGCGGCCGCTGCTGCCGTGACCGGGGCTGCCGGATGAGCCGCCCAAACCGCGCGGAGGTTTGCCGAGCTGCATCGAATTGACCAGAGCATCAAAGCGTTCGGCGAATAATTTGTCGACCGCCTCGACCACGCCGCCCAGTTCGGATCCATCAAAGTGACGCTCCATCAGGCCGATCAGATCCTGCACCAGCAAGTCGCGCTGGACCTGCATGATCGCCGCTGGCGTCGGACCCACAAAATACATGGCGAACTCGTCACGCGCCTCGTCATCGGCGCCTTCGTCGTCTTCATCGAAGTCGGTGTCATAGAAGGTGACCTCAATAGGCGCACCGACTTCCGCCAGATCATTCAGGCCCATGCACATTTCATCGACGGCCTGGCGGAAATCCTCGTCACCAGGCACTGTCCAGCACATTTGCAGCAAGTGCGTCTGAGTGTCAAACCGGATGCCAGGCTCTTCTTCGTAAGCACTCGCAGCACCAGTCGCAAGGGATTTGGAGCCGGCATATTTCCACAAGGGCCTCAACGCCTCCTGCAACTGCTCGAAGCTCACGTCGGCGCGCAGTGGCACCTCACCGTGAACATGAATCTCAAAAGGTGTGTTGTAGCTCGCCATGAATTTATCTTACCCAGTTTTGAAGGGCCAGCCTAGCGGCCCTGGTGTCCACCCGATGGGTATGACAGAAGGGATTGCATCAGTGGTGCCTGAGACCGGAATCGAACCGGTACGCCCGCTTTCACGAAGCGGCGGATTTTAAGTCCGCTGTGTCTACCTATTTCACCACTCAGGCTAAAACGCTGTGCAACGTATTGTCAAACAAAAAAGCCCCATGAATGGGGCTGATACGATGACTTGATGGAGGCGCGGCCCGGAGTCGAACCGGGCTAGCCGGATTTGCAATCCGGAACATAACCGCTTTGTTACCGCGCCGCATTCTTTGCTTTCGTAAAGCTCTCGCTTGGCTTTACGACTACTCCAACGAAAAAGGACAGCATTTTCAAATGCTGCCCTTTTGAATTGGAGCGGGAGAAGAGTCTCGAACTCTCGACCTCAACCT
>JAZKIK010000656.1:5636-10286 GCA_040384925.1 Pseudomonadota bacterium | reverse complement strand
ATTTTTTTCAGGCCGGGTCAGGGTCAGTTGGCGGTGCTCGTCACCCCAGGCCTGCACTGCCGTGTTGTTGGGCAGCATCAGCCCAGCCCAGCGGGTTTTGCCGTAGGCGCGGTAGAGGATGTCGTTGGTTTCGTAGATGGAGCTTAAAAAGTCTTGTCTGCTGTCCAGCAAGAGGTCAATAAAACCGTAAGGCAACTGCGGTTTGCTGGCCAGGGCGGTGACTACAGTCTGTTCCTTGGCCAGGCGTTGCAGTTTTGCCCAGTGGCCTGGAAGGCCCACTGCAAGGCCCAGAAAAATCGTTGCGACAAAGGCGGCTGCCATGGCTGGTGCAGTGTTTTTATAAGTGCTGCCAAGCAGCCATGCGGCAAAAACCAGCAGGGGAATCATCATCAACAACACATGACGCGCACCCCAGCCTCCGTACCAGATGGCAAGAGGCCAAGTTGCCGAATTGCTGGCCAATACTGCAGATACCGAGCTGGATGAGGCGACTCTGGCAGTAAAAAGCGGGCTGCCCAAACCCACGGCAATATAAGGTGCGCAGGCGGCCAGGGCTACAAAAGCCAGAAAAAGTGGCATTTTCCAGTTCTTGAGCAGAATCTGGATCAGGCCTTCACCCTGCTGTCGTTTGGAAACCCACCAGACACCCAAGGCCACAGGCAGCAACAGCACAAACCAGGTGCCAAAAAAGGCAAAATATTTGGCATACGCCACCCAGCTGGAAATCGACAGAGGGTTCAAAAAGCGGTTGTAACCCACATAAGTGCCCACAGGCGGCCAGACCACACGGGTGGCGGCAAATACGGCTAGCGACAAAAACAGCAGCAGGGCTGAGCGTGTGCAAGACCAGTCACGCCGGTTTTTGCTGACGGCCCAGCGGCCCATTTCCAGCGCCAGGATAAAGGCGCAATTCGAGGCCAGTTGAAAGGACACGGCCACAAATACCATGCCGACCCCCAGCAAACCTTTTTTGTCGCTATAGATCAGCCGATAACCCGCCAGTGCCAGCCATACGCAGGTCAGGTGGCCCAGCATGGGCGTGTAGCTGAAAAAAACATACCAGATCGGAAAGCTGAAAACCAGCGCGGGCAGCCAGATTGCGATGTGTTCGGGTACTTCAAAAACCTGCAGGGCAAGTTTTTTGACCTCAAATGCGATGCCGACAATCATCAGCACAATCCAGAGCTTGAAAAACACCCAATAGGGCAGATTGACAAGCTGATACAGGCTGTCTGCCAGCAAAAACAGGCCATAGGTCAGATACCAGTTGCTGTCCAGCAGCCAGCCTTTCATGGTGACCCAGTCATGGGTCTGCAGCGCATGTATGCCGACCACACCGTCCCACATTTCAGTGGACGACAGGCCCAGCGGCAGCACACCCAGTACAAAAGCCAGCGCTGTCCACAAGCGCAGTGACAAAAACAGCTTGGTACCCATCATTTACCTTGGCTCGTTGTTGTCAAAATTGATGCGCTCACGCTCGACCACCAGCGGGCGTTTCATGACATGGGTCAGGATGGCACCCACATATTCACCAAGCAGACCAATAAAAAACAGCTGCACCGAGGCAAAGAAAAACACCCCAATCAGCACCGGTGCCGTGCCCATGGAGAACTGGTTCCAGAACAGCAGTTTGAGCAGCAGATAAATCAGCGACACCAGCAGGCTGACACCCGACAGCGCAAAACCGATCATGGTGGCCAGGCGCAGCGGCACACGCGAGTGCGAGGTGATACCCAGCATGGCGATGTCATACAGGGTGTAAAAATTGTTTTTGGTAATGCCGCGCAAGCGCCGTGGCTGGTTGTAGGGGATTTGCACCGCGTCAAAGCCGACTTCAGACACCAGGCCGCGAAGGTAAGGGTAGGGGTCGTCAATACGGCGCAGTACCTCCAGCACCTTCTGGTCATACAGGCCAAAACCAGTGAAGTTCTGGATCAGTTTGACGTCGGCAATACGCGTGATCATGCGGTAATACAGCCGCCGTACGGCAAACATCATGGACGCTTCGTCAGAGCTGGGTTTGACACCCACAACAATTTTTTCACCTGCCAGCCAGTGGGTGACAAAGTCTTTCATCAGCGTTGGCGGGTCCTGCAGGTCAGCCACCAGCAAAATGGCGGCGTCGCCATCGGCCTGCAGCAAACCGTAATAAGGCGAGCGGATATGGCCAAAGTTGCGCGCATTCAGAATCACCTTGACCTGGGGGTCGGCGCTGGCCAGTTTGCGCAAAAGCTCTGGTGTGCGATCTGTCGAGCAGTTGTCGATAAAAAGATGTTCGTAGCCCACTTCGGGAATGCCTGCAAACACGTCCTTGGTCTGGGCGTATACCTCTTCAACATTGTCTTCTTCGTTGTAGCAGGGCGTGACGACGGTGATTTTTTTCATGGTGCTGTAAAGACAAATTTTTGTTGAAGCAGGTAAGCCAGCAAGGCCAGCGGAAGAATCATCAGCGCATTGGCAAGATACACATTCAGCCCAAAATGCAGGAACGCAGCCACACCGCCAATATTGACGCCATACACCACGGCATAAACGGCTGCAAAGCGGCCCATTCTGGACAAGGGCGCCCCTTTTTTGAAAACCAGACGGCCAATACTCTGGAAATTGAAGGCAATGCCGCCCAAGCTTGCCAGGCCAATCGCCACCGGGTAGGCAAGGCCAAGCCAGGTCAGCAAGGCAAACAGCCCATATCCAAAAGCCGTGTTCATCACGCCGACCAGCAGAAAACGCAAAAATTGTGGTGTTGGTTTGAACAAAAGGCAGAAATCAGGGGGTTGAGAAAGTGGATGCAGCCAGGATATGGGCTTGCCGTAATTGTCGCTCAGCGCCTGTGCCTGCTGGATGCCGCAAGGGCGGGTAATATCTGCGCGAATTTCAGATTTGCGCCTCCAGGCTTTTGCAGCGCACCCAAAAAACCAATGCACCACCATTCAAACCCTTCCAGCCTTTTGACACGCGCCATGCGTGATGTGCTCCTTCGTGTGTCCAGGGCGGCTCGCCCACCATTTCATGAGCTGACGCCGGATCAGGCCCGTGCAGCTTATGAGGCGGGGGCTGATGTGCTTGAAATCCCCAAAACCATGCTGGCAAGAGTTGAGGATTTCAGTCTGCCCGCCCGTGACGGACACCCGCTGGAGGCGCGGCTTTATGCGCCGTCCGATGAGGTTCTGCCTACCTTGCTGTTTTTTCATGGCGGCGGTTTTACCGTGGGCAGCATCAAGAGCCACGATATTTTTTGTCGCCAGCTTAGCCACCTGGCTGGCTGTGCAGTGGTTTCGCTGAACTACCGGCTGGCACCGGAATACAAGTTCCCGACCGCTGCACATGACGCCTGGGACGCACTGCTCTGGCTTTCAAACCATGCAAAAAGCCTGGGACTGGATGGCGGACGTCTCGCAGTAGGCGGCGACAGTGCGGGCGGTACGCTGGCGGCCGTGTGCGCGATTCTGGCCAGGGATGCCGGTTTGCCATTGGCACTTCAGTTGCTGATTTACCCCGGTTGTGCCGCGCACCCTGATACCGCGTCATACAAAAGTTTTGCAGACGGTTTTATATTGGGCAAAAAGCAGGTCAGCTGGTTTTTTAATCAATACATTCCCGAACTGCAAGACCGTGAGGACTGGCGTTTTGCACCGCTGAATGCGCCTGACGTGGAGGGGGTGGCAGCCGCCTGGGTCGGCCTGGCTGAATGTGACCCGCTGGTCGATGAAGGTGTGATGTATGCCGACAAGCTGCGCGCGTCAGGCGTTGCCGTTGATCTGGAGATTTACCGGGGCGTGACACATGAATTCATCAAGATGGGGCGTGTCATACCCGAGGCGCGGCAACTGCATGCTGATGCTGCCCGCGCATTGACACAGGCCTTTGACAAGTCATGAACACCATAAAACGCCAGGATTTCCGGTTTTTTCACCGTCTGCGGGTGCGCTGGGCTGAAGTTGACATGCAGAAAATTGTCTTCAACGCCCACTACCTGATGTACTTTGACACCGCCATTTCCGACTACTGGCGCGCACTGGCCTTGCCTTACGAAGAAGCCATGCACCAGCTGGGTGGTGATCTGTATGTCAAGAAAGCCAGCCTTGAATATCACGGCTCGGCACGGTTTGATGACCAGATTGATGTGGCCTTGCGTTGCGCACGGGTCGGCAATTCGTCGATGCTGTTTACCGGAGCGGTGTTTCGTGGTGACGAGCTGCTGATTTCATGCGATGTGATTTATGTATTTGCAGACCCGGCAACTCAAAGCTCCAGGGCAGTGCCCGATGTATTGCGCGCTGTACTGACCGGGTTTGAAGCCAAAGAGCCTGTCACCGTCGTCAAACAAGGCAGCTGGAATGAGTTGGGCACCGCTGCCGCCAGTTTGCGCAAAGAGGTTTTTGTGCAGGAGCAGAACATTCCTGCAGCCATCGAAAGTGATGCATCCGACCAGAACGCATTGCATTTTGTGGTTTTTAACCGCCTAGGACAGGCTGTTGCAAGCGCCCGCCTTTTGCAACATGGCCCGGCCGTGGCAAAAGTGGGGCGCATGGCCGTCAAACGGGTGTTGCGTGGATCACAACTTGGTAGTGAGTTATTGCACAGTTTGCTGCAAGAGGCAAAAAAGCGTGGCGACACTGAAATCGTGCTTGACGCGCAGGCCAGTGC
>JAZKIK010000656.1:2700-5626 GCA_040384925.1 Pseudomonadota bacterium | reverse complement strand
TCACGCCCGGCACGACGCCGGCGGAAAGCAGGAGCATCGAGCATGTCAGGATGTCCCGAATGCTTTCCTGACGCGAAAAAGACAGCTGAACCCGGTCTGAATCGACCTGAGGGCCAGTGGGGCGGGCTTGCGAAGCGGCGACAATAGCGGGTTGCGGGTAAACCTGAACCGATGGGCCTGCGCGAATCAGAAAGACGATTTATCTCCATGGCCAAGAAAAAACGCAGCAATA
Source organism: Pseudomonadota bacterium (assembly GCA_040384925.1). GTDB lineage: Bacteria > Pseudomonadota > Gammaproteobacteria > Burkholderiales > Burkholderiaceae_C > Polaromonas. The sequence goes on along the minus strand of JAZKIK010000656.1, from coordinate 5,394 downwards.
ACACCGGCAACAGGGCCGAAAACGCCGTCAGCCCGACAAATGCGGGCAACGCCGCAACCCTTGGCACCCCAGGTGGTTTCAGCAGCAGCAAACCGTCGGCTGCTGATGCACGGGAGACCTCAAGAACTTCAGCGGCCGCCCCAGCACGCAGCAAGGCCCCGCCAGTTGCCACTGCATCTGTTGCGATACCGGCTGAGGTCGAACGTGGTGACTGGACGGTGGCGATTCTGGCGTTTGCGGTTTTCCTGGCTCCGGCAATTGGTGTACCCAATGAGGAAATGCTGCAGGACACACTCAAGTCCATCGTCGTGTCTTTTGCAGCCGTGATTGCCGCGCTGCTGTTTTTCTGGCAGCAGCGCAACCGCCGTGACGGCTTGCGCTGGCATGCCGTGATGTGGCTGCCACTGGCACTGATGGTTTATGCACTTGGCAGCATGGTCTGGTCACACACCTTTCTGGGCGGTGTTGAGGCAATTCGCTGGTTTATCTTCAGCCTGATGTTGTGGCTTGGCATGAACACGCTGTCGCGTGCCCGCCTGCCTTATCTGATTGAGGGCATTCACTGGGGCGCTTTTGTTGCGTCTCTGTGGGCGGCCTTGCAGTTCTGGATTGATTTGAGCTACTTTCCACAAGGCCCCAACCCGGCATCAACCTTTGTCAACCGCAACTTTTTTGCAGAATTTGTAGTGTGTACCTTGCCGTTTACGGCTTATCTGCTGGCCCAGGCCAAAGGTAGTGCACGCATCACGCTGATGGCTTTTGCCCTGGGTTTCAACATTGTTGCGCTGCTGATGACCGGTACACGGGGCGCCCTGAGTGCGCTGTGGCTGTCCGTTATTGTGGTTCTGCCCGTGATTGCAGTGCTCTATCGCAAGCAGTTTGCCTTTTTCAGCTGGGACGCTGGCCGGCGCATTCTTGCCTCGGGTGTGCTGGTGGCAACCGTTATCGGTCTTGGCCTGATTGGCACTGGCAACCCCAAACTGCTGGCTGACTCGGGCGCACTGGGCACCAACGCCTTTGACCGTGCCTTCAAACGAACTGCGTCCATAGGCCCAACCGACTTCTCACTGGGTGTTCGTTTTGTGATGTGGAACGCCACTGGCCGCATCATCAAGGCCCATCCTGTAACCGGTATTGGTGCAGGTGCCTGGGAAGCAATGTTGCCGCTTTACCAAACAGAAGGCTCGCAGCTTGAGACTGACTATTACGTCCACAATGAGGTGCTTCAGTTGCTGGCCGAATATGGTCTGACGGGGTTGCTGTTTTTGCTTTCCCTGTTCACCTATCTGCTTTATGCCTTCTGGAAAACAATCAGAAACCGAACCGTGGAGGGACTGGCCGAAGCGCCAGTCCGGTCGGTAGCACTTGCCAGCCTGCTGGCGTTTCTGATTGTCAGCAATATCGGTTTTCCATGGCGGCTGGCGGCAACAGGTGCGATGTTTGCGATGAGTCTGGCGCTTTTGGCGGCCTCGGATGCGCGACTGGAAGGTAAAAAACCATTTCTGGCGCGGCGATTGAGCTGGAAACCGGTTTATTCACAAATTCTGGCGGTGTTTATGATGGTTTGCCTGGCGCTGACGGCCTATATCAGCCAGCAGGCCGCAGCGACCGAACAAAAAATCGTCCGTGCCGTCAAACTTTCTCTGGCAGTGTCCCAGTCGGGTGACTACAACAATCCGAAATGGGACAAAACCAAACGTGATCTACTGGTCTTGATCAAGGATGGTGTGGCCATCAACCCGCATTACCGCAAGATCACACCCATGGTGGCAGATGAGATGGCCAAGTGGGGCGACTGGAAAGACGCCATCTGGGTCTGGGAGTCAGTGGTGTCATCGCGTCCCTACATCGTCGCCATCATGTCCAATATTGCGCGCGGTTATGCCCAGTTGGGCAATAACGAAAAAGCGCTTGAATACCTGGAGCGCTCCGAAAAACTGCAGCCCAAAGCCACAGCAGTGCGTTCATTGAAAGTTATTTTATACAGTCGTACAGGAAAAGAACCTGAAGCCAAAAAACTTGCCAAACAGTACATGGACGACGGCACCTACGACTATGACCTGGTCAACGCCGCTTATGTGCTGGCGATGCGCACCAATGATTACGACATGGCGATCCAGAGCCTGGAATTGCGCCTGAAGGCTTTCCCCAACCTGCAAGCAGACAGCTACATCAAGCTTGGAAGCGTCTACGCTGCAGGCAAAAAAGACGATGCAAAAGCGCTGGAGGCATTCAAGCTGGCAGTTTCAACAGCACCTGATGCCGACAAGGAAGCGATTCGCAAGCAGGTTCCTGCGGCTTATCTGGCGCGGCTTTAAGTCTGTCAGCAAATCTTCCGGCAGGCTTTTTATGCTTGCCCGGACAGATTGCCCAAAGAGAATTCCACTTTCCATTGAAGAGATGTTATGGATATGGTCATCGGGGCGGATGTGTCTTGCGACACATCCGTCGGCGTATGCGTTTTTTCATCAACCTTGATCGTCCAGCAAATGTTGTTTTCCCCGGCGGGAGCGGCCAAAACCAGCGTGCTGCAGCGGGTACCATAACCACCGTGCCCGCGTGCAGGTTCATCGATAAATGCACTGGATAAAACGGCCTCCAGCGCCATTGGCAGGCCGGTATCTGGCAAGTCTTCGCTAAGGGCTTGGGTGCGGTCAGACAGAGCTGTCCACAATGTAGTTTTCAAAACAGCTT
>JAZKIK010000656.1:0-2690 GCA_040384925.1 Pseudomonadota bacterium | reverse complement strand
GTTTTGGGCCAGGGCGTGTTCAGCGCCGCATTTGACAGACCGTAAATGCCGGGCGACAGGACTTGCGAGGTCCAGCCCGTGTTGGCCGGTCTGTGGGCACCCGCGCCAGTTGCCAGCCGATCAAAGCTGCGGTTGCTCAGCCAGTTCCAGTTGCCAGTCTGCAAATCACCAAGTACCAGATTAAAACCGCCATAAGCGGTGTTGTCGGTCTGGGCCATGAACTGGTCTGCATTCATATCTGTTTCAAGCCAGCGTATGACCAGCTCGCCGCGTGATTTTTGTGCTGCGGCCTCGCCAGCTGCGGCCGGCAACTCACGCACATTGGTCAGCATGGCGACCCGCCCCTGCGGTGTCATCCCCAGCCAGGCGCCACCGGCGCGCAGGTCACGGCCCGAGATGATGTCCTGGCCTGTTTCGGTTTGCCAGCGCATCAGCGCTGCAGCAGGCCTGTCAAAAAACTCGTCACGATTGGAAGCAATCAGCAAGGGCCAGCGGCTGGAAGCGCCTATGGCAAAGGCGATCAGGCACATTTCAAAAATCCTGCGCCAGGGTCAAATATCTTCAAGCAGGGGGTAGGGCAGCGGCAGCAAGGTGAGTATGGCCTCTTTTGAAGCACCGTTTCCCAGCGTCAAGCGGCCATTTTCCGCGTCCGCCGCTGCTGATGTCTGCATCGAGACAATGGCATCAAACCCGCCTGCCGGATTCGGTGCCCATGCTGCAACCAGCCCGCAGGGCTGCTCTGCGTCAGATGCGTGAAAAACCTCCTGCCCCACGGCGGCTTGCAAACCACCATGCACAAGGAAAGCCCGGCGTTTGAGCGTGCCACGAAACTGGCTGCGCGCCACAATTTCCTGGCCGGGGTAACAGCCTTTTTTAAAACTGACGCCGCCAACTGACTCGTAATTGAGCATTTGCGGCACAAAGGCTTCAAAAATCGGCTGTGTGATCATTGCAATGCCAGACTGAACTTCCAGCCAGGTCCATACATCAAGCGGTAGCGTGGCTCCGGCTGGTGAGGGTGTGCCGGTTGGCGCACACCACAAGGCGCGTGCCAAACCGGCACCTTGGTATAGAAAGACCACACTTTTATCATCCAGCTGGCTTGTTGCCCATGCCGGGCGGGTGCTGCCAGCTGTGGATTCAACAAGGCTTCCGACCAGACCCAACAACAAAAAATCAGCACTTGCATCGCTCAGTTTTGCCTTGGCCCGCAGCACAAACATTGACAGACGTTTCAGTGTCTGCGTCAGAATGTCGCGGCTGCAGACCAGCAGAATGTCGGTTTCAGCACGTTTGAAAACCACAAAACTCGCCTGCATTCGGCCTTTTGCGTTACAAAACGCAGCCAGCCTGGCATCTGACAAACCCATCAAGGCCACATCCTGCGTGAGCTGGCCTTGCAGAAATTTTGCAGCGTCTTCGCCAACAACACGAATGATGCCGAGATGGGGCAGTTCGGCCACACCAGACAAGGCAAGGTTGGCAGAGGAGGAGGGTGGGGTGGGCAAATCAGGTAGGGCGGTAGGCATGGGCTGAATTATCATTCGCTTCGCAGCTTCTTCCCGCAGTGTGGGTAACTGAGCTGAATGGGTCGGTAGTCAATGGTCAATGGGTTGTCTGGAAGGTAATTGGATTTGCGCCGTTTTTTTACAAGTCTGTTGACGCTGGTATTTTTTCTTGCCCTGCTGGTTTTTGGTGCTGGCTTGTGGTGGCTGCATGAACCGATGGCGCTGCGCTTGCCGCCGGACACGCAGGTACTGGACCTTGAAATCGAGTCCGGCAGCAGCGCCAACACGGTTGCCGAAGTGGTTGTTGAAAGCGGTGCCGACGTGCCTGTGCTGCTGCTGCAGGCCTGGTTTCGCCTGTCAGGCCAGGCCAGGCAAATCAAGGCTGGCAGTTATGAACTGACACCCGGAACCTCCCCGCGCAAGCTGCTGAGCATGCTGGTGCGTGGTGAAGAAGCCCTGAAAAGCGTCACACTGGTTGAAGGCTGGACTTTTAGCCAGGTGCGTGCTGCGCTGCAAAAAGAAGAGCTTCTCACACCCGACACTCTGGCGCTGACACCCGAAATCATCATGGAAAAGCTCGGCAAACCCGGAATCCACCCCGAAGGACGGTTTTTCCCTGACACCTACACCTATGCCAAGGGTTCAAGTGACCTGGCCGTGCTCAAACGTGCAGCCCGCGCAATGGACAGGCGAGTCGAAGCCGCCTGGGCCATGCGCAAGCCTGATACACCACTCAAATCAGCCGAACAGGCGCTGATTCTTGCCAGCATTGTTGAAAAAGAGACCGGCAAAGCCTCGGATCGCGAACAGATTGCCGGCGTTTTCAGCAACCGCCTGCGTATAGGCATGCCGCTGCAAACTGACCCCACGGTGATTTACGGTTTGGGCAGCAAATTTGACGGCAATTTGCGCAAAAACGATTTGCGAGCCGACACCGCCTACAACACCTACACCCGCACCGGCCTGCCGCCCACACCGATTGCCATGCCTGGCAAGGCGGCCCTGCTGGCCGCTGTGCAACCGGCCGAAACCAAGGCGCTTTATTTTGTGGCGCGTGGTGACGGCAGCAGCCAGTTCAGCGCCAGCCTTGAAGAGCACAACCGTGCGGTCAATAAATACATAAAAGGCCAATGAATATGGCCCCCACGCTTGTCGCTTCGCGTACTTCGCTGCCCCCCGAGG
>JAZKIK010000655.1:0-14674 GCA_040384925.1 Pseudomonadota bacterium | reverse complement strand
CGCGGTGACATGTGGTTTAGTCGGCAAGCACGGAAGATTAAAAACCATCACCCTGCAAAAAACCCTGAATTTGACCTTGCTTATCGAGAACAGCAATCCAGTCCTGGCGACCGACGACGGGCAGGTACAACAATGGTGTCAGATCGATTTTTTTATCTATAGCCAATTTTTCAGCCGCAGCCTGCTGGTCAGGCCGACGTTTTAGAAATACGGACAACGGTTTGGCTGCTTTGAGGGACTTGAGGGCATCCTTACCTTCATAAGGCAGATAGAAATTAGGTCGTTCAGCATAGTCACGCCCGCCTGCCACAGATTCAAACATTACCGTTTTTCGTTCCTCTCCATCTTTTGGCTCCCGAATTGCAACTGTTATTGGGCCAGAGGTCCATCCGGGTTGAAGCGCTGCTGGCAATGAAGCCAACAAAACACCGTCAACAGCTGGACGAGCAATTACCTTGAAACGATCAACTTCTTGTACCAAAAATAAAGGACGCACTTGCCAAACAGTCTGCAAGCCATAACCCAGTGCACCCAATTGAATCAAAGCAACCAGTCCCAAATCGCGCAACAATTCATTTTTCGGTTTTTTGGGGTTGAACAACACCAAAGTAAGTATTGGCCCACAAATGACATCAACCGATACAACCAACAAGAACAATTCTCGTCCACCAGAAAGCTTCGTATAAGGATATGGATACCAGAGACCGAAAACCAGAGCAGCGGCAAATGAGGCAACAATCAAACTGCAAAGGAAATGGATGCCGGCAGCCCGAACAGCGGGCAGGAGACGAGTAGATAAGATCATTCAAGAACTAAAACTGTAAACTGTAATTCCATCTTCACTGAAGATACATACATCAATTAACGACACTCACTAGGTGCATACTTGGAAAGCAGTGTCCCAATTATTCTATTGTTCAGACCTCGTGCCACAGCAGTTTGATTGGTCTCACTGGCACATGCCCAATCGATAGCACCAACAGATGCTCCATTGGGTATGGCATTTTGAACATTTGGTGAAAAGGTCAGATATTGTCCGTCGACGGTAGTCGGAATGCCATTGTTGTTATCTGCCCTTATTGTCACGTAGACAGGCCAGTTCGTATCGGCTGGATTAAAGGCAGTACAAATAGCAGCAGCAGTGCCAGGTGACCCGATACAAGCATTGGCAACATACTTTGATTGTTTTTCGGCGAGAAGAGTTGCATTGCTCGCAATAGACGCACCAGTGAGCCCGGTAATCCCTCCCGATTGAAATGCTTCACTCAACAATGTTTTGATTGCAGCGCCAGCAGTCACCCCTTCACCAATTTTTGCACGAACCGTATAGTCCTGGTATGCAGGCAAAGCAATGGCGGCTAGAACTCCGATAATGGCCACCACGATCATTAACTCGATTAAAGTGAAGCCCATTTGAAAAATACGTCTCATAGAACATTCCCCTATCTACGCTCAGTTCAAAATCAGGTCCTTTTCAAAGGATTATTTGATATCAAAGAATTGAAAAATTTTCAGCGTATCGATTTTCAAGCAATAGATTGGCAAACAAATATGAGTGGATAGAATTTTTTTGCTACCGAATTGTGGAGGTTTTAAAACCAGGCACATACCCATACGTGGTTATTAAAAAAGAGCGCCTTGGCGCTCTTTTTCTGGTTCAAATTAAACCCGATTAACGGCACTCGCTAGGTGCGTATTTTGCCAGCAGAGTTCCTGCAACAATATTGGTAAAGCCGCGTGCCGTGGCCGCTTGATTGGTGGCACTTGCACATGCCCAATCAATTGCGCCTACAGAGGCTCCTGTAGGCAAAGCCAATGCCACATTGGGGGACATCGCGAGATATTGATTCGCAACTGTCGTTGGAATACCGTTGTTATTGTCTGTTCGCACAGCCGCATATACAGCCCAATTGGTACCTGCTGCATAAGCAAAGGCAGGGCAATCAGCGGTCAAGCTTCCGCCAGCTGTACCAATACACATGCTTCCCACATATTTGGATTGCTTTTGCGCAAATGGAATGACATTGTAAGCCGTCGCTGCCGCCGTCAAACCAGTCACGCTGTCTGTCTGAAAGGCTTCACTAAGCAGTCCTTTTGCGGCAGAGGCACTAATAACAACCTCACTGATCTTTGCGCGCACGGTGTAATCCTGATAAGCAGGCAGAGCCACAGCAGCCAAAATACCAATGATCGCCACAACGATCATCAACTCGATAAGGGTGAAACCCTTTTGGATGGAACGGTTCATTAAAAAACTCCTTGGTTGAAGAAAACTGACATAGATACATCAGCAGACTTCGTGCCAGGTTTGTTTGGCCTGATTTGATGTGATTAAGTTCTCAAATCAGCAGGAGCTGAATCGCAGGCCTTACCTTTTTTGCTCATGAGCAAAAAAAGTGAAGACATTTTTGTCACTTGATGCAGACTGACCTGACCATTTTCAGGTCGGTCATGCCCATCAGGACTTTTTCCATGCCGTCCATCTTCAATGTACGCATGCCGCTGTTGACAGCAGACGCAAACAGCTCGGCCACCCTTGCGCGCTCCTGAATCAGCTTTTTGGCATCGTCATCGGCAATCATCAGCTCGTGCAGGCCGATTCGGCCTTTGTAGCCGGTTTTATTGCATTTGTCGCATCCCACGGCGCGGTACATCCTGAGCCTGCCGCCTTCACCGTATTGCTCCACCCAGCGTTCGTAGAGTTTCTGCATCTCACCACCATAGTCAGCTTTCCAGGCGGCTGTATGCCTGAGTTCTTCGGCGTATTCGGCCATAAAGGACTTGATCTCGTCTGCAGCCGGAAAATAGCTTTCCTTGCAATCACAAAGCTTTTTGGCCAGCCTTTGGGCCAGAATACCCAGCAATGCATCGGCAAAGTTGAAGGGGTCCATGCCCATGTCGAGCAGGCGGGTAATGGACTCTGGTGCGGAATTGGTGTGCAGGGTTGAAAACACCATGTGCCCGGTCAGTGAGGCCTCGACCCCCATGGACACGGTTTCCTTGTCACGCGACTCACCGACCATGATGATGTCGGGGTCAGCGCGTAAAAATGCGCGCATCACAAGTGCGAAATCAATACCGGCTTTTTTATTGATCTGGACCTGGCGCAAGCCTTTCTGGGTGATTTCAACCGGGTCTTCAGCAGTCCATATCTTGGTGTCAGGCGTGTTCAGAAACTTGAGGATGGAGTGCAGTGTTGTCGTTTTGCCAGAACCTGTGGGGCCACATACATAAAAAAGGCCATAGGGTTTGGAAATGGTTTTTTCCAGCCGCTCCTTGTTATGGGCAGTCAAACCCAGTTTTTCCAGCGGTATGGGTTCGCCAGCAGCCAGAATACGCATGACAACATCTTCAACGCCGCCTGCAGAAGGTATGGTTGCAACGCGTAACTCGATATCCAGCGGCCCATACTTCTTGAATTTGATCTTGCCATCCTGGGGTTTTCGTTTTTCAGAAATATCCAGGTCACACATGATCTTCAAACGGGTCACCATGGCCTGCCGGAACTGGGCGGGCACCTCGATGTAAGGCTGCAAGGTGCCGTCAATGCGGAAACGGATACCCGTCTTGGCTTTGCCAGGCATGGGTTCGATATGGATATCGGAGACTTTCTGGTTGTAGGCGTCAATGATGACCTTGTTGACAAACTTGACAAGCTCGTTGTCCGCTGCGGCCGATTCCAGCGCAGAATCATCGGCGCTGTCATGCTCGAGCGGTGAGTCCATGTCTGCCAGCAGCTGGTCAATCGAGCCACCTTCATTGCCAGCGCCGAACAACTGCCCCAGCGTTTCTTCAAACTCGGTCTGTGTAGTCACCCTGTAGGCAAACCTGCCGATGCGCGGGAAGACTTGAGGCACCACGCGAGAACCGCGTACCGCCTCAGGGTCAACACACATGATCAAAAGACCATCGGTCGTTTCCTCCAGCGGTATCCAGCCCTGTTTTTCAATGAAGTCCCGTTTGAGCGCGCCATGCAGTATTTCTGACCGAATGCGGCCGGCGTTAAACGCCTCATACGGAACACCAAAAAATTTTGCAAGCGATGGCCCGATTTGCGCTGGTCGGATCCGGTAATCGGCCATCAGCAGATGCTCTACGGACTGGGACTCATCCCGCGCTTTCTGGATACAGACAGACAGTTCGTCCTGCGACAGAACACCTTCGCTCACCAGGCCGTCGTACTTTGTAGCTTTTCGACGCTGACTTTCTTCCACCTTCTGCATGCGCTGGCGTATGGCGATGCCCAGCGTTTTGCAAAGCTGACGAGCCCCGTCTTCTTCCAGCTTGCCAAAAGGCTGGTCGCTGCGATTGTTGATGACCTGCAGGACGCCATACAGCGTAGGCCCATCCATCACAGGCGCGACCAGCATTTGTTTGGTGCGGTATCCAGACCGTTTATCGACTTCCTGCAGAAAACTCAGATTCGGATGGATCTTCTTCAAGGCCTGATCATCGTAAACATCAACGATATTGACCATCTGGCGGGCCATGGCCACATACCCGGCAATGCTTTGTGAACTGATGGGCAGCTTCAAATCTCGACTGGTATTCAGGCCTGTCTTGACTTTGGAGATGATGGCATTTCTTTCTTCATTGACCGCATACAGGGTCAGTCGATCAGCGTTGAATAACCTGCAGATGTCCTGGCTGGCCTCCAGCATGATCTGGTCGATATTCTCGGTTTCATGAATGCGGTTGGTGACCAGCTGGAGCTGCCTGAAATAGAGCACCTCAAAGGTGACGCCACGATCCTGTGGTGCAAGCATCTGGGAGTCAAAAAACGCCTCCTCCAGATCACGCTGCAATCCGTCACTTGTAGCCGCCGTCATAACTCAAACTCCTGACCAGCCCGCAACCACCGGATGTCATGCGATACATTCGGCCCAAAAGGCAGGGTCTGATCAAAGCGCTGTATTTCAGCCATGATCAATTCAGTCTCTGCAGGCTTGGTATGTGTAATGTAGATTGGGTAATTTTTACCCTTGTCGATGCAGTCCAGTTCACTCGCCAGGGCATGCGGAGACAGATGACGACTTCGTTTTGCCAGATCACGTTCCCGGTTGCTGAAGGCGGTTTCAATGACCAGCATGGCTACATTCAACTGGTTGATGCGAGCCCACAGGGCCGGGTTCTGTTCTGTATCCCCAGTAAAAACCCAGCAACCCTTTGTGGTGGCAACGGCATAACCGACTGCAGGCACCGTGTGCACTGCCGGCAGTACTTCAATGTATTTACCAGCCAGAAACAGGGTTTCCCCGACCTCAAGCGGGTGAAAACTGATAAAGGGTGCTTCCGGTGTGGGGATCCGTGAAAAATCTGGCCAGATCATGTTGTTGAAAATATGTGCTTTGAGCGCATCAATCGTGCCTTGCAAAGCGTAAATTTTCACAGGAGAATTTCTCTGGGATGCAATCGCATCCACCATCAAAGGCAGGGCCGCAACATGGTCAAGATGTGAGTGGGTGAGCAGGACATGGTCGATATCACACATTTCATCAAGTGTGAGGTCTCCGACACCGGTTCCCGCATCAACCAGCACGTCGTGATCAAGCAGGAAGGATGTGGTCCGGCAATCCTTTGCTATAGCGCCCGAGCAGCCTAATACACGTACTTTCATGAACTTTTCCAGCCTTGGTTGAGGGCAGCAGACGCTTGGGATATCACGAGAAACAAGTTCCCCATTTTGTCCTGTCGGATTCGGGCGCGCTGCTTTGTTGCAATCCGTTTGTGTGGTCTAGCACACCGCACGTCTTGCACCTCGCATCGCAGCCCGACTTCCCGGGGCAAACCGGGAAATTATTCCTCGCCACATCCTACTTTGTTTCAAAATTGGTTGCTCCGTCCCATCCAGGATCAAAAGGCAACAGCCTCATGGAGGCTACGCGCTCTGCGTACAGTTGGTACAGGTATTTTTTGGCATTAAGTCTTTGTAAATTAAGCAAATGCACATCACATTGCTCCCAGTCCTGTGCGCGATACGCTTTAAGCGTTTGCGCCCAGATTTTTAGCTCTGTCAGTTTGTCAGCATCTACTCGTGCCAGGGGGGCAAGTGGCCAAAAAATGGTCACGGCCTGATCTTTACCCTTCACACGCACCTTGTCCAGCTCCTGCCAGGCAAAATCGTTGGCCATTTTGCGCGTCGATTCGCTGACGACAATATCGACACCATAAGTTTTGGACAAACCTTCCAGCCTGGAGCCAAGATTGACCGAGTCCCCAATGACGGTATAACTGCGGCGGATATCGGAGCCCATGTCTCCGACGCACATGGTTCCGGTGTTCAAGCCTATGCCAATTCCAATCTCGGGCAAACCTTTTGCACGATGCTCTTCATTGAGTTTTCTGACGGCGTTGGCCATTTCAAGTGAAGTTTTGACAGCCAGAGCAGCGTGATCGGCTGTGTCCACTGGTGCCCCCCAAAAGGCCATGACGCAGTCACCCATGTATTTGTCAATGGTGCCACGATTGCCGCGAATCAAATCGGTCAATCGGCTGAAAACACTGTTCAGCAAGGCCTGCAGCTGGGTGGGCTCCATGGTTTCTGACATCTTGGTAAACCCGCGCATGTCACAAAACATCACCGTCAACTCCTTGGTCGTTGCCTTCATGTTGTAGCTGTCAGGGTCTTTGACCATTTCATCAACCAGCTCGGGAGGGACATAGGTTCCAAACAGATGCGCCAGTTCCCGTTTGGATTTGCTCTCTACAAAGTAGCCATAACTCATGTTCAGAGCAAAAGCGGTCAATGACATCACCAGCGCACTGGCAAGTGGCAACACCAGACCGTAGCTAAGGAACAACCAGAAATTCAGGCTGACAACTGCCGCTATGACTACCGCACTGGTAGCCACAGCCTTTGGCGCTGACAACAAAGGCAAGGCAAATGCCAGAGTCAGGCCGGACAGGACCAGGATAACGACCTCAAAACCAATTGCGTAATCAGGTTTGACAAAAACCTTGCCATCCAGAAAACCTGAAATAACGTTGGCGTGTGTCTCGACACCGGGGTAGGTTTCACCAACAGGCGTCACACGCAGATCAAGCAGGCCGGGTGCGGTAGTACCCAAAAGAATGATCTTGTTTTTCAGGGAGCCGGGTGGCACACGCCTGGCCAGTACATCGGATGCAGAAATATAACGAAATGAGCCGCCATTGACCCCGCCGTTACCGCGAAAAGGCACCAGGGTTGCAACCCGGTCATCAACAGGAAGCGCCAGAACCTTGCCATCCTGCCTGAGCAGGATGCTCTCAAGTCCCTGATAGTTGCGACTCAGAAACTTCTCCTGCGGAAAGCCAGGCGCTACCTTGGGCAAACCAGCCAACATGCGAAACATGGCCAGTGACAAGGACTCGTAATATTGGCCTTTGTATTCCGCCAGCAAGGGAATGGAACGTACAACGCCATCCCCTTCAGTGATGGAATTAAAAAAGCCAGCCATCGGAGCCGCTTTGGAAATTACCTCGATATTTGCGCCGTAACCGTTCCAGCTGGTAAATTTGATCGGCTTTCCCTCCAGCGACTCCTTGCCCATGACTGGAGAGGGTAAAACACCATTGACCCGGCCATCACGATCACTGGTGAAGTAATAACCCATCACGACCGGCCGATTTTCAATGGCTTTTGAAAAAATCGCGTCGTAATCCAGGCTGGTCTGAATCTGATCAAGTCGATCGGAAAAACCGGGCTGATCCCGCATCTCGTTCTGGGCCAGCTGCTTGAGCCGTTTCAGGCCAGAACTCTCGTCCGCCTCGGCAAATACGACGTCAAACCCCAAAATGGCCACTTTTTGTTGATCGAGCAGTTCCTCCGCCAAACTGGCCAGCCTGTTACGGCTCCATGGCCATCGCCCCACTTCAGCCAGACTTTTTTCATCAATATCAACAATGACAATGCGCTCGTCCAGCGTTTGAGGCATGGTTGAGCGCAAACGGGCATCATAAATAATGTCGTCAAGCCTTTGAAGCACACCTATACGTAGCGCCCCGCTGGCATGCAGGAGAGCAAAGACCAGCGGTATCAGGGTGACTGCAATACGAGGCCAGTGCCTGGAGAGAAGTTGCATGGAACCTCTTGAGCGCGCTAAACCGGTACGCAGCCAGCGGCGTTAATTCATCAATGCTGGACAAACTGCATTTGTGTACCCGCGAGTTCCAGCATGTCACCATGTTTCAGCGTCACTGGCTCGGCACCTATGGGGGAGCCATTCAGGGAAGGCCTGTCCGCACCTTCAACATGGGCAACCACAAATCCATGCGGCCTCTTGGTGATTGCTGCGACAGCAACACCAGGCTTGCCTATGGTTGTCACCACTTTGACCAGTGCAACCTCGCGCCCGGCTGCTGCACCCGACATGACTTTAATGGCGGCATTCAGAACGGAACCTTGAGCAGCAGCTACAGGAGGTGCTCCGGCAGGTGGAGCCAGCCCCGCAGTGCCGGCCTTGATGACCATGGTCTTTTCAAATCCGGCATTGGCTGCCTCATTGACATACTTGATCTTGTATTTGCCGATTTCAACCGTGTCGCTGTTTTGCAAAAGCTGTTTTTTAACCGCTTTTCCATTGACATACGTGCCATTGGTGCTGTTCAGATCTTCCAGGTAAACCTCATTACCTGACATCTGCAATACAGCATGCTCACCACTGACAGCAAGGTTGTCAATCACAATATCGTTGTAAGGACGCCGCCCCAAAGACGTACGGTCTTTGGTCAGCTGAACTTCCTTGATAACAACGCCGTCAATAGAGACGATCATTTTCGGCATGGCCGACTCCTGTCTGTTTTTGATATTTCGATCATGACTTCATTTTCCCAGCATTCTGGACAGGAGGCCGCGTTTAACCGTGGCCTGTTTGGCCTGTGCCAACAATACCGAAATGTTATCGCGTCCACCCGCTTCGTTGGCCGCCGCAATCAACTGCCTGGCTTTTTGCTCCAGTGAACCAGCCCCAAGCATAACTCCGGCGATCGCAGCATCACCCACCATGTCAGACAGTCCGTCTGAGCACATGAGGTAAGTATCACCCACTTCAACGCGATGTTCATGAACTTCAAGCATGACTGTGTCTTCCACGCCCAAAGCTCTGGTCACAAGATTTTTGTTCAGCGATGTTTGCGCCTGCTCTGGAGTGATGAGACCTGCGTCCAGTTGCTCCTGAAGAAGCGAGTGATCTTTGGTGATTTGCTGAAACTCGCTCGCGCGCAACCGGTAGCACCGTGAATCGCCGATATGCCCCAACATGAACCGGTCCTCCTGAAACACCCCAACCACCAGTGTTGTACCCATTCCCGTATATTGGGGATTGGAGTTTGCCGCGTTAAAAATCGAGTGATTTGCGTTTTCAACACATATTTCCAACGCGCGACGCACCTCTTTGGCATTGGCGTGCTTGCCTGCCTGTGACAACCACCGGCCCATTTCCGACTTGATGAAGGCTACGGCCATCCCGCTCGCGATCTCACCCGCGTTATACCCCCCCATGCCGTCCGCAAGTATGCAAAGACGTGTTGAAGCTTCAAAAGCAACAGCATCTTCGTTGTTTTCTCGCGCCAGGCCTGGGTCTGTTTGAGTGCAGATCTCGTAAATCATGTTGGAAAGCTTATATCTTTATGTCGGTGTCAGCATCGCCAAGCGGCTGCTCGGTCGGCCCGGGGCGCATCACTATTGTCTTGCCAAGGTCAGAGGTAGTCGCCGCACCTGCAGGCTGTGTTGCCTCATGGTTTTCGGCTGCCTTGACGACAGTAGCCTCAAACTGTGGCCTGCCAGCGGGCGAGCCAACTGCAAATACCGCCGTTTTGTCAGCCTGCGTATTGTGACCTACCCAAGACATTTCTCCCGAATCAATCGAAGCTGCCGTGCTGCTGGCCTTGCCACCTGCGGCAATATTTGAAAAATCTGCAATGACAGCCCGCAAATCAGCGGCAAATTGATCACCACTCTGGTAGCGGGTGTCCGAACGTTTGCTCAATGAGAGCGCGACGATGTCCGCCAGTTTGTCGGACACTTCCTTGCGAATGATTCGAATATCGGGTGCTGGCTCATTGGCAATCTTGTACATCAGCTCCGCCATCGAATCGCCCCGAAAAGGCAGCACACCCGCAAGCATCTGGAACAGCATCACACCCAATGAATACAAATCCGAGCGGCCATCGACTTTTTTGCCCGCAATCTGTTCGGGCGACATGAAGCTGGGTGTACCCAAGACCAGGCCTGTTTTGGTCTTGCTGGAATCTGTGATTCGGGCTATGCCGAAGTCAGTGACCTTGACGGAGTCACTTTCCATGTCGTACATGATGTTGGCGGGCTTGATGTCCCGGTGAACCACGTTCTGTTTGTGGGCATAGGCCAGTGCTTCGGCAACACGCGCCACGATTGACAAAACCCTGGGTATGGGCAGCAGGTGTTCACCCTTGGTGACGTCCGCCAGGTCTTTGCCCTTCAGAAACTCCATGGCAATGTAGGCCAGATCATGCTCCTCGCCTGCATCAAAAATCGTCACGATGTTCTGATGCTGCAGGCGGCCGGCAGTTTCTGCCTCACGGAAGAAACGCTCGCGGGCGTCGTCCAGTTCTTCACCTTCAAACTCCTGGCTGAGCGCCATGGTCTTGATGGCAACCACACGGCCAATTTTGGGGTCCTTGCCGAGATACACCACACCCATTGCGCCCTTGCCAAGCTCTTTTTCGACCTGATAACGACCAAGCATGGGTTTTTCGACACCACCACCGTCCAGCAGCATGGTGCCGCCCGGATGCGCCCCGCTGCCGCCCAGGATGACGGTTTCCGACAGGTTTTTTGCCCGATTGAGTTTTGACTGCAGGTCTTTATGGTTTTTGTTATAGCTGGCCATATGCTCGTACACAGCCTGCGCCTTGTTGAACTGCCGTTTACGCTCAAAATCCAGCGCCAGATTGTTCAGGTTGTCCATCAGCGCATCGCCAAAGGGCACACGGCGAAAACGGTCAAAGGCCATGTCAAGCTGCCCCTGACCCTGCAATGCCAGACCCATCATGCGGTTGGTCTCTGCCGACTCTTCATCGGACTTGAGCTTGCCTGCCTCTGTCATCAGGAAGCGCTTGGTGGTCAATGCAAGATGACCAATCAGCAGCAGTGCTGCCGGAAACACAAATTGAAGCCATTTGGCCGCGACTGACAGCAAGCTGAACTCAAGCACCAGCAACACCACAAACAGGCCCAGGGTGACGATTGCGGCTTTGCCCGCAGTCAGGCGCGGCAGGCCGGCAATCAGGTAAAACGCCACCAGCAGCAGTGCGGCAAGTTTGGCCCCAGCACCCCAAACCGGCTCCACAATGAAATGTTCACTCAAAATGCTTGACGTGATATGCGCCATGGTTTCAGCTGCCGACAGGCCAGGACCAGCAGGCGTATTAAAGAGACTACCTACCCCGACGGCCGTACCGCCAATAATCACAATCTTGTCAGCGTATTTGGTCGCGGGGATTTTGCCGGAAACCACGTCGTAAAAGGAATCTACAGCAAACGCCGGACGACCGTCCTTGCCCTTGTAGAACTGCGGCAACATCAAGGCCGATTCATCCGTCCTGATGACCAGTTTGCCAATTTGCACTGACTCACCCACATTCAGCCTGATGTCGGCAGGCCCCAGATTCAGGCTTTTGGCAACCGCCAGCAAGGCCATGGACGGCACAGCCTTGCCAAAATAGTTGATCAGCAAGGGCTCTTGCCTGACCGCACCGTCATCATCCTGCAGCTGATTCAGATGCCCGACACCCGCCGCAGCGTTACCGATGATTTCAATCGGCTGTTGTCCACGCAACGCTGGCAGGGAGAAATCATTGGGCTCATCGATCGCACTCTTGAGTGCATAGGCCGGCAAAGGATTGTCAGGCCGCCCCTGCGGCACACCCCGCATAAAAAACGAGGGCACCAGCACATTGCCAGCCCTGGTCATGCTGGCGGCAAGCAGGGCGTCGGTGTCCAGCGCGATCTCTGCATCGGCAATGACCTTGCCCAGCTGTTCGTTGACGCCACTTTGGGCAACAACAGGGTCGGCCAGGACTTCTTTCATCTTGCGGATGAACACCAGGCCCCTGTCTGTTTGGGGCTCAAAAAAAAGGGTGGTGTTGACTATGGTTTTTGCTTTGGCCGCTGCAAGTTGATCAATCAGCCGGGCCTGAACATCGCGTGGCCAGGGCCAGCGACCAATATTGGCAATACTCTGATCATCAATCGCAATGATGGCGATGCGGTCAGAAGGCTGACGTGAGGTGCTGGTACTGGCAAAGTCGTAGTAACGGCGCTCAAGCGTGCCGAAAAAATCCGTCGTGCGGTGCAGAACAAGAACGGCCAGAACAACAAGCACACCAACAAACCAGTCGGCGCGCCAGAATTGCCCCCTCTTGCCCTGCATGCTAGATGACTTGCCCACGCCCCATCCCCCGAGTTGTTTTATGTTGGCCTAGGCCAGGATTTTTGAGGTGCATTTGCAAAAAAACAACCAATTACCGTATGTATATTGCTTATAAACCCCTGAATATTGACCTTAACAGACAGCCATTGGCCAAACAAGCAACTTTTTCCTGTGCATGGCTTGTTTTGTTGCAAATATGTGTCGCTGCAGATGTTTTAAGCTGCAGCGACCTTGCTGGAAAGCCCGATTATTCGGCGAGGGCTGGTTTTGTCCGGCTTTGCATCACCTTGCCGACAATCAGCACAAACAAGGCACCCGCCACCGCCACAACGTAGCTCCAGTGCGTTCCCACCGGCAGATAAGCCTTGATCGCTGGGTCCGTGTAGGCCATTTGACCTGCAATCCAGCCAAGCAGCATGGCCCCCAGGGTAATGACAATCGGGAAACGCTCCATGAGCTTGAGCACCAGCTGGCTACCCCAGACAATGATGGGAATGCTGACCAGCAGGCCAAAAATGACCAGCGGCAGTTGATGGCTTTGACCCGCGCCCTGTGCAGCCCCGGCAATGGCCAGCACGTTGTCAACACTCATGACCAGATCGGCAATGATCACGGTCTTCACGGCAGCCCACAGTTTGTCGCTGGAGCTGATGTTGTGGCCTTCGTCATCTTCTGGCTGAAGCAGTTTGACACCTATCCACAACAGCAAGATGGCACCGACAATTTTGAGATAGGGCACAGCCAGCAAAGCCAGCGCAAAAGCGATCAGGATGACTCGCAGGACAATCGCACCAATGGTGCCGTAAATAATGCCTTGAGTCCGCTGTTTGGCTGGCAGGTTGCGGCAAGCCAGGGCGATAACGACTGCGTTGTCACCACCCAGCAGGATGTCGATCATGATGATCTGCCCCACCGCAAGCCAGAAGCTTGCTGTCATGAACTCTTCCATAAAAACCCTCTCAAGAAAATGAAAAAAAACCGATTGTCAGCGATGACAACCGGTCTGTATGTTGTGGCTAACCGCAGTTGGCCGATACTAGATGCTTACAGCAGGGCTTTCAAGAGCTTGGCCATCTCTGACGGATTGCGCGTGACGGTAAAACCACAGGCTTCCATGATCTCGAGCTTGGCATCGGCTGTGTCAGCACCACCGGAGATCAGGGCACCCGCGTGGCCCATGCGTTTGCCCGCAGGAGCCGTCACACCGGCGATAAAACCGACGATAGGTTTTTTCATGTTGGCTTTACACCACATGGCGGCTTCAGCTTCATCCGGGCCACCGATTTCGCCAATCATGATGACGGCATCGGTGTCCGGGTCGTCATTGAAGGCGCGCATCACGTCAATGTGTTTCAGGCCATTGATGGGGTCGCCACCAATGCCCACAGCGCTGGACTGGCCCAGACCGATTTCGGTCAGTTGTGCCACGGCTTCGTAAGTCAGCGTGCCGGAGCGGCTGACCACACCAATACGTCCCTTGCGATGGATATGGCCGGGCATGATGCCGATCTTGATTTCTTCAGGCGTGATCAGGCCAGGGCAGTTGGGACCCAGCAGCAGCGTTTTTTTGCCGCCAGCGGCTTCTTTTGCCTTCATGCGGTTGCGCACTTCCAGCATGTCCTTGACGGGGATGCCTTCGGTGATACAGATGGCCAGGTCCAGATTGGCTTCCACGGCTTCCCAGATGGCGGCTGCAGCGCCTGCTGGCGGCACGTAAATCACCGAAACCGTGGCACCAGTGGCCTGGGCGGCTTCCGTCACATTGGCAAAAATCGGGATGCCTTCGAAGTCTTCGCCGGCTTTCTTGGGGTTCACGCCTGCCACAAAGGCTTCTTTGCCATTGGCGTAATCGCGGCACATGCGGGTATGGAACTGACCGGTCTTGCCGGTAATACCCTGCGTGATGACTTTGGTGTTTTTATTGATGTAAATACTCATGATGCCCTCATCCGGTGAAAGTTGTTGTCAAGTGACCGCAGCGGAACCGGCTTTGCCGGGCCGCATGTGGTCGCCCCCTTGAGGGGGGAGCGCCAGGGGCGCTTCGGGGGTGGTTCATTTGACGGCTGCGACGATTTTTGTCGCGGCTTCGGCCATGGTGTCTGCGGCGATGATGGGCAGACCCGAGTCGGCCAGCATCTTTTTGCCCAGGTCTTCGTTGGTGCCCTTCATGCGCACAACCAGCGGAACCGACAGGTTGACAGCCTTGCAGGCGGTGATCACGCCTTCGGCAATCGTGTCGCACTTCATGATGCCGCCGAAGATGTTGACCAGAATGCCTTTGA
>JAZKIK010000654.1:0-2059 GCA_040384925.1 Pseudomonadota bacterium | reverse complement strand
TATGGTGGACGATGCCAGCGAGCTGAAAGAGTCATGGTTTGAAGGCAAAAGCCGCGTTGGCCTGACGGCAGGCGCTTCAGCACCCGAAATTCTGGTCAAACAGGTGATTGACCGCATCCGTGCGCTGGGCGCCGTGTCAGTGCGCAAGATGGAAGGCATTGAAGAAACCATCAAATTCCCGCTGCCCAAGGGCCTCAAGCTCGACGCGCAGGGCCACATGATGGAAGTCAGCGACAGCCAGCTGCACCAGCTGGGCTGAAGTAAAAAAAATGATTGAAAGCCATCAGATCGAAAGCTGCCAGCGCCTGTTTGACGAGCGTTACAGCCACTTCATACGCAAAACCCCGCTCTGGAAGCTGCCAGGCAGTGCCCTGGGGCTCAATTGCGCCGAAGTCTGGCTCAAGCTGGAGCATATGCAGACCGGCGGCAGCTTCAAGGCGCGCGGCATGTTGAACCGCCTGCTGTCCAACCCGATTCCGGCCAGCGGCGTGATTGTGGCTTCGGGCGGCAATGCCGGCATTGCCACGGCAGCCGCCGCCAGGGCGCTGGGTGTGCCTTGTGAAGTGTTTGTGCCCGAAGTCTCCAGCCCCGCCAAACGGGCCAGGCTGGCTGAACTGGGCGCACAGGTCGTGGTGTTAGGTGCCACCTATGCCGAGGCACTGCAGGCCTGCCTGGCGCGCCAGCAGCAGACCGGTGCCTTGCTGACCCATGCTTATGACCAGCCTGAAGTGCTGGTGGGTGCAGGCACACTTGGGCTTGAAGTCGAACAGCAGGGCGGTTTGCCTGATAGCGTGCTGGTCAGCGTGGGCGGTGGCGGCCTGATTGGCGGCATTGCCAGCTGGTTTGGCCAGCGCAGCAAGGTTGTTGCGCTGGAGCCCGAGCTGGCACCCACGCTGTTCAGCGCAAGGCAGGCCGGCCAGCCGGTGGATGTGGCCGTCAGCGGCATTGCAGCCGATTCATTGGGTGCCAAACGCATTGGCAGCCTGGGCTGGGCAGCCACCCAGGTCCATGTGCGTGATGCCTTGTTGCTGAGCGACGAGTCGATTCGCAGCGCCCAGCACTGGCTGTGGAAAGAACTCAAACTGGCAGTCGAACCCGCCGCCGCACTGCCACTGGCCGCGCTGCAAAGCGGGCGCTACCTGCCGCGTGCCGAAGAAAAAGTCTGCCTGATCATTTGCGGTGCCAATCTTGACCCGGCAACATTGGCCTGAGTGCCGCAGCCATCTTTAAAAATACAATGCCAACATGCTAGATATCAACCTGCTCCGCAAAGACCTGCCATCGGCCATTGCCCGCCTTGAAACCCGCATAAGCCCACAGCTTTTTCTGAACGTCGAGGCCTTTCAGGCGCTTGAGCTGGAGCGCAAATCCATCCAGATCCGGACCGAAGAACTGAAAAACCAGCGCAACACCCTGTCCAAACAGATTGGCCAGTTGAAAGCCAAGGGTGAAGACGCCAGCGCTGTCATGGCGCAGGTCAGCAGTTCCAAAACCGAACTTGAGGCCTCCAGCTGGCGGCTGGACCAGATCCAGGCCGAACTGCAAAGCCTGCTGCTGGCCGTGCCCAACCTGCCGCACGAGTCGGTACCGCAAGGCAGCGATGAACAAGGCAATGTTGAAGTGCGCAAATGGAGCCCGGTAGAAGGCCCAGGTGGCGAGCCGCCAGCATTTGCGTTTGAGGTGAAAGACCACGTGGATGTCGGCCAGCCACTGGGCCTGGACTTTGAGATGGGCACCAAGCTCACAGGTTCACGCTTCACAGTCATGAAGGGCCAGCTTGCCAAACTGCACCGCGCCCTGTCGCAGTTCATGCTCGACGTGCAGACGGCCGAGCACGGTTACACCGAATGTTATGTGCCCTACATCGTGAATAGCGACTCATTGCGTGGCACCGGCCAGTTGCCCAAGTTTGAGGAAGATTTATTTGCCGCCAAAAAAGGCGGGCAAGAGGGCGCAGCCGAAAACGCCTCGCTGTACCTGATCCCCACATCTGAAGTGCCGCTGACCAAGTTTGTGCGCGACGTGATCACGCCAGAGGCCGAGCTGCCACTCAAATTTA
>JAZKIK010000653.1:0-2442 GCA_040384925.1 Pseudomonadota bacterium | reverse complement strand
CCTGTTTGCAGGCGTTTGGGGGACAGCGTGTAGGGCTCGATGGGGGCATTCATCAGGTCGCCCAGCCTGTCAACGGATAAGCTGGCCTGCTGAAACTGCTGCCACAGACCGACCAGGCGCAGCATGGGCTGGGACACGCGGCTGGCAAACATCTGAAAAGCGATCAACATGCCGATGGTGAACTCTGCGCTGTGCATCACCATCCAGGCACCGACACCCAAGATAAGCAGGTTCATGATCTGCTCAAGCATCTGGGCAAAGCTGTTGTAGGTGTTGGCCAGTTGCTTGGTGGCAAAGCCTGCTGTGAGGTAGGTGGCCAGATAGCCCCTGTAGCGGCTGGCCAGCAGGGGTTCGAGTTGCAAGGATTTGACCGTTTCCAGCCCGCCCACATATTCTGTTACAAAGGCTTGGTTACGCGCGCCCATTTGAAACTGCTCTTGCAAGCGCTTTTGAAACGCCGGGGCCACCAGGAAGCTGGCCAGGGCAATGATGCCCATGATGCCCAGCACGATGGCGCTGAGCACCACGCTGTAGTACAGCATGATGGCCACGAAGATAAGCAAGAAGGGAAAGTCCAGAATCAGGGTGACCGCCGTGCTGGCGATAAATTCACGTATGGTTTCCACCCCGTGCAGGCGGGCGGAGATGACGCCTGTGGGGCGGTGCTGAAAGTAAAGCGGAGGGAGCTTGAACAAGCGCTCAAACACGGCAGCACCCAGCACAGCATCCACCCGATTGCCAGTGTGCAGCACCAGGTATTGGCGTAGCCAGCTGAGAATGGTGGTGAAAACAATGAAGACAGCCATGCCGATCAACACCACAATAAGCGTGCTCTGGGTGCGGTTGACGATGACCTTGTCGATGATGGTTTGCGTGAACAGCGGCGTGGCCAGGGCGATGAGCTGGATAACCAGGGAGGCGAGGAAGATTTCCTGCCAGAGCTTTTTGTGTTTCAACAGCTCCGGCGTGAACCAGCTAAACCCAAAGCGCCTGCCTTGCGCGCTGAGGATGGCACCGTCGGGATCGGTGTCAGTTTTAACCTGGGTGGTAAGGCGGGCGATGTGAGTACTACCACCAGCCTTCATGTAAGCGGTCAGTTCAACAATCGGCATCGCCATCGGCTTTTGGTCACCGGGGCGAAGGACCAGAACTTTGTCGGCATCGGCTTGCAGCAAGATGGCCGGGTGGTGACTGGGGGCATCTGACGGTACGTCCGTGTAGGACGCAGGATCCACATCGGATGGCTTGGCCAGCCACACCAGCGCAGGAAAAGATTCTTGATGGAGTTTGGCGGGTTTGAGTTTGTGGCTTTGGCTCGCAACGCCCAACTCCGCCAAGACGGCCAATATGGTATCTGCGTCGTATGGGGCGGCGTACTGCTGCAGTATCAACTCACGCTGACATGGCACCTGCAAAAGGCTACAGATTGCCTCTACCGCCCACACAAAGGCCGGCTGATTGACGACGATTTTTTTCAAAAAATTGCGTCGCCGCTAGCGACCCCCTCTAATGAATTGTTTTTGTTTGTAACTCAGATTTTAGCCAGATACAGATTGAAACAT
The DNA here is from genome assembly GCA_040384925.1 of Pseudomonadota bacterium. Classification (GTDB taxonomy): domain Bacteria; phylum Pseudomonadota; class Gammaproteobacteria; order Burkholderiales; family Burkholderiaceae_C; genus Polaromonas. The sequence goes on along the minus strand of JAZKIK010000653.1, from coordinate 880 downwards.
AAATAAGCAATAGTGTGTTGTCTCTTTCGGCATCAAAGTGAACATACTTTTTATTAGTTAAGTAAGAATCGATCAACGTTTATCTGACGCGATGTATCGCAAGCACAAGTCACGGACGTAGTCCCTGGCAGATTCATGTGTCGGATTGACCGAATCGTCGAGGCGGCAAGTTACTGAGTTTTGGAGTCAAAAATAATAGCGGTCTTGCTCACATCTATTAACAAATTATGACTTCACTTTGCTCGCTCTGAATATGTGCAAATTACCCAAAATCAGCCACGATACAAGGTAGCGCAGGCTGTCAGCTGATGCTGGTTCACCTTAAGTCTGTCAGCAAGACCCGTCGGCATTTGACACGAACAAGGGGTTGACGCGGACTTCAGTTCCTCAGTTGCCAAAGCGTACTTGTAGGTACTAAAAATCACTGGTCGCTTAGCCAGGTCCGCACTGAAACACCTCTATGCAGCCCCGTACAGCATTGAGTCGCGTCCTCGTTCTGAACATGATGGTCGTTTTCCACATGGTGACCGGCTTAAGGTGTCAAATGCAAGGTTATGAAACTTTTCTTGGCCTGCCCAAGAACATTTGCAAGAACGTAAATCGGCTGAACGACCGTAGATCTTGCGCACGACCGAGGTATTTGGCTTGCCTGTTTGGTTCCGGCTCGTCCGGCTTAGGCCACTGTGCCTCTTCAAAACTGACTGCATACGCGACCTCATGAGTAGCAATGACCTGTCCAACATGCTGCAACAGAGTGTCGAGGCTCATGGAGGGGACGTAATAGCGACGCAATGCGGGAGGGCAGATGAAAGCGATCCGCTTCACCCAGCCATCCAGTAGCGCCGCACGCTTGCAGAGGTGGCGCTCTTTGCGGGGGCCT
>JAZKIK010000652.1:0-2264 GCA_040384925.1 Pseudomonadota bacterium | reverse complement strand
CCGGCACCATTGGTTCGGCTTTTGTAAAACGTGCAGCAGCCGATGGTTACACCTTTCTGGTCACGTCATTGGGGCCGCTGGTGATCGTGCCGCACCTTGTCAAAAGCATGCAATATGACCCGCTGAAAGACTTTGACCTGATCACCGTCGCCGTGCAGTCCCCGAATGTGCTTGTGGTGCCGGTGAATTCACCATTCAAAAGCGTTGCAGACATCATTGCCCATCAAAAGGCCAACCCCGGAAAGATGAGTTTTGCATCTGCAGGCAATGGATCGAGCGACCACCTGACGACCGAGCTGTTCTGGCAACAAACCGGCACCACAGGCGTCCATATTCCCTATAAAGGCGGCGCACCGGCGCATACCGACCTGATGGGCGGGCAGGTTGATGCCTCATTCCAGAACATCAATTCAGTCGTGCAGTACATCAAGGGCGGAAAAATGCGTGTACTGGCCATTACCAGCTCAAAACGCTCAGCTGTCCTGCCCGATGTGCCGACACTGGCCGAAGCTGGTGTAAAAAACGTTGAAGTCACCTCATGGCAGGCCATCGTTGCTCCCAAGGGCTTGCCGGCAGCGGTACGCGAAAAAGCCCATGCGGCATTTGTTGAAGCCCTGAACGACCCCAAGGTCAAGGATCAGTTCACGTCCATCGGTTTTGAAATGGTGACCAATACACCCGCGCAATTTGCAGCTTTTCAGCAGGCTGAATATGCACGCTGGAAGACGGTTATCGAGACTGGAAAAATTTCAATCGAGTAAGTTTTTGTCAGGCAGGGCGGATTGCGGGCTGGCCCGCATCCGCTGCATCCAGCCCCCGCGCTTCACGTTGCAGTGCAGCCGGATCCAGAATTTCAATCACACCCCGGCGCAGGGTCAGCCAGCTTTTGTCCTGCAGTTCAACCAGCAGGTTGTTCACGGTTTGCCTTGAATAGCCGAGCATCAGGGCCAGGTCAGCCTGTGATACCTTGAGTTGGTGGCCGGGCTGCAAAGCGCGTGGCATCGCCATCCAGCCAAAACCGCTGGCTATTTCAAGAAGGCGGCTGGCTAGCCTGGCACGGGCGGGCAGGCACATCAACTCTTCGGTCGCCTGCAGGTTGGCGCGCAGTTTGCCCGCCATCAGCCGTCCAAAGTCACGCCAGTACTGGGGCTGCAGCTCCAGCAACTGTTCCAGATCATCCGGGTTGATATAAAGCAGTCTGGTCAGCCCTACCGCGCGGCAGTCATAGGTGCGGGGCCGGTGGTCAAACAGCGTGATTTCACCAAACCAGTGGCCGGGCTGCAGATCCAGCAGTATCAGTTCACTGCTTTTGTCAGCAGGGCCAGTGATGGTCGAAGCGCGTATATTGCCTTCAAGAATGGCGTAAATGCCTTTTGAAATGTCCCCGCGACGCATCAGGTACTGGCCCGACTGCAGGTTCTTGCAGGCCGCCATGTCCAGCAATGCATTCTGCAGGGCTTCTGGCAGTGCCACATACCAAAGACCGGTTTTCAGCAGTTCATGCCATTGCCGCACATGCGGCGCTGAACTGGCTGCAGACGATGTTGCCGATGTGATTTTTGAACCCATGAGTTTTCCCTGTGGTTTTTTATCTGACATCGCTTTCCATTCTGCTGCGGCGATCGCTTCGCGCACCCAGTTGCGTCTAAGAACTGCCTAATGGCTGATGACTGCATTTGAAATTCCGACTCGATACAAAGCTTGTTACTTTATGTAAACACGTACCTGCTTTGGCATCGCTGGCTCTGCAGTTTTCCGGGCTATGTTGACTTTGCGGAGGCACCCGGATCTTTCGGTTTTTCTGAGGGGGGAAAGGTATTTCAAAGGGAGAGACGCTATTTTTACCGCATAAACCCTGAGACTGTGTTGTGCTGCAGGAAGTTTCCGGGCAACAAATGAAAATGGCAACAAGATGATTCCTTGCCTTGTTTGGTGGTTTTTGTAACTAAAAGTCAAAATAGAGAACCCTTATGCCCCTATCTGTCGGGTTCCTGACATTCAATTCGCCTGATCGCATTTTTAATCAGGCTTCAATACAAGCTGGCTCGCCAGCACCCTGATAGCGCATCTCCATGGTGGGTTTTGAACTTGTATATACACGTTGTTTTTTGGTGTTTATTACATTAGGCGGTGTGATTTTTTAACACTTCTAAAAGTTATTTATAAGCACAACTGTTCGACAAGGTGTCAGGCGGGTAAAAATGTAAGGATATGTATACGATTTTGCATGTACTCGTATACCAGGATGTTTGTCAGTGGTCTTG